>CAZPLW010000114.1:0-13972 GCA_964587315.1 uncultured Lysobacter sp.
CGCGATGGGACCCCGTGTGCGCTCGGTCGACCAGGCCGGGCTTGGGGGTGAGCTCGAGCTCGCGCACGAGCGCCTCGCGCGCGAGGGCACCCACGGCCGGCGCCCGATCCGGCGCCGGCGCGGCGCGATCAGGGTTCCGGGCGCAGGCGGTAATCATCGATGAGGCTCCGGATCGCGCGCTCCACCTCCTCCAGCGGATGGCGGGCCGCCCTCGCGCAGGCGTGGGCCGGCTCGCCGCACACGAGGCACTGGCGCGGCGGCATGCCGACATCCTGGCGCGAGACCGTGTGGCCGTCCACGCCGGTCACGTCGAGGTCCCACAGGCGGCCCAGGGGATGGGAGGCCTCCAGCGAGGCGAGCTTGTACTTGAGGACGACGGGATCGGCGTCCACCACGCGGAAGCCCTCGGGACCCGTCGGCAGGTACTCGTCCACGGTGCCGACGAGCGGAAACTCCCCGCCGCCCAGCACGAGGCACAGCGCGTGCCGCCCCTCCTCGTACAGCAGGCGCGTGGCCGGCGTGTCCTTGAGCGGGCCTGGCGTGACGAGCGTGAAGGTGACGACCGGCCGGCCGTGGCGGGCGAGCAGGCGGTTGCGCGAGGCCACGCGGGTCTCGCGGCGCGCGAGCATGTCGTCGAGGATGACGGGGTGTTCGTTGTAATCGGGCATCTCTCTTCTCCTTGGAAAGTTCAGGAAAGCGGTTTGACTTGGCGCACCGCGTCGAGCACGGTGCCGTCGCGGAAGCGGACGAGGCCCACGATCCGGTCGAGGAAGTCGATCGGCCGCGGCGTGCCGCTGATCTCGAGTGCCCGCGCGTGCAGGTCCCCGATGCTCATCACCGGCAGCCCCGCCCGGCGCAATCGGTCCGCGACCTCGGGCCGCGAGGGGTGCACGGCGATGCCGTGGTCGGTCACGAGGACGCCGATGCATTCCCCGGGCGTCACGATGGTCGTCACCCGCTTCACGACGGTCGGGATGCGGCTGCGGATGAGCGGCGCCACCACGACCGACAGGTTGGCGGCGGCGGCCACGTCGCAATGGCCGCCCGAGGCGCCGCGCATCACGCCGTCGGAACCCGTGAGCACGTTCACGTTGAAATCGACGTCCACCTCGAGCGCGGAGAGGATCACGACGTCCATGCGGTCGACGAAGGTCCCCTTGGAGCCGGGGTTCGCGTACTCGTTGGTCGAGACCTCGAAGTGCCCGGGCGAGGTGCGCAGGGATTCGGCCGCGTCGGCGTCGAAGCTCTGCGTGTCGACGATCTTCCCGATGAGCCCCTTCTTGTGCAGGTCGACGATGCTGCCGGTCACGCCGCCCAGGGCGAAGGACGCCGTGATGCCCTTGCGCCGCATGCGTTGCTCGAGGAAGCGCGTGACGGCCGTGGAGGAGGCGCCCGAGCCCGTCTGCAGCGAGAAGCCCTCCTCGAAGTAGCCGCCGTGCTCGACCACGTCCGCGGCGAAGCGCGCGATGAGCAGCTCGCGCGGGTCGCTCGTCACGCGCGCCGCGCCCGTGCTGATCTTGGACGGGTCGCCCACCTGCTCGACCTGCACGATCCAGTCCACCTGGTCCTGGCGGATGCTGGCCGGGAGGTTCGGGAACGGGACGATCTCCTCGGTGAGTATCACCACCTGCTTCGCGAAGTGCGCGTCGACCCGGGCGTAGCCGAGCGAGCCGCAGCGCGAGCGGCCGGTGACGCCGTTCGCGTTGCCGGACTCGTCGCAGGCCGAGACGCCCAGGAACGCGACGTCGATGGCGATCTCGCCCTTCTGGATGAGGTGGACGCGGCCGCCGTGCGAATGGACGTGGATCGGCTCCGCCATGAGGCCGTTGGAGATGGCCTCGGCCAACCTGCCGCGCATGCCCGAGGTGTAGATGCGCCGGATCACGCCGTTGCGGATGTGCTCGATGAGCGGCGCGTTGCAGTTCATGAGCGAGGACGAGGCGAGCGTCAGGTCCTTGAAGCCCAGGTCGGCGAGGACCTGCACCACGTGGTTGATGACGCGGTCGCCCTCGCGGTAGCCGTGGTGGAAGGAGATCGTCATGCCGTCGCGAAGGCCGGTGCGGCGGATGGCCTCCTCGAGCGAGGGGAGGATCTTGCGGCGCAGCTTCTGCACCGGGTCGCGCAGCCAGGGGGTGGCGGCGGTGGCGCCGGCGAAGGGCTCGAGGCCCGGATAGGCGGTGCTCATTGGCGCACTCCCGAGGCGGCGGCGCTGCGGATCACGCGCCGCGCGTGGTCCACGATGGGCGCGTCGATCATCCGGCCGTTGAGGGAAACGACGCCCAGGCCCTCGCGCTCGGCCTTCTCGGCCGCGGCGACCACGCGCTTCGCGTGCTCCACGTCCTCCTCGGTGGGCGCGTAGGCGTTGTGCAGCAGCTCGATCTGGCGCGGGTTGATGAGGGACTTGCCGTTGAAGCCGAGCTTTCGGATCAGCTCCACCTCGCGCAGGAAGCCGGCCTCGTCGTTCACGTCCGGGAAGACGACGTCGAAGGCGTCGATCTTCGCGACGCGCGCCGCGTGCAGGACCGCGCAGCGGGCGTAGAAGAGCTCCGTGCCGTCGCCGCGCTCGGTCTGCATGTCCATCACGTAGTCGAAGCCCGCGAGCGCGATGCCCATCATGCGGGGGCTCGCGCTCGCGATGGCCACGGCGTTCACCACGCCCGAGGCCGATTCGACCGCCGCCATGAGCTGCGTCGAGCCGGCCTCGCGGCCGCAGGCCCGCTCGATGCGCGCGACCTCCGATTCCAGGCGCCGCACGTCGTCGGCCGAATCGGTCTTGGGCAGGCGCACGATGTCGGCGCCGCCGCGCACGGCGGCCTCCAGGTCCTCGGGGCCGAAGGGCGTGTCGAGCCCGTTGATGCGCACGACCTTCTCCATCCCGCGGTAGGCCGGGTGGCGAAGCGCGTGGAAGACGAGCAGCCGCGCCGAATCCTTCTCGCGCAGGGCCACCGCGTCCTCGAGGTCGAACATGATCGAATCGGGCCTGAAGACGAACGCCGTGCTCAGCATGGCGGCGTTCGATCCCGGCATGAACAGCATGCTCCGGCGCAGTTTCATCGCAGGGCCTCCCAGTCGGGCTTCGTCTCGCCTGCCGCCCGCAGCACGGCGGCCTGAACGCGCGCGCGCACGGCGCAGTCGAGCGCGCCCTTGTCGTCGATCGAGATGTCGCCTGCCGTCACGCCCAGGCGGGCCAGCGTCTCCTCGACCACCTCGCGGATGCGCTCGCCGAACTGGCGCATCACCTCGCTGCGCACGTGGATGTCCAGCCGGCCGGGATCCCCCGGCGACACCTTCACCAGCAGGTCGCTCGATTCGAGCGTGCCGGCCACCGCGTCCTTGATGATCTTCATGGTTGACCTCTATCGTGGGGATTCAGCCCGTCCCGGTCGGGCGCCGGGCGGCCGGATCGAAGTACTTGGACCGCAGGAGATCGACGGTCGCCTTCGGGGCGAGTTCCGCCATGCCCTCGAAGTCGTCGCCGCGCAGGCGCCGGCGCACCTCGGAGGCGGAGATGGCCTGGCCGTCCCGCGCCTTGCGCTCGATCTCGACGACCGTCACCGCCGGGTGCGCCGAGGGCGCCTCCGCCAGCCAGTGCTTCATGTCGGCGTTGTACTTGCGCGTGACCGGGCAGAAGGGCTCGGTGCCCACGAACCTGTGGGTGATGCCCAGCGCCGGCGCCACGAAATCCCGGAAGATGCGCAGGTCGATGGCCGTGTGGCACGCGTCGACGATGCCGCGGTCCTTCAGGAAATAGCTGGGAAAGGTCGCCTTCGAGATCATGTAGCGGGAGCCCGGGTGCAGCGTCGTGCGGGTGAAGCCCGCGAGGCCCTCGCGCACCAGCGCGAACCGGTCCTCGTAGGTGACGAGCGAGGAGTTCTCGCCCACCACGAAGACGTGCAGCCAGTCGCAGGCCGCCTCGGCCGTCGCGGCGAGGTACTGGTGGCCGTAGGTGAAGGGGTTGGCGTTCATCACGACGCTCCCGATGCGCGCGCCCGGCCGGCGAAGCGCGGCGAGCCCCCCGCAGTAGCGCGAGAGGCCCGTGGGCGTGTTCTCCATCAGCGTGACCCGCCCGGGAATCTCGACCAGGGGGTAAAAGCCGCACCCGGCGAAGCGCGGAGCGTTCTCGGGCTTGGTGTAGAGGAACAGGTGGTACTGCCCGCGCTCCGCCGCCAGGTTCGTCACCTCCGTGATGAGACGCGCGGTGACGTTCTCCCCGCGCAGGGACGCGGAGACGGCGACGCACTTCACGATGTCGTCGCCCATGCCCGCGCAGGCGACCAGCCGGCCCCGCGAGCGCACCGTGACGAAATCCGGGACCTGGGCGTCGAGCTCGAGATCGCAGCTCGCGAGGAAGGCGGCGATCTCCGCCCGAAGCCGCGGCGCCGCCCCGATCTCCTCCACGGCCCATTCGAGATCGCCGCTCTTGAAGAGGCGGTAGTCGTCGTAGAGGCGCAGGTCTTCCCGGATCATGGCGTGTTCCGCGATCGTCTCACGTGCCGCCGCCGCCCGGGCCGGACGGGATCCGGCAGGGGCGGCGGCGCGCATCGGGCGTGCGGCTTCTCAAAGCAGCGGGAGACCGATCCCGAGCAGGGCCGCGAGGAAGATCAGCCCGTAGATGGTGCCGTTCTTCCAGAAGGACACGGAGGAGATGTAGCCGCTGTTGTAGTACGGCAGCGCGGCGCCCGTGGCGTACGGCGAGACGACGCCCATGAGGCCGGTGGTGAGCGCGAGGCCCATGGCGAGCTTCGCCGGGTCGAGGCCGGGCATCCCCAGTCCCACGCCCAGCATGATCGGCATCATCGCGGTGGTGTGCGCGGTGAGGCTCGAGAAGAAGTAGTGCGAGAAGAAGTACACCGTGATGAGGACGACGAGGACCGTCGTGGGCGGCAGGCCGCCGACGTGGGAGCCGACGTAGTCCGCGAACCACTTGATGAACCCGACCTTCGAGAGGCCCTCGGCCATCGCGACGAGGGTCGCGAGCAGCACGATGGTGGTCCACGCGGAGTGGTAGCGCGCCATGTCCGCCCACTTGAGGACGCCCAGCACGAGCAGCGTCGAGATGACCATGAAGGCCACGATCGCCGGTTCGATCACCTCGCCCGCCGTCACCCACAGCACGATCGCGATGAGCACCATCACGGTGAGGATGATCTCGTTGCGCGAAAGCGAGCCCATCTCCTTCAGCTGCTCGCCGGCCCAGGCCGGGATCTCCGGGCTGTTCTTGAGCTTGGGCGGGTAGATCACGTAGCCGATGATCGGCAGGGCGAGCAGCAGCGGGATCGCGAACGGCGCGGCGGCCAGGAACCACTGCTTGTAGGTGATCTCGACGTGCGCGATCTTGCGGATGAAGTCGAGCGCCAGGAAGTTCGGCGCGCAGCCCGTCATGAAGAGCGTGCTCGTGACGCAGCTCGCGGCGAAAGTGGTCCACAGGAGGTAGCCGCCGATGAGCTTGGAGGACTCGTCGTTCGGCAGGGACTTGTAGATGGGCGGCAGGTTGATGAAGACCGGGTACATGGTCCCGGCGCTGCGCGCGGTGTTCGACGGCGTGAACGGCGCGAGGATCGTGTCGGCGATGGTCGCGGCGTACCCGAGCATGAGCGAGTTCTTGCCCAGCACCTTCACGAGCAGCAGCGCGATCCGCCGGCCGAGGCCCGTCTTCTCGTAGGCCAGGGCGAACATGAAGGCGCCGCCCACCAGCCACACGGTGTTGCTCGCGAAGCCGGAGAAGGCCCACTTCGCCGCGGCGGCGGCGGGCTTGAACTTCGGATCCGCCATCTGCTGGGCGGTGAAGAGCGTCCAGGGCGCGAGCAGCGCGGCCACGGTGATGGCCACGACGCCGGTCGCCGCGGGCGGGATGGGCTCGAGCACGAGCGCCGCGACGATGACGCAGAAGAGCGAGAAGAAGTACCACGCGTTCTGCGAGAGCCCCGTCGGCGGCGGGATGAACGCGAGGATGACGCCGATGGCGACCGGGATCGCCCATTTCCACCAGTGGCCGAAGTGGCCGTGTTCGTGACCCGTTTCGCCGTGACCCGCGGCGCCGGCATTCAGGATCGCTGCCATGTGTCTGCTCCCTCCGTGTGATGACTCCCACGTTAGGAGCGGGCACCCCCGCGGTTTTGACCCATCGCATGAAAATCGGGCCGCCTTGAAAGCCCCCTGAAAGGAGGCTGAAAGGACCCTGCAAGGACTGCGGTTCGATGGCCGGTCAGCCCACGGCGCGAAGCCGCCGCAGGCGCTTGCGGATGAGCTCCAGTTCGCGGGGATCGAGCTTGATGCGCTCGTGGGTCGCGCCCAGGGACCGCTCGAGCGCGACGACCTCCAGGAGCAGCATCCGGCGGGCGGCGACGGTGCTCGCGGTTTCGGCGCGGTGCTCCAGTTCGTCCAGCTGCAACCGCAGGTGCGCGATCGACGGGATCATGACTTCATTGTGCTCCGCCCGCCGCCGCGCGCCTGCCTTGCGTCAAGGAACGTTCACCGCCTCGTGACCAGCGCGACGCCGGCGCAAGCAAGCACGATGCCCGCGGTGGTAAGCCCTGAGGGCCATACGCCGTAGAGAAGCGCCTCCAGCGCGACCGCCACCACGGGCGTGAGGTAGAGCAGGCTCGTCACGCGCGTCGCGTGCCCGCGCCGCATGAGCGTGTGCAGCGCGCTCACGGCGAAGATCGACGCGAAGATGACCAGGAACGCGATCGACAGGACGAGCGTCGCCGACCAGCGCACGGGGAAGCCCTCGATCGCGAGCGCGGCCGGCGCGAGCACGACGAACGAGGCCGCGAACTGCACGAGGGCGGCGGCGCGAAGGTCCGTCCGGGGACAGAACGCGCGCTGGTAGAGCGTGCCCGCCGTCACCGCGGCGAGCGAGACGAGGACCGCGACGAGGCTTCCGGCGGTGACCGCGCGCACGTCGATCCTGTGCCACACCACGAGCGCGACGCCCGCGAGGCCCAGGGCCACGCCCGCCCACTGCCGGCCGCCCAGGCGCTCGCCCAGGAAACGCGAGACGAAGACCGCGGTGGCGAGGGGCTGCATGCCCAGGATGAGCGCCGTCACCCCTGCCGACATGCCGAGATACTGCGCGTAGTGACTGCCGCCGAGGCCGGCCGCGTGCATCAGGAGGCCCGCGACGACCACGTGGCCCCACTCGGCGCCCGTCGCCGGCCAGCGCGGCCTGAGCCACAGCATGGCGGGCACGAGCAGGCACAGGCCGAAGGCGTAGCGCAGCGTGAGGAAGGTGAAGGGCGGCGCCTCGGCGAGGCCCGCCTTGGTGGCGAGGTACCCCGTGCCCCAGACGAGGACGAAGTACCAGGCGAGCGCGGTCTCGAAGGCCGGCGACTGGGTGAATCCGGCCCACGGCCGCTTCAAGCGGGCACCGTCAGCCGAGCGCAGGACCCGGCGCGCGCCGGAACCGGGTCACGATGCGCGCAAGACGGGAGTCGGGCGTGCCGACGAGCTTCATGGACGGCCTTTCGCGGGCGAAAGGCGCATTGTGCCGCGAGAGGCCGCCGGCGTGCCGCTACGGCGTCGTCACATCCTGCAGCCCGCGGGTATCGGCCCGATGCGGCTCAGGTTGAGCGTTCCGGACCGCCCGATGTGCGAGCCGGCGGTGAACGTGTAGCTCATGGTGGCGCTCGTGCAACTCTGGAACGTCAGCATGCCGGAGCCGACGGACGTCCATTTCGTCTCCTGCGTCGTCGGCATGTCGAACAGGCCACCGGTCGTCTCGACGAGCACCACGAATGTCGACCGCATGCCCGACAGGACCGCGCCTTGCACCGAGTACCACCGTTGACCGCCCGCTCCCGCGGCGGTGCCATCGGACAGGTACGTGTACCAGGCCGCGAAGAGCCCGCCCGTCTCCGGATTGAACTCGATCGACAGGCCCTGGCCCGAGGTGGTCGGACCCCCGTACCAATTCCCGGACAGCGCGAAATCCGGATCGACCGGAAACGGGGCCGCCATCGTGCAGGTCACGTTCCTCATGATGCGCCTCACGCGCATCGCGCCCGCGCGGCCGGTGCCGTCCTCGAAGCGGTAGGTGAACAGTCCCGTCGAGCACGTATCGAAGCTCAGCGTCGCCGTCCCGACCGCCCGGGCCGTCGTCGCCGGCCCCGCCTCGAAGTTGCCCCCCGTGTTCTGGTAGATCGTCAGGGTCGCGCTCGATTGCCCCGTCGCCACCGGACCCTGGGCCGTGTACCAGCGCTGGCGCTCCGCCCCGCCGATGACCGAATCGTAGGTGAACCAGCTCACGAACGCCGACCCTTGTCCCGAAAGCGGATCGGCGAACACCTCGACCTGGATGCCCTGGCCGCTCTTCGATTCCTCGTACCAGGACCCGCTCAGCCCGTGCTGGTTGATTTCAGGATTCCCGCCCGGCACCGGCAACGCGGGCGCGATGAACTGGCCGAAGGCGATCGGCCTTTCCCCGACCGCGATGGTCGACAGGACGCGGAAGTTGGGCGTATCGACCAGCGACACGCTGTTGGATCCGGAATTCACCACGTAGAGTTCCCGTGTGCTGCCGGGCTTCGCGGCCGCGCCGCCGGGGCCCGTTCCCACGCGCAAAGTGGTGCTGAACTGCGCATCATTGCCCGGACTCGAGAACCGGATCCTGTCGTCGGCGGCCCTCACGTAGATCTGTCCGGTCTCGCGATTAGTGGCGACCGCCCACGGGGCGATGTCCATCGGCAGGACGAACGTCATCGCATTGCTGCCGGTGTCGATGAGCGAGACGAATTGCGCGGCGTCGCTCCCCACGTAGAGCGACGTGCCGGAAGCGTTCAGTGCGACGCCGGTCGGGCTGACGCCGACGACGATGGTCGAGACGACCGCGTTGGCGAGGGCGTCGATGACGGACACGCTGCCCGCGCCGCGGTTGGCGACGTAGACCCGGGTTCCGGCGGGATTCACGACGATTCCGAAAGGCTGCCTGCCTACCGGCACGGTGGCGACGACCGACGAGGTCGCCGCATCGATGACCGAGACGGTGTCGCTGCCGCCATTGGCCACGTAGACCCGCGTGCCGGCGGGATTCACGGCGACGCCGATGGGCTCCACGCCCACCGCCACGGTGCTCACGACCGTCTGGGTCGCGCCATCGATGACCGAAACGCTGTTGGACGCCCGGTTTCCGACGTAGGCCCGCGTGCCTGCCGCGTTCACGGCAACGCCGAAGGGCTCGTTGCCTACCGCCACCGTGACGACGACGGCGCGGATTTCCGTGTCGATGACCGACACCGTCCCGGATCCGGAGTTGGCGATGTAGGCGAACGGCGCCGCGACCGACGCGCCTGCCGCCGCCAGGAAGGCCATGGCAACGATCCTTACGGCCGGCATGGCATGCATGATGGTCTCCTTCGCCCGCGACCGGCCCGCGCCTGCGCTCGGGCGAGGCCGGATGGCCCGCGATCAAGTCCATTGTTCCCGCGACCGCGGTTTCCCCCCGTGACGCAGGTCAACCATCCCGTCGCGAAGCGGGCCCGCTCAGTAGCGCGCGTGCCCCGGCGTGCGCGGGAACGGGATCACGTCGCGCACGTTCGCGAGGCCCGTCACG
This sequence comes from uncultured Lysobacter sp., assembly GCA_964587315.1. Classification (GTDB taxonomy): domain Bacteria; phylum Pseudomonadota; class Gammaproteobacteria; order Burkholderiales; family Usitatibacteraceae; genus FEB-7. Next base: position 9,551 of record CAZPLW010000114.1, read on the forward strand.
TACGCCACCGTGCGCTCGAAGCCCAGGCCGAAGCCCGCGTGGGGGACGGTGCCGTAGCGCCGCAGGTCCCGGTACCAGCCGTAGGCGGCGGGGTCCAGGCCCGTGGCGGTGATGCGCGAATCGAGCACGTCCAGGCGCTCCTCGCGCTGGCTGCCCCCGATGATCTCGCCGATGCCGGGGGCGAGCACGTCCAGGGCGGCGACCGTGCGCCCGTCGTCGTTCAGGCGCATGTAGAACGCCTTGATCTCCTTCGGGTAGTTCATGAGGATCACGGGCTTGCCGACGTGCTTCTCGGCGAGGTAGCGCTCGTGCTCGCTCTGCAGGTCCATGCCCCACTTCACCGGGTAGTCGAACTTCTGCTTCGAGCCCTCGAGCACCTTGATCGCCTCGGTGTAGTCCATGCGCTCGAACTGCGCGCTCACCATCGACTCGAGCTTGGCGATGACGCCCTTCTCCACGCGCTCCTCGAAGAACGCCATGTCGTCGGCGCGCTCGTCGAGCACGGCCCGGAAGATGTGCTTGAGGAGGGCCTCGGCGAGGTCCGCGTCGTCCGAGAGGTCCGCGAAGGCGATCTCCGGCTCGATCATCCAGAACTCCGCCAGGTGCCGGCTCGTGTTCGAGTTCTCGGCGCGGAAGGTGGGGCCGAACGTGTAGACGTTCGTGAGGGCCATGCAGTACGTCTCGACGTTGAGCTGGCCGGACACCGTGAGGAACGCCTCGCGCCCGAAGAAATCCTTCGAGAAATCCGTCCTGCCCTCCGGCGTGCGCGGCAGGTGCGTGAGGTCCAGCGTGGAGACGCGGAAGAGCTCGCCCGCGCCCTCGGCATCGCTGGCGGTGATGATGGGCGTGTTCACCCACAGGAAGCCGCGCTCGTGGAAGAAGCGGTGGATCGCCATGGCGAGGGTGTGGCGCACGCGCGAGCAGGCGCCGATCACGTTGGTGCGGGGCCTCAGGTGCGCCACCTCGCGCAGGAATTCCATCGTGTGCGGCTTGGGCTGGATGGGATAGGTGTCCGGGTCCTCGACCCAGCCCACGACGCGGATCTCGGCGGCCTGCATCTCGAAGGGCTGGCCCTTGGCGGGCGAAGGCACGATGGTGCCGACCGCCTCGATCGCGCAGCCGGCGGTGAGGCGCTTCACCTCGGACTCGTAGTTGGCGAGCTTGCCCTCGGCGACGACCTGCACCGGGTGGAAGCAGGAGCCGTCCGACACGTGGACGAAGGAGAGGCCGGACTTCGAGTCGCGGCGCGTGCGCACCCAGCCGCGCAGGGTGACGGGAACGCCGGCGGGCGCATTGCCGGACAGGATGGCCTTGCAGGAAAGGGAGGTCATGGAGGAAGCTGTGGAGGAAGTCTCGATACCGCGATTCTAGAGGAAGCCATGCGAACCGCCCTTGCCGTCCTGCTTTGCGCCGCCACCGTGCCCGCCGCCGCCAGCTTTCCCGTCGAGATCGACGCGAAGGTGAACGGACTTGCCATCGAGGTGCTGGCCTCGTCCGGCATGCCGCTCGTGGTCACCTTCGTCAGCAAGGAAAAGGCGAACGTCACCTGCAAGACCTCGATCGCGAGCGGGCTCGACACGCCGGTCACGAAGACGGTCACGGCGAAGGCGGGCAAGAACACGACCGTCTCCTTCACCCTGAAGTCGGCGCCCAACCGCGTGCGCGTCATCGCGAACTGCACGCCGGCGGCGAAGAAGAGCGACGCGAAGTCCTGAAAACCGAAAACCGGGGACGCTTCCCGGTTTTTTCGGCGTCGGGAACCGTGCCCGGTTCCGATGTCAGCGCGGGACGGCGATGGGGCGTTGTGTGGCTATTCCACTCATTCGAGCGATGCCACTTCGCTCCCCCTCGCCCTATGCCTCGCATGGCCCGCCAGGTGGTCGCCGGCGTACCCCTTCACGTGACCCAACGCGGCAATCGTGGCCAGCGGGTCTTCTTCGACGACTCCGACCGGCTCTTCTACCTGTCCCTGCTGAGCCATTACACGCGTCGGCACGACATCAAGGTGCTCGCCCATTGCCTGATGCCCAATCACGTGCACCTCGTGCTTGTGCCCGGCGTCGCGGAGAGCCTGCAGCGTGCGCTCAAGCCCCTGCACTTCCGCCACGCCCAGCGGATCCATCGCGCGCGCGACTGGAAAGGCCACCTCTGGCAGGGACGATTCTTCTCTTCGATGCTGGACGAGCCCTACCTGTGGGCAGCGATTCGCTACGTCGAACGGAACCCTGTGAGGGCCCGGATGATCGGAAGGGCCGAGGACTACCCCTGGTCCAGCGCCAGGGCCCACTGCGGACTGGGAGACGACCCTCTCATTTGCGCGGGATCGGGCTGGGCACGCCGATTGGCCGCCATCGAGAATTGGTCCCGGTGGCTGGCACTCGGGGATGACTCCCTTCAGATGGACGTGCTTCGCAGGAACGCCAACACGGGCCTGCCCTGCGGGTCGCCCGAGTTCCTCGCGAAGCTGGAGGCCGCGACCGGCAAAAGCCTCAAGCCGGGGATCAACGGGCGTCCCAGGAAGAACGCGCTAGCGGCACCCGGGGCGATCTTGGCCTCGTCGACATAGTCGCGATGGCGCGGCCCCGGTGAGACCCTCCGTTCACCTGAAAACCGGGAAGCGTCCCCGGTTTTCTATCCCGCAGCCTGCGGGGCCGTCACGACGCTCTCGCCGTGCTCGAAAAGGGCCTGCGCGCGGCCGACGATCAGCGGGTCGAGCGGGCCGATGGTCTCGGCATTCTTGTTGGTGTAGGCGAGCCGGTGCAGCAGGTAGCGCATGGCCGAGAGCCGCGCGCGCTTCTTGCAGTCGCTCTTGATCACGATCCACGGCGCGTCCGTGGTGTCCGTGTGGAAGAACATCGCCTCCTTCGCGCGCGTGTAGTCGTCCCACTTGTCGAGCGAGGCCTTGTCGATGGGCGAGAGCTTCCAGTGCTTGAGCGGGTGCACCTCGCGCTCCTTGAAGCGGCGGCGCTGCTCGCGGCGGCTCACGGAGAACCAGAACTTGAAGAGGTGGATGCCCTGGCGCACGAGCATGCGCTCGAACTCCGGCGCCTGGCGCATGAACTCCTGGTATTCGGGGTCCGTGCAGAAGCCCATCACGCGCTCGACCCCGGCCCGGTTGTACCAGCTGCGGTCGAAGAGGACGATCTCGCCCGCCGTGGGCAGGTGCTCGACGTAGCGCTGGAAGTACCACTGCCCGCGCTCCTCCACCGTGGGCTTCTCGAGGGCGACCACGCGCGCGCCGCGGGGATTGAGGTGCTCCATGTAGCGCTTGATGGTGCCGCCCTTGCCGGCCGCGTCGCGCCCCTCGAAGAGGATGATGACGCGCTGGCCGTGCTCCTTCACCCAGGCCTGGAGCTTGAGCAGCTCCACCTGCAGGCGGTACTTCTGCCGCTCGTAGCTCTTGCGCGAGAGCAGGTTCTTGTACGGGTAGCCGCCCTGCTGCCAGTTGTCGGCCAGCTCGCGGTCGGCCGCCTTGCGCGCGAGGTTGTCGAGGCCGCGCTGGTAGTCGAGCGCCGAGCGCAGCACGCGCACCGCATCCGCGGGGCTGGTGCCCTCGAGGAGGTCGTGGATGGCGCCGACGGTCTTCTCGTCGGCCGCGGAGCCCGCCTGCTCGATGGCGTACTGCTCGATGGCGGCGGCATCGAGATCGGGAGCGGTGTCGCCGCGGATCGCCTGGCGCGGCCGGTTCGCGCCCTTCGCGGACGGGCGCAGCCGCTTCGCCTTGCCGGCGGGCGCGTGCTTCGCGTGGGGCTTCGTGCGCTTCGGGGAGGACTTCTTCGTCGTGGCCATGGCTCGGGTGGACGAGAGACCGGGAATTTCCATCATGGCGCGCGCCGCGCCGGTCCCGCCTGACGCGCGTCAAGCGACCGGCTTTCAGTCGCCCGGCGAGGTCGCGCCGAAGGACTCGTCCACCGGCACCGGCCCGCGGCCCGACCAGCGGTCGAGCGCGACGTAGATCACCGGCGTGATGTAGAGCGTGATGGCCTGCGAGAAGAGCAGCCCGCCCACGACCGCGAGGCCCAGGGGCTGGCGCAGCTCCGCGCCCGCGCCCAGGCCGAGCGCGATGGGCAGGGCGCCCATGAGCGCCGCCGAGGTCGTCATCATGATCGGGCGGAAGCGCAGGATGCACGCCTCGTGGATGGCCTTCGCCGGATCCAGGCCCTGCGTGCGCTGCGCGTCCAGCGCGAAGTCGATCATCATGATCGCGTTCTTCTTCACGATGCCGATCAGCAGCAGGATGCCGATGGTCGCGATCAGCGTCAGGTCCTGCCCGAAGAACTCCAGCATCAGCAAGGCCCCGACCGCGGCCGACGGCAGGCCGGCCAGGATGGTCAGCGGGTGGATGTAGCTCTCGTACAGCACCCCCAGTAGCACGTAGATCACCAGCAGCGCCGCGCCGATGAGGATCGCCTGGCGGCCCTG
>CAZPLW010000115.1:0-13937 GCA_964587315.1 uncultured Lysobacter sp.
CCACGCCCGAGTCGGCGTAGCCCCGGCTCGCCACGGTGTACAGGCGCGAGCCCTCCGCGTCCGCGAGCAGCACGATCGCGTGGCGGATGTCGAAGTTCTCGGCGAGTCCCGCGAGCGCCCCATCCAGCAACGACTGCAGGTCCGCCGCCGCGCCGATGCGCCGCGAGCAGTCGCGCACGGCAGCCAGCAGGCTGCGCCGCGCCGGCAGCGGCGGCAGCACCGGGCCGGGCAGCGCCTCGATGCGCTCGACGCGATAGACGTCGGAGCCGCGCAGGCGGAAGACGCCGCTCATCCCGGTGTGCGAGGCGATGCCCGCGAGCTTCGCCTTCATGCGCTCGAAGGTCGGGCCCGCGGTCTCGGTGCGCAGGTAGCGGATGGTGAGCCGGTACCGGGCAATGGTGCGTGAATCGACGGCGAGCAGGCTCGCGACGGGGTTGGCCAGCACGTTCTGCCGCGTCTTGTTGAAGAACTGCCACGAGAGCGCCAGGTGGGTGGGATCGACGTACTCCACCTGCGAGAGGTAGGCGACGTTCGGCGTGCCGTCCGGCGCGCACGTGGCGAGGATCGCCGGGACGTCGCTCTCGAGCCCCGCGCGGATCGCGTCGAGCGTGAGCGCGCTCATGGCGGCACCGCGATCGGCGCGCCCGCCCCCGGCCCGGGCGTCTGCACGAACGCCTGCGTCGGCGTGAAGGTGACCGCCACGACGTCCCCGCAGTCTCCCGCGAGGAGCAGGCGCGGCAGGCTCTCGTCGTAGCCCAGCCGGACCAGGTCGGCGGTGAAGGCGGCGGCCTGCGCGGCGACGATCGCCTCGTCGGCGGCTTCCGGCGGCGCGAGGCGCGCGTCATCGCCCTTCAATTGGACCGTGCGGTGGGTGCTGGGCATGCTCGCGACGAAGGCGATGGCGCCGCTGCGCGCGAAGTCCTCCAGCATCTCGCCGCCCTGGGAGCGCAGCAGGTACACCGTCACGCGGCGGCGGTCCTCCGACACGCGGCAGCCCAGGGCGCGCACGAGCCGCGGCAGCAGCCCCTCGCCGCGCGAGGCCACGTGCAGGGAGAGCCCGGACTGCAGGAAAGCCGCCAGCTCCTCGTCGACCAGGGGCGCGCCGGACATGGACCTGCCGCGCTCAGCGGGGCTCGAGCAGCGAGTCGAAATCGCCCGTCTTGAAGACGGCCGCGGGCTCGCCCAGCTTCACCGCGGCGGGCACCGGCGCGCCGCTGCGCGTGCGCGGCTTCTTCGCGCCCGCGAACGCCTGCTCGTCCTTGGCGAGCTTCACTTGGGAGCCGTCCGAGCCGCCGATGGCCACCGCGCCCTGGTTCACCTTCACGTAGGTGCCGGCTTCCAGGCCGCCCGCATCCTTCTCCGCGTGCACGAGGTCGATGTCCGTCCCGCGGATGCCGACCGTGGCGAACGACGTCGAGATGGCCACCGCGTCGGGCCGGTTGCCGCCCAGCGCGCCGGTCACGTAGCGGAAGGCGCCCACGGCCAGCTCGAAGGCCTGCGACCACGTGGAGGTGTCGCCGCCCAGCTTGAGCTTCGCGATGCGCAGCACGGACTCCGCGCGCATGAGCAGCTTGGCGCCGTCGTCCAGGCGCAGCATCGCGGCCGAGCCCGTGCCGGTGGTGAGCACGTCGCCCTCGCGCACGCGGGTGCCCTGCTCCACCACCACGTTCGACGGCCCGCGCCGCACCTGCACCTGGCCGCGCACCTGCTCGACCACGCCGCCGGTTTCCTTCGCGTAGTCGGGCCCGGCAGCGGCGGCGGCGGGCGCCTTGGCGACCGGCAACGCCTCCAGCGAGACGATCACCACGCGCCGGTTGATGGGCGAGGTGGGGTTCGCGGGGTCGGCCAGCTTCGCGCTGCCCATGCCGATGGAGGCCATCTTCGCGGCATCGACGCCCGAGGCCTTCGCGAGGTAGTCGCGCACGGCGGCCGCACGCCGGTTCGACAGGCGCAGGTTGCCCGCTCCCGTGCCGGTGGTGTCCGTGTGTCCTTCAATGCTGTAGTCCAGGCCCGAGAGCGCCGGGCTCTTCATCGCGCCGGCCAGCTTGTCCAGGAGCGCCTGGCTCGCGGGGGTGATCGTCGCCGAGTTGTAGTCGAACTGCACCTGCAGCTGGAGCTTGCCCTCCCCGCGCGGCCGGGGCTGCCCGGGCTTGAGCGAGCGCGTGAGGGGCTTCATGCGCAGGGCCTCCACCATCTCCTCGACGGACGGGTCCGCGGCGGGCGCGGGGGCCTGGGCCTGCGCGGGCAGGCTGAAGGCGAGGCAGGCGAGCGCCAGGGCGCCCAGCTTTTGGATCATGGATTCTTCTCCCCCGCCGGCGGCGAGGGGCCGCGGCGTCCCCGAACGCTACGCCACGGCCGTCCCGCGTTCAAGCGGGGCGCGGCGGCAGCGGATGGTCCGGGTGGACGAGCAGCAGCCGGTCGATGGCGTTCAGCACCTCGTACGCCTCCCGGAATTCGGCGAAGAGGGCCTCGTCGCCGGGCGGCGAAGCCCGGAAGGCCGGCATCGCCCGCACCTGGCCGAAGATCTCGCCGAAGGAGCGCTTGCCGTCGATGCGCTCCAGGATCGCCGGCACGTGGGGCCCGGGCGTCACGCGCACCGAGACGCCGGACCACTGGTGGTCGAGCACGAAGGGCTGGCCGCCGCTTCGCGCGAAGATCTTCGCGAGCTCGGGACCGGTCACCGGCTCGTGGAAGAGGTACGGCACGAAGGCGGCGTCGCCGTAGGGCGCGACGGCCGGGCGGCGCGTGGCGAAGAACGAATGGGTCTGGATGCGCCCGCTCCAGAGCTCCGCGATCTCGTGCTGGCGGCGCGCCGGCATCGCGGCGATGCGCGCGAGGACGCGTGGCGGATGCACCCCGGCGAGGAGGCGCGGGACGTACGACGAACGGCCGCGCTGCACGTCCGTCAGGGCGATCGAGAGGCCGTGGCGGTCCTCGAGCCACTCGTAGAGCTCGCCCACGGTGTACGACCGGTCCTGGGGGTGCAGGAGCAGGTCCGTGAGGCCCGCGTCGCTCGTTCGGTGGTCCGTGTAGAGATCCTCGCCGCGCTTGAACCAGTTGGACGGCGGCACGCCCGAGAGCACCTGCTTCGCCTGCTCCAGGCGCGCCTTCGCGTCGGCCTCGCCTTCGTTCACGAGCGCGAGCAGGGACTGCATCTGGTACACGCCGGCCCGGCCGACGGTGCCGTACACCATGAGACCCATCGCGCCATCGGGCTTGAGCGCCGAGAGCAGGGCCATCAGCCCCGCATCGGGATCCGCGAGATGGTGCAGCACGCCCACGCAATTGACGTAGTCGAACTCGCCCAAGCCGAGCGCAGGCAACTCGAGCAGCGACGCCTCGACGAAGCGGACGTTCGCGAGGCCGCGGATTTCCGCCCGGCGGCGGGCGATGGCCGTGCTCGCGCGGCTGAAGTCCAGGTGCACGACCTCGGCGCCGGTGGAACGAAGCTGCTCGGCGAGGTAGATCGTCGCGTCTCCCGTGCCGCCCCCCGCCACCAGCACACGGAAGCCGGCGTCGAACCGGGCGCGGCCGCCGAAGCCGTAGTGCGAGATCATGGGCAGGTCGTCGACCCACGTGGTGACGAGGCGCTTCCTCTCGTCCTCGGGATCGCGCGGCGGGTACGGCAGCGCCTCGTACTGCTCCCGCACGGCGGCGAGGTCGCGGGCAGGCGTTGGTTCGTCGGTCATTTCGTACAAGGCGAGGCGAGCGCGAGTGAGGCGGCGATGATACCGCTTGCCGTATAGTCGCGGGACGAAAGTCCCGTGACTCCCCGGGAGGGGAACTTGAACCACCGACTCGATTTCCCGGGCGCAGGCACCGCCCCCGCCGCGCGCCTCGCCAGGGCCTGATGTCCACCCTCGTCTTCGCCACGATCGCGGCATCGGCGCTCGTCACCTCGTTCATCTCCGGCATCCTCGGGATGGCCGGGGGCATGATCTTCATGGGCGTGCTGCTCGCCTTCCTCACGGTGCCGCAGGCCATGGTGCTGCACGGGGTCACGCAGCTCGCCTCCAACGGGTGGCGCTCGGTCCTGTGGCGTTCCTCGATCGACTGGCGCGTGTTCCGCGGCTGCGCCTACGGCACCTTCGTCGCCCTCGCCTTCTTCACGCTGGTGCAGCTCGTGGTGCCCAAGGCCATCGCGCTGCTGGTGCTGGGGCTCACGCCCTTCGTCGCCCTGGCGCTGCCGAAGGACCTCGCGCTCGACGTGAACAAGCGCGGCCATCCCTTCCTGTGCGGCGTCGTCTGCAATTCCCTGCAGCTCGCGGGCGGCGTGGCCGGCCCGATCCTCGACGTCTTCTTCGTGCGCTCGAACATGGACCGGCGCGCCGTGGTGGCCACCAAGGCCTCGACGCAGACGCTGAGCCACCTGGTGAAGATCGGCTACTTCGGCGCGCTCGTCACGGGCGCCAACCGCGGGACCGTCGACCCCCTGCTCGCCGCGTTCATGATCGTGCTCGCCATCACCGGCACCTCGCTCGCCCGCAAGATCCTCGAGCGCATGACCGACGCCTCCTTCCGCCAGTGGACGCGCTGGACCGTGATGACCACGGGCTCCGTGTACCTCGCGAGCGGCGCGTGGATGCTGCTGCAGGGCTAGGGACATGGAACGCTTCTACGCGCGCATCGACGCGCTGGACGGGCTGGATCCGGTCTCGCGCGCGCAGGCCGAGGAGCGCCTGCGCGCCGACTACGAGGTGGAACTCGCCATCCTCGTCCTCGACCTGAGCGGTTTCTCGATGCGGGTTCGCCGCGGCGGGATCGTGCCCCACCTGCGGCGCATCCGGCGCATGCAATCGCTCGCCACACCGCTGGTGCGCGGTGCCGGTGGACAGACGGTCAAATGCGAGGCCGACAACCTCCTCGCCGTGTTCGCCGGCGCGCGCGCCGCGGTCGAGGCCGCCCTCGCGATCCACGACGCGCTCGCGGCCAACCCCGGCGGCCCGGGCCCCGACGACGTCCTCTCGGCCGGCATCGGCATCGACTTCGGCCGCTTCCTGCACATCCCCGGCAAGGACGCTTTCGGCGACCCCGTCAACGTCGCGCACAAGCTGGGCGAGGACCTCGCGCGAGGCGGCGAGACGCTCGTCACCGCCGAAGTCCGCGACCGGCTGGGCGAGGCGCCGGACCTCCTCGCCGAGCCCCTCGCCTTCTCGATCTCGGGACTCGACCTGGTGGCGCACCGCATCACGCGCCGGCCCGGCTAGCGATGCGCACCTTCCTCGCCAGCGACGGGGAGCCGATCCGCGTCGCGCATTCCGGCGAGGGCCCTCCCCTCCTGATGCTGCACGGCTGGACGGCGAGCCACACCGAGTGGGCGCCCCTCATGCGTCCCCTGTCGTCGACCTTCTCCGTCTACCGCTGGGATGCGCGCGCCCACGGCGGCCACCCGCTCGTGACGGCCACCGTGCCGACCGTGACGCGCATGGCGCAGGACCTTCGCGAGCTGCTCGATGCGTTCGGCCTGCGCGGCGCGACGGTGGTGGGCCACTCGATGGGCGCCCTCACGATCTGGGAGTACATCCGGCTCTTCGGCACCGAGGGCCTCGGCCGTCTCGTCCTCGTGGACCAGTCGCCGCGGCTCGTGACCGATGCCGGCTGGCCCCACGGCGTCTATGGCGACTTCGACGCGGCCCGCGCCGAGGCGTTCGGCCGGGAACTGGAAGCGGACTACGCCGAATCGGTGCTGCGGCTCGCGGCGCACGGGCTCAACGCGCGGGCCCGGCAGAAGTACGAGGAGAATTCCGCGGGCTGGCACTTCATGCGCCTGTCGCTCGCCAAGCAGTTCGCGCCGCCGCTCATCGCCGTCTGGCGCTCCCTCGCGGCCGGCGACTGGCGCGAGGTGCTCCCGACGATCGACGTGCCCACGCTCCTCGTCTATGGCGGCGAGAGCAACTTTTACACGGCCGGGGCGCGCGAGTGGGTGCGCGACCACACGCCCGGCTCGACGCTGCTCGTCTACGAGGGCGCCGACCACTCGCCGCACCAGGCGGCGCCCAAGCGGTTCCTGGAGGACGTGCGGGCCTTCGCCTTGGGACAGGACGGCCGGGAATCGCCCCTCCCATCGGAGAGCTAGCCGGTCGCTAAACCTGTTGACTGTGACGCGTTATGAATTCGCGACCGGCGCGAAACGACCCACACTGGCCGGCCAGGTCGTGTGGGAGCTACACGAACCCCAACCTCCTGCAGGGCGAGCGGGAAGCCCAACGTCCCTGCCTGCCCCCTCGCGCTACACTGCCCGCATGAACACCGATGCCTCCCTCGCCGACGTCTTGCGCGTGGCCGGCTTTGTCTTTGCTCCCGCTGCCCGATTCCGCCCCTTGCTGGGCGTGCCCGATGAAACCGATTGGCCGGCCTTTGCCGCCAGCTGGCAGGGCATGCCGCGCGACACTTACATGGCCGATGGCGGGCGTTACCGCTTCCGCCGCCACGCCACGCTCTCCGCACGCGCGGGCACCGAAGCCGTGCAGATCGAGCCGCATCAGCCGCATTACCAAAGCACGGATTACAACCCCTTGAATGGCGGCGTGGCGCGCTGGTTCGAGCCGATCCCGCCCGCGCTGCTGGCAGGCGACATATTCCAGCGAATATTCGCTTGCTGCCTCGCGCTTTTCGGGCGGCTGTCGCCGGGGGCGGATTGGCATATCGAGGTGCACCAGTTCCGCATCCAGGCCTCCAACGATGAATCGGGCAAGCCGACGCCGGAGGGTGTGCACCGCGACGGCGTGGACTGGGTACTGGTGATGATGGTGAGGCGAGAGAACATCGCAAGCGGCACCACCACCATCCACTCGTCCGATGGCACGCTGCTGGACCGCTTCACACTCACCGACCCGTTCGATGCGGCGCTGGTGGATGACCACCGCTGCCTGCACGGCGTGACGCCGGTGGAGCCGCTGGACTCCGCTCGGCCCGCGTATCGAGATGTGCTGGTGGTGACGTTCCGTCGCCGGGTGCGCTAACGACAGCGGGCGGGCTCACTCGTCCCGGTCGATCTTCCAGCGGGCGGCTGCCGGGAACATCGCGCTGAAGCCCGGCAGCACCGCAGCGTGCAGGGCCGCGGCGGTCGGAGCGATCTCAGGCGACCAGACCCCCGAATTCGTCGCCATAGTCCGCCTACGACCCATTACAGACGTTCAGGACCGCACGCGAACTGCCCGCTACTTCCGAGGTGGTTGTTCTGCCGGCAGTGATTCCAATGTTTGAATCATGCTTCTTATGGCATCGATCCCGCGCTGTTTTGCCCCAAGACGCGTTGTCTCTGAAAGCTCGATCTTCAGAAACTCGATAGAGGCGGCGGCGTCCTGTCTCGTTCTGGCCGAATCGCAGAAGTAGTCCTCAAACCCAAACAGGTATTCCGGCTTTGCCGGGTCTTGTACTTTCAAGAAGAGATCTCTACCGGAATACGCTTCGCGTCCTTGCTTTGCCCAGGTCTCATTGTTCGGAAATTCCACGCGGCCACGGAAATAGCCGGTTTTGATGGCACTGACTTCATAGGGGCTGCGGCCATCCAGCCTTTCCACTGGAAAGCGGTACTTGCCATCCTTTCCTGTATACATGCCACGCGTCTTAACACACTTGCTCGTTGTTGCCGCGAGGCCCGACTTCATCTCCCGATAGCTCGCCAGCACGAACGCGCCTTCAATTGCTTGATTGGTTGTCTCATCGCGAACCGTGCCTGTAAGTTCAAAGTCGATCTTCTTGTTCGATAACCACGAAACTACTCCGTCCGCTACGGCCCATGAAGCGACGAAGCAAGCAAAGGCAGCGAGGCTCGACAGCAATGCTTGAGAGCGCAATCGCTTTGTCACCTGACATCACCTCAATCCAAGTTCCGGAAAGTTACGTGCAATGGGAGCGCCCGCTTGGGCCTGGTGGAAAGGCTATTGCCTTGTAGAGTACCCGACGGGCGTCTGCTCGTGGCCGAAACTAGCCATTTGAGGAGGGCAGGAATTGTTGGCCGATTGTCCTGCCAACAGGCTGACGGCGATTTCTTCCCGAATACGAACACCCAGTTCGTTGGCTACCTTCTAGGAGTACTGAAGCGATCTTCGCTCAGCGCGTCAACAGACTGGCTGACCTGCTAGCCCGGCGAGGGGTTCACGAGGGAACGGCGGGGGTCCGTTGAAAATATTCGGTCACAAGTCGCCGAAATAGTTGCGGGACCGGTCCATCGCGTGCAGCATCCCGCCGCTCGCCCCTCCGCCCGCCCCCGAAAGGCGCCCCGGCCATGAACGTCGCCCGTCCCGCTTTCCCGTCCCGCTTCGCCCTCTTCGCCGCCCTCGCGATGGTCCTCGCCAGCGCGGTCCCGGCGAGCGCGCGGGCCTCGAGCCTCGTCAACATCTCGACGCGCGTGCAGGTGCAAACCGGCAACAACGTGCTGATCGGCGGCTTCATCATCACCGGCACGGCGCCAAAGACCGTCGTCGTGCGCGCGCGAGGGCCTTCGCTCACGGCGCAGGGCGTCCCGGGCGTGCTCGCGAACCCGCGCCTCGAGCTCTACACCGGCCAGTCGCTCATCACCGCCAACGACGACTGGGGCACGGCGCCCAACGCGGTCGCGATCGCCGCCAGTGGCTTCGCGCCCGCGGACGCGCTCGAGTCCGCCATCCTCATGACGCTCGGGCCCGGCGCCTACACCGCCGTGGTCTCCGGCGCCGGCAACACGACCGGCATCGGCATCGTCGAGGTCTTCGAGGTCGATCGCCCCGACGTCCCCATGACGAACATCTCGACGCGGGCCCAGGTGCTCACCGGCAACGACGTGCTCATCGGCGGCTTCGTGATCTCGGGGCAATCGCCGCAGAAGGTCGTCGTGCGCGCGCGGGGCCCGTCGCTTGCGGCCGCCGGCATCGCCAATCCGCTGGCCAACCCGGTGCTGCAACTCTTCTCGGGCGCGACGCCGATCGCGAGCAACGACGACTGGCAGGCCGCCGCCAATGCCGCGCAGGTCACCGCGACGGGCCTCGCGCCGGCCAACGCGCTCGAGTCGGCCATCCTCGTGACGCTGGCCCCGGGACCGTACACCGCGATCGTCACGGGCGCGGGCGGTACGACGGGCGTGGGGATCATCGAGGTCTTCGCGGTGTTCTCGGCGCCGTCGGCCACGACGGTCGCCGCGAGCGCGCTGAACAAGACGAGCGCCACGCTGAACGCGACGGTGAACGACATCGGCGCCGACACGGCCGTGGCCTTCCAGTACGGCACGACCACCGCCTACGGGAGCAATGCCGCCGCGGTCCCCGCCACGATCGGCGCCGGGACGGGCGCGACCGCCGCCACGGCCGCGATCGCGGGCCTCGCCTGCGGCACCACCTACCAGTTCCGCGTGCGCGCGACCAACGTGTCGGGCACGACGAACGGCGGCAATTCGACGTTCACGACCGTCGCCTGCAACGCGACGGCGCCCTCCGCGACCACCGGGGGCGCGTCGTTCACTAGCGAGTCGGCGGCCATGGTGGGCGCGACGGTGTCGTCCAACGGGGCGGCGACGACGGTGACGATCCAGTACGGCACGACCGTGGCCTATGGCGCCACCGCGACGGCGGCCGGCTCGCCCCTGCCCGCGGGCGCGAATGCCGCGGGCGTCAACGCGCTGCTGGGCGGTCTCGATTGCGGCACGACGTACCACTACCGCGTGCAGGCGTCGAACATCCTGGGCACGGCCAGCGGCAACGACGCCACCTTCACCACGGCCGCGTGTCCGGCGGCCGCATCGCACCCCCGGATATGGCTCGGGGAGGGCGCGACGCGCGCGAAGCTCACCGCGGGCGCCGCCGCCAACAGCGCGGACTGGACGCGCCTCAAGTCCTTCTGCGACACGAGGACGCTGGCCACGGGGGACTACCAGGGGCTCGAGGCCTACCGCTTCGTCGCGAACTTCGCCCTCTGCTACCGCGTGGTGAAATCGCTTTTCGGCGAGGCCGCCGCCGCGCCCTTCGCCCAGAAGGCGCTCAACGTCCTGCAGGATCCGGCCAACCCCGTGCTGGCCTTCACCGCCTACGACACCGACTCCGGCTTCGGCGCGCGCTCCTACATGCCCGCGCTCGCCCTCGCCTACGACTGGCTGTACGACTCGCCCGCGCTCACGGCCCCGCTCAAGGCGCAGGTCATCGCGCGGCTCTACGCGTGGCTCGATTACGCGCGCACGCCCGAGGTCCAGGGCGGCGGCTACGCGAGCGACGCCCCGATCTCGAACTACAACTCCGGCTACCAGATCGGCCGCATGCTGGCCTCGATCGCCATCGAGAACGAGGACCCGGGCGCGGCCGCGGCCTTCGCCGATTCCCTCGCCCGCTTCGACGCGGCCCGCCAGCGCTTCGACGCCGACATCCCCGGCGGCCACTGGCCCGAGGGGTGGAACTACGGCCCCGGCGTCTACCAGCGCTACCTGATGGTCTCCTCGGCGCTCGCCCGCTACCGCGCGGACCCGTCGTACGTCGGCTGGAACTGGATCGGCAACACGGTGCTCGGCAAGCTGCACGCCCTCTCGCCCGACGGAAAGTACTTCTACGACGACGGCCTGTGGAGCGGCGACACCACCGGCGACCCGCGCTACAACGACATGCTCGTCGCGGGCTACGCCTTCGGCTGGGGCAGCCCGCGCGGCCGCCAGGTGAAGGCCTACATGGACCGCATCGTGAACGCGGGCGGCGCCTCGCAGCCCGAGGAGTGGATCCAGTTCCTCTTCAACGACCCGGCCGCCGTGCCCGCGGATCTGGACGCGCTGCCCCGGTCCCACCACGCCGCCGGCACGGGGCTCGTCACGATGCGCTCGGACTGGTCGACGGGCGCCACGTGGGCCAGCTTCATCGCCGGCAAGTACCTCTCCTACCAGGGCGAGCAGGATCCCGACACCGGGCAGATCCAGGTCTACCGCGGCGCGCCGCTGCTCATCGACGCCGGGCACAACCTCTTCAACTACGCGGGCGAGCTGCGCACGACGACGTTCCACAACACGTGGACGATCGAGGGCCGGAACGACCCGGGCCCGTACACCGTCGCCAACAACGGCCAGCTCACCTACTCCGGCGACTGCCCCAACCCGCTCGGCACGAACCCCATCGGCATCAATGCCCACGTCGACGCGGGCGCCCACGCCTTCGCCTCGGGCGAGTTCTCGGCCGCGTACCAGAACGTGCCGATCTTCCCGTCGAACTGCGGCGAGGTCCCGGTCACGTGGCTCAACCGGAGCGTGCTCTTCGTGCGCCCGGGGCTCTTCGCGGTGTACGACCAGGTGCAGAAGTCCGCGACGCAGCCCCAGGTGCAGCCGGTCATGCACCTGTGGCTGCCGACCGCGCCCTCGCTCGTGGGCGGCGACCCGCGCAAGGTCTCCCTCGACAATGGCGGCGGCCGGCTGCAGATCGCCGCGGTGCTGCCGGCGAATTCCACGGTGAGCACCGTCGCGGCGCCGCGCAACGAGACCCAGGGCCCCGGCGTCTCGAGCTGGCACTACAGCGCCACGCTCGCGAACCCGTCGCCCGCCTACCAGGCCTTCCTCACGGTGCTGCGCGCGGGCGACGCGACGCCGGCCTACGCGTTCCCGGCGGTGAGCGCGATCACCGGGACGGGCGTGAACGGCACGCTCGTCGCCGGGCTGCTCGCGACCGAAGGCACGACGCCGGTGGCGATGCTCTTCGCCGACTCGGGCACTCGCGCCGTGCCCGCCTCGGTGCAATATTCCGTCCCCGCGGCGACCACGCGACACTTCGTCGCGAAGCTCAAGCCCTCCACGGCCTACGCGATCGGCTCGACGGTGACCGGTGGCACGCGGACGGTCACGGTCACCGAGAACCCGGGCGGCACGCCCACGGACACCGGCGGCGTCCTCGCGTTCACGCTGTGATCGCGCCGGCGGCCGCCCTCGCTAGGGGGCCGGCGAGTCGCCCGTGAAGCGGTCGTTGCGCACGAGGTAGCGACCGCGGAAGCGGATGGCGACGGGCTCCCCGGACATCGCGGAGAGCACGCTGCCCGCGCGCTGCGCGTGGATGTGCAGGTGCGGCGCGTCGCTGGCTCCCGAGTTGCCGACCCTCGCGATCATCGCGCCGGCCTTCACCGTGTCGCCGGTCTTCGCGCGGACGCTGCCCGTCGTGAAGTGGGCGAGTCCCACGTCGAACCGCCCGCACCGCAGGATCACGTGGTTGCCCGCGAAGCTGTCGCGGTCGGTCTCGCCCACCGGCATGTCGCGATGGCCGTCCTCGGCCAGCACGACCTCGCCGTCGCAGGGGGCCAGCACGTCCTGCCCGAAGATGTGGTGTTCCCTCGGGTCGTCGGGCGCGAGGCCGTCGGCCGTGAGGCCGAAGGCGTCGAGCCGCACGAAGTCCACGCCGTAGGCCGTGCCGCGGTAGCGCGAGAGCCGCGGGTCCGAATCGGCGAGCATGCGCTGGTGCGAGTTCACCACGAGGTCCGAGCCGCCGTTGACGACGAGGTAGGTGCCCTTGCCCAGCGGGAACGCGAGTTCGGCCGGCTCACCGTCGGGGGCGAGGCGGCCCATCAGCGCGCTCACCAGCACGCTCGCGGCGAAGGCGCCCAGCGCCGTGAAGAGGGCCGCGTGGATCCAGGCGGGCGTGCCGGTGGGCCCGCCACGCGTCCAGGGCGAGCGCTGCCCGCCCAGCACCGTGCACACCCCGAAGACGATCGGATAGACGTTGGCGAGCCACCACGGCAGCGCGGTCCAGAGCCCGGCGAGCGCCACGGCGAAGAGCACGAGCGCCGTCGCGACCACCTGGATCCAGAAATTGAGCTTGCCGTCCGGCGGGTAACGGGCGACCCACAGCAGGAGCGCGAGCGGCAGGGCGAGCTGGAGGATGTAAGGCATCGTACCGTGACCCTACCTCACATCGACAGGGAGCCCTCGCGGAACTCCGTCTTGTCGAGCCACACGTTGACGAGGACCGGGTGCCCGGCCTTCGCGAGGCGGCGAGCCTCCGCGAGGCCCGGCTCGACCTCCGCGTCCGTGCGGATCTCGATGCCCTTCGCGCCGAAGCCCTTCGCGACCTCGTGGTACGCCGTGCGGGCGAGCACGGTGCCCACGTCGTCGCCCAGCATCTTCACCTGCTCGCGCGCGATCTGCGTCCAGCCCGCGTCGTTGCCCACCACCGCGATGACGGGCATGCCGTGGCGCACGAAGGTGTCGATCTCCGAGAGGCCATAGCCGCTCGCGCCGTCGCCCCAGACGATCCACGTCTCGTCCTCCGGACGGGCCGCGCGCGCGCCGATGGCGAAGCCCGCGCCCACGCCGAGGGTGCCGAAGGCGCCCGGATCGAGCCAGGCGAGGGGTCCGCGCGGCCGCAGGATGTACGACGAGGTCCCCACGAAGTCGCCGCCGTCCGCCACGAACACGGCGTTCTCGCCCGCGATGCGTTCCATGGCGCGGAAGAAGGCGACGGGATTCACGTGCCGGCCGCGCTTGCCGGCCTGCTCGTCGATCTCCACTTCGCGCTCGGCATCGCGCGCCGCGAGGGCCGCGATCCATTCCGGCCGCGCGAGGCCGAAGGCCTTCTGCGCGAGCGCGACCAGGAAGCCCCCGGCATCGCCGATCGCCTCGATGGAGGCCGTGCGGTTCAGGCGCGCGTCCTTCGTGCTGCGGTTGGCGGCGATGAGCTTCGCCGAGCGCCGCACGTGCTTGCCGTAGTCCAGCCGGAAATCGCAGGGCACGCCCGCGAGCACCACGCAGTCCGACTCGCGCAGCGCCTTGCGCCGGGCGTGGCGCATCTGCAGGGCCGACTCGCGCCCGAGGAGGCCGCGCGCCATGCCGGAGAGGTACACGGGAACGCCCAGCTTCTCCACGGCCTTCGCGAGCTCGTCCACGCCCGCCGCATCGACCACGGCCTGGCTTCCGATCACGAGCAGCGGCCGCTCCGCCTCGCCCAGCGCGCGCGCCGCGAGCGTGACGGCCGTGTCGCTCGCCGCCGGCGCCGGCGCGGCCCGCGCCTTCG
>CAZPLW010000116.1:0-13812 GCA_964587315.1 uncultured Lysobacter sp.
TGTGGGTGCCGGTCCGCGGACGCATCCAGGCGAACAACGGCGACGCCCTGCTCGATGCGGCCATCCGCGGGCTGGGCATCACGTACCAGCCGACCTTCATCGCGGCGCCCGCCATCGAGGCCGGGCTGCTGAAGGTGCTGCTGCCGGCGACGCCACCTGCGACACTCGGCATCCACGCGATCTTCCCGGGGACGCGGTACGTGCGGACCCGGGTCCGGGTGCTCGTGGATTTCCTCGCGGCGCGCATCGGTCCGGAGCCCTGGTGGGATCTCCCGGCTGCCGCGTCTGCGGGAACCTTCCCGGGTGCCCCCGACCCAAACGCAGCTCGATGACCAGGAACGAGGCCCAATCATGATTTCCCGAATCGCAATCCTCGCGGCCCTGCTGGGCGCCGGCAGCGCTGTCGCCGCCCTGCCCGAACCGCTGCCGATGGCCCGCGTGATCGAGGCGAGCCAGGCCGGTGTATCGCCTGGCACCGTGCTCGCCGAGATGAAGCGCAAGCGCACGTCGTTCGCGCTGCGCGGCTCGCAGTTCGGTCAGCTGAAGGCGGCCGGTGTCGCCGACCCGGTGCTCGACCAGATCCAGCGGTCGTTCGTGTCGGACGTCGATCTCATCATCCGGCTCTGGATGGGGGGCGGGAGCCACGGCAAGTGCGAGCGCTGCTATCCGTGGCAGGTCGATCTCGCGTCGTTGCCTGATCTCACGGGCGTCCGGCAGACGTCGGCGCCGCTGCGTTCGGTGCCGGGCCGTGCGCTCGGACTGCCCGACTGGTTCCGGCCGCTGGGGTCGACCGGCATGCGCCGGATCACCGTCGGCGAGGTCGAGGCGATGGTCCGCGCGGGCAACCCGCCGGACGACGTGGTCGGCGCGCTGCGGTCGTCGCGGCTGAGCGACGTGATCGGCACGGGCGGCTACGCGACCGGCGTGACGACCGGCATCCAGCCGGCGCTGACGGGCTCGCAGCTCGCGGCGCTGCGCGAAGGCGGGATGCCCGACGCCGTGCTCGACGAACTCCAGACGCGGTACCTCGCCGAGCTGGTGGAACACCTGCGGTTTCGTTACCAGGGCGCGGGGAAGGGCAGTCGGCCGTAGCAGGCCCGCTGCATCCATCCCGCAACGAAGAACGGCGGACCAGAGGGTCCGCCGTTTTTCGTGAAGCACCGCCGCGAGGTCAGGCGACGCGCTTCTTCTGCTGGGCGGCGTGCTTGTGCATCTGGGCGTACGCGTCGTGGGCCGCGGCTTCCGCGTCGCCGACGTGCACCGGCATCCCGAGGTCCGACATGACCGAACCGAGCGCCGACAGGCACAGCATCACGTTCTCCGGACGGCACGAGTAGCCCATCGTGCCGAAGCGCCAGATCTTGCCGGCGAGCGGGCCGAGGCCGGCGCCGATCTCGAGGTTGAACTCGTTCAGCAGGCGCTTGCGCACCTCGGCTTCCTTCGGCTGGATCGCTTCCGGGATGCGGACGGCGTTCATCTGCGGGATCTGGTACTCCTCCTTCACGAGGAAGTGCAGGCCCATCGCTTCCAGGCCCGTTTTCAGCGCGAGGTGATGGCGGCGATGGCGCGCGAAGCAGTCTTCCAGCGTTTCCTCGCGGATCAGCAGCAGCGCTTCGTGCAGGGCGAACAGCGAGTTCGTCGGCGCCGTGTGGTGATACGTGCGGGTCGTCGCGCCCCAGTAGCCGAGCAGCAGGTTCATGTCCATGAACCAGCTGTGGATCTTGTCCTTGCGCGCCTTCACGTGCTCGACCACGCGGTCGTTGAACGACACGGGCGACAGGCCCGGCGTGCACGACAGGCACTTCTGGCTGGCGGAGTACACCGCGTCCACTTCCCAGTCGTCGACGAGCACGGGGGTGCCCGCGAGGGAGGTCACCGCGTCCATGATCACGAGGGCGTCGTGGCGGTGCGCCACCTGCACGAGGCTCTTCGCGTCCGACTGCACGCCGGTGGAGGTCTCGGCGTGGACGAAGCCCACGACGGTGACGCCCTTGTTCTTCTTCAGCGTGTCCTCGAGCTTCTGCGGATCGCACGGCTGGCCCCATTCGTCCTCGACGACGATCGGGATGCCGCCCGCGCGCTCCACGTTCTCGATCATGCGGCCGCCGAACACGCCGTTGCGGCACACGACGACCTTGTCGCCCGGGGCGACCATGTTCACGAAGCAGTACTCCATGCCGACCGAGCCGGGGCCGGAGACGGGGAAGGTGAGCGCGTTGCCCGTCTGGTAGACGTAGCGCAGGAGCGACTTCAGCTCCTCCATCATCTCGACGAAGACGGGATCGAGGTAGCCGATCGCCGGCAGGCTCATGGCCGCCATCACGCGCGGGTTGATCTCCGACGGGCCGGGGCCCATGAGGGTGCGCTGCGGGGGGTGAAACGAATGGATCTTCTTGGCGGGCGCCAGGTGCTTGAGCGTGGTCATCGTGGGTCCTTGTGTCCGGCGCGCGGGCGCCGGGAAAATCGGGTCGGGGAGGGCGGCTTCGGGCGGGCGCGGGCGGTCAACCTCGTCCGGGCGTGAAGCGCACGACGGTTCCCTGGGTGAGGTCGGCGAGGGGCTCCGGGTCGAAGGCCGTGTCGCCGTCCGGTTCCTCGCGGCCGGTCGCCATGAGGTTCGCGAAATCGTGGAGGGTGCGGTCCATGAGGTGCGAGGGCGTGACGCGCGTGAGGGCGCTGAAGATCGAGATCACGCGGCCGGGGTGCTTCTTCTCCCACTCGCGCAGCATCGCCTTCAGCTGCTTCCTCTGCAGGTTCTCCTGCGAGCCGCACAGGTCGCACGGGATGATGGGGAACCGCCGGTCCTCGGCGTAGGCGGCGAGGTCGCTCTCCTCCACGTAGGCGAGCGGGCGGATCACGACGTGCTCGCCGTTGTCGGAGACGAGCTTCGGCGGCATCGCCTTGATCTTGCCGTTGTGGAAGAGGTTGAGGAAGAAGGTCTCGAGGATGTCGTCGCGGTGGTGGCCCAGCGCGATCTTCGTCGCGCCGATCTCCTTCGCGACGCGGTAGAGCACGCCGCGGCGAAGGCGGGAGCAGAGCGAGCACATCGTCTTGCCCTCGGGGATGACGCGCTTCACCACGCTGTGGGTGTCCTGCACCTCGATGCGGAAGGGCACGCCGATCGATCTGAGGTATTCCGGCAGCACGTGCTCCGGGTAGCCCGGGTGGCGCTGGTCGAGGTTCACCGCGACCACCTCGAAGGGCACGGGCGCGCAGTCGCGCAGGTGCATGAGCACGTCGAGCAGGGCGTAGCTGTCCTTGCCCCCGGACAGGCACACCATGACCTTGTCGCCGGGCACGATCATCGAGAAGTCCGCGATGGCCTCGCCCACGAGGCGGCGGATGCGCTTCCTGCGCTTGGCGGTCTCGAAATCGGCCTTGCGCGTGTCGCGCAGGGTATCGGTCATGGTCGGGGGCTCTAGAGGGCGATCGACCGCCCGCCATCGACCGCCAGGACCTGGCCGGTGACGAACGGGGCGTCGAGCAGGAGGTATTTTACCGCGCCGGCGATGTCCTCCGGGCGGCCCGTGCGTCCGAGCGGCGTCTGGGCGGTGATGCGGGCCCGTTCTCCCGCGGGGAACGCGCCGTCCGCCTCGGGCCAGAGGATGGCGCCCGGCGAGACGCCGTTCACGCGGACGTCCGGGGCGAGTTCGAGCGCCAGCTGCCGCGTGAGCCCCGCGAGGCCCGCCTTGGCGACCGTGTAGGCGGTGAAGTCGCGCAGGGGCCGCTCGGCGTGGATGTCGACGATGTTCACGATGGCGCCGTGGCGGCGCGCGAGATGGGGGGCCGCGGCCTTCGCGAGGAACAGCGGGGCGCGCAGGTTCGTGGCCGAGAGCTCGTCCCAGTCGGCCGGCGTGAGCGTCGCGAACGGCGTGGCGCGAAATCCCGAGGCGTTGTTCACGAGCCCGTCGAGACGACCGAATCGCGAGGCGGCCTCCTCGACGAGCGAGGCGAGCGAGCCGGTGTCCGCCAGGTCCCCCTGCACGATCGCGGCGCTCGCGGCGCGCACGGCCTCGAGTCCGGCGACGAGGACTTCGGCTTCGGCGCGGGAGGCCCGGCAATGGACGATCACGCGAACGCCCGCGCCATGCAGCGCGCGGACGATGGCGGCGCCCACGCGCTTCGCGCCTCCCGTCACCAGAACCACCCCGTCGCGCATGGTGCTATATTCCCCGGATAGAACGCCCGGCCGCCCTTCGGGACGGCCCGTTGCAAGAGGCGGCCATTCTAGCCGAACGCGGTTCCTGTCCCGGCGCGATTCCCGATCCCATGTCCCACCCCCTCGACTTCTCCCTGCCCGCGCCCGCGCCCGAGGCGGCCGCGCATTCGCACGAGCTCGCCGAGCGCATCGCCGGCGAGATCGCGGAGGCCGGCGGCTGGATTCCCTTCTCGCGCTACATGGAGCTCGTGCTCTACGCGCCGGGCTTCGGCTACTACACCGCCGGGGCGCGCAAGATCGGCGGCGAGGGCGATTTCGTGACCTCGCCCGAGATCTCCCCGATGTTCGCGCGCTGCCTCGCGATGCAGGCGCACCAGGTGATGGACCGCACGGCGCCCGAGATCCTCGAACTTGGACCGGGCACCGGCTTGCTCGCCGCGGATCTCTTCGCGGAGTTGAAGTCGCAGGGTTGTGCTCCCCGCAAGTACCGGCTGCTCGAGGTGAGCGCCGACCTGCGCGAGCGCCAGCGCGCGCGCATCGCCGAACGCCATCCGGACGACCTCGACCGATTCGAATGGCTCGACAGCCTTCCGGGTTCGATCCGGGGGTTCGCCATCGCCAACGAGGTCCTCGACGTGCTGCCCTTTTCGCTCGTCCGGCGCGCGCCGGGCGGCGAGATCCTGGAGCGCGGCGTGTCGGTCTCGGAGGCGGGCTTCGCCTGGGAAGACGTGCCCCTCCCGGACGGCGACCTGCGGCGGCGCGCGCTGCGCGTCCTGCCGCCGGGCGACTTCGAGTACCTCACCGAGGTGAACCTGGCCGCGGAGGGCCTCGTGCGCACGCTCGCCGGCTCGCTCGAGGCGGGCCTCGCGCTCTTCATCGACTACGGCTACGCGCACGCCGAGTACTACCATCCGCAGCGCTCGATGGGCACGCTGCGCTGCCACTACCGCCACCGGTTCCACGGCGACCCCTTCTTCCTGCCGGGGCTCCAGGACATCACCGCGCACGTCGATTTCAGCGCGATGGCGAAGGCGGCCGAGTCGGCCGGCGCGGAAGTGATGGGCTACACGACGCAGGCGCACTTCCTCATCTCCTGCGGCCTGGCGGTGCTCGTCTCGGACGGCGACCCCGGCATGACGCTCTCGCGCCTGAAGGCCACGAGCGCGGTGCTTCGCCTCATCAACCCGCAGGAGATGGGAGAGATCTTCAAGGTCCTCGGCGTGGCGCGCGGCATCGCGCCGCCGTTCCTCGGATTCCAGTCCGCGAGGCCGCTCGCGCTCGAGCTCGAGCCGGCGGAATAGGCGCCCGGGCGGCTTGGGCTAGAATGCCCGGGACCGCGCCAAGAGGGCATCCCATCGAAGCAGGAAGGCCCGCGCGGGACGGGGGGTCCACCCCCGCCGAGCCACGACCGAAATGAGGAGACGTTTCATGAAGAAAGTCATCGCGGCGTTCGTCGCCGCCAGCGTGGCGCTGGGTATCGGCGTCGCGAACGCGCAGGAAAGGAAGGCCCGCATCGCCATCGGCACCGGCGGCACGAGCGGGGTGTACTACCCGCTGGGCGGCGGCCTCGCGGCGGTCCTGTCCAAGTACGTGCCGGGCGTCGACGCGACGGCGGAAGTCACGGCCGGCTCCATCGCGAACCTCCAGCTCATCGGCGGCGGCAAGTCGGAGATGGGCTTCACGATGGCCGACTCCGCGTGGGACGCCTACAACGGCCTGGAGAAGTTCAAGGACAAGAAGGTCGGCGTGCGCACGCTCGTCGTCTTCTACCCCAACCGCATGCAGGTCGTCACGGTCGACGGCAAGGGCATCGAGAAGTTCGCGGACCTGAAGGGCAAGCGCATCTCGACGGGCGCGCCCGCTTCCGGCACCGAGGTGATGTCGATGCGCCTGCTCGAGGCCCACGGCATCGATCCCAACAAGGACGTGACGCGCGAGCGCCTTTCCGTGGGCGAGTCGGTGAGCGCCCTGAAGGACGGGAAGATCGACGCGCTCATGTGGGTGGGCGGCGTGCCGACCCCGGGCCTCACGGACCTCGCGGCCACCCCGGGCAAGAAGATCAAGCTCATCGACCACGGCGACGGCGCCGAGGGGATGCGCAAGAAGTACGGCCCCATCTACGTGAAGAACAAGATCCTCGCCAACGCCTACCCCGGCGAGGCGCGCGAGACCACCAACGTCGACGTCTGGAACCTGCTGGTGGTGCCGGAGAACGCGGACGAGAAGCTGGTCTACGAGATCACGAAGACGATGTTCGAGAAGAAGGCGGAGCTCGTGAAGGTGCACAAGGACGCCGAGTTCCTCTCGCTCGACAACCAGCTGACCGGCGCCTCGCCCATCCCGTTCCATCCGGGCGCGCTGCGCTATTTCAAGGAGAAGGGCCTCAAGGTCAACTGACCGGTCGCCGCATCCGTCCCGGAAGGGCCCGCTCGCGGGCCCTTTCGCGTTTCAGGCGGGCGCCAGCAGCAGCGCCATGAGCACGGCGTCGTCGTAGTGCCCGCCGAGCTTGCGGCAGCGCCGCCGGATGCCCTCGACTTCGAAGCCGGCGCGCTCGTAGAGTCGCCGGGCCGGCCCGTTGGACGCGTAGACCTCCAGCTCGATGCGCTCGAAGTCGCGGGCCCGCGCCTCGGTGATCGTGGCCTCCAGCAGGGCGCGTCCCAGCCCCGCGCCGCGATAGACCGGGTGCACCCCCATGCCCAGCCGGACCGCGTGCCGCCAGCCTTCCCAGTCCGGGCGCGTGAGGTCGCACCAGCCCGCCACCTTGCCGCCCACCCGTGCCACGAAGGCCGGCGCGCCGTCCGCCCGGTTGGCCTCGACGAAGTTCCGGGTCGCCTCCAGGGTCGGGGCGTGGGTGAAGGCGAGAAACCGGCGTTCGCGGGCCACCGCGTCCAGGCATCGCCAGTAGCCCTCGAGGTCCCCGGGTCCCAGGGGGACGATCCGGGCGTCCAGGCTAAGTCCTTGATTTGGAAAGACGGGATTCATTTATGTTGCAGTGCAATAAAATATTCGCCAAACCCCTTGACTTCGCGCGTGGCTGGCCTAGAATTCGCCATTGTGCAGTGCAGCATAACGGCTGCCGCGAAACCGAACCCAGCCAAAAGCCTACAGGAGCCGCCCATGAACACCACGTTCAAGATCGACCAGTTCACCGCCGCCAACGAAGCCGCGATCAACCAGTTCGCGCACTTCGCCCAGCTCTCCCTCGCCAACCTCGAGAAGTTCGCCGCGATCGGCCTCGATGCCGCGCGCGACTCCGTCGAGCAGGCCACCGCCCACGCCGCCTCCCTCGCGGGCGCCAAGGACGTGCACGAAGTCATCGCCATCAACTCCGCCGCCCTCGAGCCGGTCATGAAGCGCGCCTACGCCTACTCGCGCACCGTGTACGAGACCGCCGCCGAGACCAACGCCGAAGTGAAGAAGGTCATCGAGCAGCAGTCCGCGGAACTGAACCAGTCCGCCGTCACCTCGCTCGAAGAGGCCTTCAAGTACGCCCCGGCCGGCTCGGAAGCCTACGTCGGCAACGTGAAGTCCGCGATCGCCGCCGCGCAGAACGCCTACGAGAACCTCGCCTCGATCAACAAGCAGCTGGTCGAATCCGTCGAGAAGACCGTCGAGCAGAACGTCGCCACGGTGAAGAAGGCCGCCGCCGTCGCGCCGAAGGCCCGCCGCACGACGAAGCGCAAGTAATTCGCGGGCGCCGCCCTCGCGGGGCGCCCCCGGAACGCATCGAGAAGAAGCCCCCGGAAGCGATTCCGGGGGCTTTTTCGTTTCGCTCAGCCCGCCGCGAGCCGCTGGGCGATCCGGGCCGCGCGCGCCTGGTGGATCGCGGTCGCGACCTGGCCGGCGTGCTCCCGCGCCACGGCCGCCGCATCGACCTCGAGGGCTGCGGCGCGAGCCCGTTCCAGCCTCTCGCGGGGCACGCGCCGCGCGCTGCCGCGGGCCCGCAGGTCGCTCTCGCACACCTGCATCAGCCGCTCGAGCCGCTCGGGCCGGCGGAACGCGTCGGTGCGCTCGAGCAGCGCGAGGAGCGCTTCGGGGGCGAGACCGCTGGCGCCTTCCACGGCGGCGCGCTCCCTGGCCGCCAGCTCGGCCAGGTCCCGGCATTCGCCGGGCGCGTTCACCCGCTCGCATAAGTGCCGCACCGCTTCCGGCGCGAGCCCGATCGTCAGCGCGGCGAAGCGCACCGGAACCGGGAAGGCGAGGGCCGCGTCGAGGCGGGCCTGCACGAGGGCGAGGTGGCCGTCCTGCGCGAGCGTCGCGATTTCCGGCAGCACGCGCTCGAGAGCGCCGGATCGCGCCATCACCTCGACGAAGCGCGACGGCTGCGGCTCGGCCAGCGCGCGCGCGAGTTCCTGCCAGACGCGCTCCGGCACGAGATGGTCGGCCTCGCCGGCCTCGACCATGCGCCGCATGAGGGCCATGGTCTCGGGCGCGACCTCGAAGCCGAAGCGCGCGGAGAACCGCGCCACGCGCAGGATGCGCACCGGATCCTCGGCGAAGGCCTCGCTCACGTGGCGCAGCACGCCGCGCTCGAGGTCGCCCTTGCCGCCGTGGGGATCGACGAGCGTGCCGTCCTCGGCGCGCGCCATCGCGTTGATGGTGAGGTCGCGGCGCCGCAAGTCCTCCTCGAGCGTCACTTCCGGGGCGGCATGGAAGGTGAAGCCCTTGTAGCCCGGCCCCGTCTTGCGCTCGGTGCGCGCGAGGGCGTACTCCTCGTGCGTTTCGGGATGCAGGAAGACCGGGAAATCCGCGCCCACGGGACGGAAGCCCCGCCGCGCCATCTCCTCGGGCGTCGCGCCCACCACGACCCAGTCGCGGTCCTGCACCGCGAGGCCGAGCAATTCGTCGCGGACGGAGCCGCCGACGGCGTAGGTCTTCATCGGTCGCGCGCGGGTCCGTGCATGGCCGGGACTTCAGCGGCTGCGATACGCGTCGTAGCGCGAGCGCGGGCTGATGCGCGCCATGTAACGCGGCACGACGGCCTCCATCGCCGCGGGCTGGAAGCCGAACACGGGCGGGAAGGGGCAGCCGCAGACGCTGTCGACCTGCATCGAGCGCAGGTTGTCGCGCGTCATCACCGGGCCGGGCAGGTGCTCGAGCAGCATCGCCTGGAGCGTCGCGACGGGACCGGGCAGCGGCACGATCGTCCGGCGCTTGCCCAACTGGCCGGCGACGAATTCCACGATCTGCGCGAGCGTGTAGGTGCCCGGCCCGCACAGGTCGTACGACCGGCCGACGGTGGCGGGCTCGTCGAGGGCGATGTCGACGGCGCGCGCGACGTCCTCGACCCACACGGGCTGGAAGCGGCAGGAGGCGCCCGCGAGCGGCACCACCGGAAGCGGCCGCACGAGGCCCGCGAACAGGTTGAGGAAGCTGTCGTCGTGCCCGAAGATCACCGAGGGCTTGAGGATCGTCGCGTCGAGGTGCCGGGCCGTGCGGATCGCCTCCTCGCCCCGGCCGCGCGACTGGAGGTAGAGGCTGGGGCCCGCGGCGCCGGCGTGCAACGCGCTCACGTGGACGAGGCGGCGGACGCCGGTCTCGCCCATCACGCGCGCGAGGCGCGCCGGCAGGTCGACGTGGACCTTCTCGAAAGTCTGGCGCCGGCCCTGGTGAAGGATGCCCACGAGATTCACCACGGCGTCCATGCCGTCGAGCGCGGCCGCGAGCGAGTCCCGGTCGTGCGGGCTGCCGGCCACGATCTCCAGCGAGGGCAGCACCTGCAGGGGGCGGGCCTTGGCGAGGTCGCGCGTGACGACGCGCGGCATGCGGCCGCTCGCGACGAGCCGGGCGCACACGGAACGGCCCACGAAGCCCGTGCCGCCCAGCACGAGGACGCGCAGGGCCTTCATGGCAACGACGCCACGGCGGCGGCGTTGGCGCCGTCGCGGCCCGGGACGGTCCCCATCAGCTGGCGAAGGCTCGCCGCCTGGCCCGTGAGCCGGTGCCGGTAGAACCAGGCGTTCGCCATCACCTTCTTCACGTAGTCGCGCGTTTCGTTGAACGGGATCGTCTCGGCGTAGATCGCGCCCTCGAGCGGCTTCGCGCCCTGCCAGCGCCGCGCGCGGCCGGGGCCGGCGTTGTAGCCCGCGCAGGCGAGGACCGGGTCGCCCAGGTCCGACAGGACGCGCCGGAAGTAATAGGTGCCCATCGTGACGTTGGTCTGCGGGTCCGTGAGCAGGGCCGGCCGGTAGGCGGCCACGGGGATCTGCTTGGCCACCCAGCGCGCCGTCGCGGGCATGAGCTGCATGAGCCCCGTCGCGCCCACGCGAGACTTGATGTCTGCGTTGAAGCGGCTTTCCTGGCGGATGAGGCCGTACATGAGCGCCTCGTCGACGCCGAACTGCAGCGCGGCCGCGCTGAGCGCCTCGCGGTGCGGGATCGGGTAGCGCCGCGTGAAATCGTGGCGCACCACCGTGCGGTCGGCGGTGCCGATGGACCGGTCGATGAGCCCGGCCTGCGCCGCGAGCTGCGAGGCCGCGAGCAGGCCCCGGTCGTCCATGTTCTTCAGGCCGAAGACCCACTCGCGGAACGCCTCCGGGGCCAGTTCGAGGCGATAGAGGGCGAAAGCGCGTTGCACGGCGGGAATGGCCCGCAGGCGGGCCAGGTCTTCCTCCGCGGGCGGGTTCGGCGTCCAGTCCGGCTTCTCGACGCGGCCCAGGTCCTCCGCCGCGAGCAGCCCGTAGAAATGGCGCTCGCTCGCGAGCGGCGCCAGCAGGGCCGTCGCGGCCTCCCGCGCCCCGCCCTCGGCGAGGCCCCGCGCGAGCCAGTAGCGCCAGGACGGCTCCCTCGCCTCCTCCGGCGACATGACGTTGATCGCGCCGCGCACCGCGGCCCAGTCGCCCGCCCGCATGCCCGCCCGCGCCTTCCAGCCGAGCTGCGCGTCCGTGAGCGGGGCCTCCCCGGCGCGCTCGTACCACTCGAGCGCGCGCGGGTGATGCGCCTGCGCTGCCGCGAACGCCACCTGGCCGTAGCCGTATCGCGTGTCCTCGGGGCCGAGCACGGCGGCATGCGCCTCGAGATGCGCCGCGGCCTCGTCGGGCTTCGTCCGCGCCAGGCGCGAGACCGCGAAGAGGAGCAGCTCGTGCGTCGCACGCGACGGGATCCGGCTCTTCTCGCCGGCGAGGTACTTGGACGGCTCGCTGGCGGCGCGTTCCAGGGACTTGTCGTTGAACTGCTCCCGGGCGACCAGCAGCGCGTTGGCGCGCCTCGCATCCTTCTGGAGGTTCGCGGCGAGGAGCTTGCGGATGCGGTCCCAGGCCTCGGGCGAGCCGATGAGGCGCTGGGCGGCTGCCGCCTCGAAGGGCGCGTTGCAGGCCGCGGGCGCCTCGCGGCCGGCGAGGAACAGGGCGCGCGCCTCCTTGAGAGCCTCCGCGTCGTCCCGCAGGATGCGCGCCTCGAGCGCGTGGCAGGCCACTTCCGCGTCCTCGGAAAGCAGGGCGGGATACTCCGCGCGGAAGAGGTCCCACTGTCCCGAGTTGCCGAGGACCTTCAGCCAGTCCCGGCGCAGGAAGTCGGCGAGCGGACCGTCGGCTTGCTTCGCGAGGAAGGCGCGGATGTCCTCGGGAGTCGCCCTGTCGAGCGTGGCCGAGAGATGCCAGTAGGCGGGATAGGCCTCGAGCGGATGCCCGGCCGTGCGGGCGCGAAGCGTCTCGAGGGCCTTCACGTTGCCCGCCCGCGCCGCATCCCGCGCCGCGACGATGTCCGCGTCGGTGCCGGCCGCGGCCGCGGACAGCGCGGCGAGCGCGAGCCCGGCGACGGAAATCTTGAAGGAGGTCAACGCCACGGCGGTTCCGATCCCCTAGAGTAGCGGCCATTATAGGGCTCGCCGACCGGGTTTCCGCGTGGGGAAGGCCGGGGACGGCGCCCGCGATCGGTTAACATGAACGTGATCGTGGCCGGAGAGTCCGCGAACCGGGAGGAGTGAAGCATGGCCGAAGTGATGACGCCCCAGTTCTGGGCCGCCCTGATGGCGATCATCGGGGTGAACATCGTGCTGTCCGGCGACAACGCGGTGGTCATCGCGCTCGCGGCACGCTCGCTGCCGCCGCACCAGCAGAAGCAGGCGATCCTCTGGGGCAGCGGCGCCGCCATCGTGATGCGGATCGTGCTCACGATCGTCGCGGTGGAGCTGCTGCGGCTGCCCTACCTCAAGATCGTCGGCTCGATCCTGCTGCTGTGGATCGCCGTCCAGTTGCTGCTGCCGGAGGAAGAGGAGGGCGACGACGGGCCGGCGGTGGGCGGACTCGGCTCGGCCATCCGCACCATCCTCATCGCGGACCTCGTGATGAGCCTCGACAACGTGATCGCCGTGGCCGCCGCCGCGAAAGGCAGCATCCTCCTGCTCGTGCTCGGCCTCGCCATCAGTATCCCGCTCGTCATCTTCGGCAGCACCATGCTGCTGAAGGTCATGGAGCGCTTCCCCGTCATCATCACCCTGGGCGCGGCCCTGCTGGGCTGGGTGGCCGGCGACATGGCCGTGACGGACCCGGCCATCAAGGACTGGGTCGACGCCAACGCGGCGTGGCTGCACACGGCCGCGCCGGCCCTGGGCGCCATCGGCGTGGTGGCCGTGGGCAAGTGGATCGCGGCGCGGGCCGCGTCGGAGCCGAAGGAGGGCCACGAGGTGGACCTCGCCAAGGCCGCTTCGGGCCAAGAGCCGGGCGCCAAGTAGCGCCCCGCCGCATACCCAAGGGAGACATGAGATGTTGCGCATCCTGGTCGCCGTCGACGGTTCCGAGTCCTCGGGCCGCGCCGTTTCGTACATGCTGAAGAAGCTGGCCTGGTTCAAGGAGCCGGTGGAGGTTCACCTGCTCAACGTGCAGCCGGCGCTGCCGTCGAACGTCGCGCGCTTCGTGCCGGCGAGCCAGCTGCACGACTATCACCGCGAGCATGCCGACGCCGAGCTCGCCGCGGCGCGGTCCCTGCTCGATGCCGCGAAGGTGCCGTACGTCTCGCACATCGGCGTCGGCGATCCGGCCCACGTCATCGTCGGCTACGTGAAGGACAAGTCCATCGACCAGGTCGTGATGGGCACACGGGGCCTGGGCACGGTCGCCGGCATGGTGCTCGGCTCGGTCGCCACGAAGGTCCTCGGACTCAGCGATACCCCCGTGCTGCTGGTCAAGTAGGCGTCAGCCCGCGTTATCTCGCGCGGAATTGACCCCGGTCAATTCCGTCCCGCCGATTGACCCGGGTCAATTCCGCGGGGCCTCTCGCGGGCCGATGATTTTGCGATAAGGTGAGCTCGAAGGGCGACCACGCCCTCGACATCCGTCCGTACCCCCATCGGAACCTGAGGAGAGACCATGCAGAACGCTTCCATCCCCCGCTTCTTCCGCCGCACCGCCGTGGCTGCCGCGCTCGGCATCGCGGCGCTCGCAGGCGCCATCCCCGCGCTCGCCTGGGAGCCCACCAAGAACGTCGAGTTCATCGTCCCCGCCGGCACCGGCGGCGGCGCGGACCAGATGGCCCGCCTCGTCCAGTCCATCATCGCGAAGCACAACCTGATGAAGCAGTCGATGGTGGTCGTGAACAAGGGCGGCGGCGCCGGCGCCGAGGGCTTCCTCGACGTGAAGGGCGCCAAGGGCGACCCGCACAAGATCATCATCACGCTGTCCAACCTCTTCACCACGCCGCTCGCCACGGGCGTGCCGTTC
>CAZPLW010000117.1:0-13512 GCA_964587315.1 uncultured Lysobacter sp.
CTGTTGGGTCGTAAGTTTACGACCGCAAGGTGTCGGCTAAACTGGGGGCGATTCAAAACAAGTGAGCAAGCGGTCGGCAATGTGGGAACCGGATTGCACTACAACTACTTCCGCGATTACGAACCCTCGATTGGAAGGTATGTTCAGAGCGATCCGATTGGTTTGAGCGGTGGGATAAGCACCTTTGGGTATGTTGTTGGCAACCCATTGGTAAACGCTGATCCCGAAGGAAAGCTCTACACCAAGGATTGCGGGAGATGTAAGGTCACCTATGACAGCGACCAGTTCAAGGGCGCGCACACGCACTGGGAATGTCCTGGCCAACCCCGTGGTTGCATCAAGAAGGACGGATCCCTTTGCGATGGATCGGCGCCACCTCCGCCCGGCGTCGAACAGTGCCTTAGGGACTGGGGCCGCATACCTACCCCTCAGAAGGAAATGTGTGGGCCCAGATGCCGAGACGCCATCGGCGGGTTCCTTATCGGGGGCATCGTAGTCGGCGCGGCATGTTTGGCTCCGCCGCTAGGTGCTGCACTTGGACTTGGTCTCGGGCTTGGTCTTGCTGCACAGTGATGGAGAATCGAATGCCCCCAAAGAAGCCTGGTGTGCGCGTTTGCCTCGTATTGGATGCTGAAGGCGCGAAACTATATGGCAATCGTGCTGCGTTTGCATCACTTGCTGACTGGATGACTTGGTTGGCTCAATCGCCAAAAGATGAGCACTTCGAGTGTCATGTCGTCATGGACCTCGAGGACGAGGCATCCAAGTTTGATGGCAAGGAATCTCGCAATGCGTGGACGCTGCGTGGTCCAGATTTCCCCAATACTCCCGAGGAAGGAAAGGGAGCCGCTGAACTCACATTGATGTGTCTAGAAGAAAGCGAGCTAGACCAGCTTGCACAGCATCAGCGACTGGGAACTCTACCGCAGGACAAACGCTAGCTAAGACTGAAGCTGAATTCCTGCAGGAAGTTCAGCAACGCGGACATCGAGATGCACTACAACTACTTCCGCGACTACGAGCCGGCGATCGGAAGGTATGTTCAGAGCGATCCGATTGGGCTAGGCGGTGGGATAAGTACCTATGAGTATGTAGCAGCCAATCCACTAGGCAAACGCGACCTGCGCGGCCTTCGAGACGCTCCAGGTGAGTTCGACGGACAACCAGGAATGGGAGCGAGGAGCAATTCACCTCATTATTTGTTTCCTAGCATCGGGCGGTGGATGCAGACCTGCGGATTCAGGTGCGAGCTTGTTGTTGGCTTTCCGTGCAAATCGCTTGCCCTTGCTACGGGCTCGTTTGGAGCCGGCATAGGCGTCTATGGTGGATGCCTCGTGGGCACGCACTTCGTTTGCAAGTGGTATTGCGACCAGCCCAAGTCATGCGAACTGCTGGTGACTCCGCAGCCGTTGCCTTACCTGGCAGTCTATTGATGGCAATGGACAACGAGCGCAAAGGCCGCTGGTTGGCAAGACTGCTGAGGCTGGATTGGTATGTCCGAATCGGACTGGTCATCTTGCTGATTGCCATCTGGGTTCTCGCGGGAGCCTGATGTTTCCGCAAGTTCGCTAGCCAGCCATGACAGCTTGGGTCTCATGGGATTCGGAGGTGTAGGGAAAGCCGGGGCGAATCCGAAAACCGCTCCTCGCGCGTCGAACGAGCATTCCCGTGGCCACCGCCACTGCGCAGGGGAGGGTCCCGCATGCTCAGGCAGAAGCGAATCACGCCGATTCGGGCGACTCGGCCCTCCGATCCCGGTGGCCTGCCCCTGCAGGCCGAGCGCGATGCCTTTCTCGACTGGACACTGGCCGTCGGGCTGGCCGAGCAGACGGCGGCCATCCGCCGCTCGGCCCTCAACGAGTTCCTGCACTGGTGCTCCCGCCATTCCGTGGCAGCGCCCCGTGCAATCACCCGCGATCTCCTCGAGCAGTACCAGGGCCACCTGTTCCATCGCCGCAAGGCCGATGGCCGGCCTCTCGCCCTGAGCACGCAGGTCACGCGGCTCAACCCGGTCAAGGCCTTCTGCAAGTGGCTGGCGCGAAGCCACCGCGTGCCCTTCAACGCGGCGGCCGACCTGGTGGTGCCTCGCGTGCCGCGGCGCCTGCCCGGGCGGGTCCTCACGGCCGGCGAGGCCGAGCGGGTGCTGCATTGCCCCGACATCGCCACGCCAAGCGGCGTGCGCGATCGCGCGATCCTCGAGGTGCTGTACTCGACCGGCATGCGGCGCATGGAACTCGTCAATCTCTCGCTTGCCGACGTGGCCCTCGAGCACCGGACGGCCTTCGTGAGGCGCGGCAAGGGCGGACGGGACCGGGTCGTCCCATTGGGCGGCAGGGCAGCGAACTGGATCCGCCGCTACCTCGACGATGTCCGTGGGCTGCTAGGCAGCTTCGGTAACGAGGGGGCGCTCTTCCTCACGGACTACGGCGAAGCCTTCCGCCACGCCTGCGCGACGCACATGCTCGAAAACGGAGCGGACATCCGGTACATCCAGGTCCTGCTCGGCCATGCCGACCTGTCGACGACCCAGATCTACACGCGGGTTTCGATCGAGAAACTTCGCGAGGTGCATGCGAGAACGCATCCCACGGGAAGCGGGCTCACCCGAGGTTCACGTGCAATTCGCCTTCCCCGAACGGAGCTCGCGGGACCTCAAGCCCCCGAATGCGAATGCATCGGCTGCCCCGGAACCTCCATCCGCGCCACCAGCACGCTGCCCGTCTCGGATTCCGTGATGTAGAGGTCGCGGTTGTCCTTCCCGCCGAAGGCCACGTTCGTCGTCATGTGGCCCGCGCAGGATTCGATGCGCGCGAGCGGCTCCCCGCGCGGCGAGAACATCCACACGCAGCCCATCCCCGCGTGCGCCACGAAGAGGTTGCCCTTCTGGTCGACGGCCATGCCGTCCGGGCCGGAACCGCCCGACATCTGGATGAAATTGCCCACGCGCGTGATGCCGCCGTCGGGCAGCACCATGCCGCGCCAGACGCAGTTGCCGCGCGTGGCCGCGACGTAGAGGAACGTCTCCGCCGGGTTCATCACGATGCCGTTGGGGCTGGGCACCGTGTCCATCAGGCACTCGATGCGCCCGTCGGGCTTCATGCGATACACGCGCCCCGAGGGGTCCTGCAGCCCGGTCTGCCCCTGGTCGGTGAAATACAGGTCTCCGTTCCTCGCGAAGAAGAGGTCGTTCGGGCCCTTGAAGCGTTCGGTGCGGTAGCGCGCGGCCACCGGCGCGAGGGTCCCCTTTGCGGGATCGAGCAGCAGGATGCCGTGCTTGTGGTCCGCGACGAAGATGCGCCCGTCGCGGTGGATCTTGAGTCCGTTGGGCTCGCCGTCGCTCTCGGCCACGATCGCGACGTCCCCCTGCGGCGTCACGCGATAGAAGCAGCCGAACGCGATGTCCACGAGATACAGGTTCCCCTCGCGATCGAAGGACGGCCCCTCGATGAAGCAGTCGGTGGCCTTCGTGCCCTTGCCGGCGGCGAGGCGCTCCTCGGAGAGTTGCCCGGGCCGGCGCAGCTTGTCGGGAATGCGCGCGAACACTTCGGTCTTCATCACGGGGGGAGCGGCGAACAAGGGGGCCTCCAGTCGGTCCGGCCATTCGCGCCGGCCCGCGATCGTCAGATGGGAATCTCCACGTCCAGCAGGAGGGCGTGCTGCTGGGCGCCGTACACGTCGGTGTCGCCCACCGCGCCCGAGGCGATGCGCCGCGGGATGGTGGCCTTGAAGGCGAGCGCCGGCGGGTACTCGGTGAAGAGCACCTCGCTCTCCTTCACGCCGTAGAGCCTCGCCACCAGCGCCGGGTTGATGACGCCCGTGGCGCGCACCTTCTCGAAGGTCTCGAGGTCGTTGAACATGATGTCGAGCGTGAGCTCGAAGGGCCCCGCGTTCTTGCTCTTGCAGGCCTTCGCGAAATCCCGGATCTTCGGCATGGTCGCTCCCCTCACACCGTCTCGTAGTCGATCGGGAACATCGCCGTGGGCGAGTCCGTCTCCACCACGTGCTGCATCGTGAACTTGTAGATGGCGCCGCGCTCGATGTCCGAGGGCGAGAACGGGAAGGCCATGTTCCCTTCGCGGCACAGGCGGCCGGGAAAGTCGCTGTGCAGGAGCGTCACGCGCACCAGGCCGATGGCGGCGTTGGCGATCTCCTGCGACTGCGCCACCACCTCCGCCAGGATGCCGATCTCGTGGGACACACGGTCCTTCATCGGTTCCCACTCGCCCATCACGCCGTTCTTGCCGTAGAGGCGGAAGACGATCTCGTAGCGATCCTTCGCGATGCCCAGCGCCGCGATCTTCGTGTGCGAGGCGGCCGTCACGCCCTCGATGAACGAATCGAGCTGCCCGATGAGGCCGGGGTCGCGCGTGCCGGCGAAGGTGAAGGCGCTGTAGCCGGCCTTTTCCACGGCCTCCAGCTTGATGGTGTGCGGCGCCGGGATCCACTTCATGCCCGAGATGCGCACGCGCCGGTCCGTGAGCACCTCCATCACGCACGCGCTCGTGTCCAGCGTGCCGCCCGGTTCCTTGAGGGTGATGGGGCTCGAGTTCTCGTGCAGCATCTGCACCCCGATGGAAAGCGGCGTGCAGCGCAGCTCCGGGTTGGCCGGCTCCGCCTCCACGCAGTCGTCGCGCACCGTGACCACGAGGCAGTCGTGCTTCTTGGGGATGGCGGCATTGCACGCGCATTCGAGGAGCTTGCCCGCGAACCAGGACGGCGCCGGGGCGATGCCATGGTGCGTGGCGAGCGCGACCCACGGCGACGGATCGGTGCCGCGGCCCGCGAGGATCACCTGCGCGTCCACCTTCAGGGCGTCGCGGTGCGGCTCGGGCCCCATCATGCCGACGATGCGCTCGGCGCGGTCGATGGTGGCCTCGTCCAGCGGGCCGGCCGTGCCCAGCGCGTGGATGCGGCCCGCGGCGAGGGAGCGCTTGAGGAAGCCCTTGTCCTGCTCCGAGTGGATGAGCGCCATCCTGAAATGCAGGCCGTCCTCCTTCGCGATCTCGCGCACGAGGGCGGCCGTCGCCTGCAGGTGCGGCTCGCCCCCCGCCCCGCCCGCCGTGCCGATCATCATCGGGATGCCCGCGCCGATGGCCTCGCGCAGCAGCAGGCGCAGGTCGCGCTTCATCACGAAGGTGGGCACGAGCGTCTTGCCCGAGCCCAGGTAGTGCGGGCCGGGATCGGAGCTGCCGCCGTCCACGCCGATCATGTGCGGCTTGGACTGCATGGCCTTCACGAGCGAAGCCTCGGGGAAGCCGTAGCCCAGGATCCCGCTCACCGACACCATGCGCACTTCGTTCGTCATGGCCCCGCCTCCTACTTGAGCGTGATGTTCCCGCGCTTGATGATGCCCGCCCACTTCTCGTGCT
The DNA here is from genome assembly GCA_964587315.1 of uncultured Lysobacter sp. GTDB lineage: Bacteria > Pseudomonadota > Gammaproteobacteria > Burkholderiales > Usitatibacteraceae > FEB-7. Next base: position 5,370 of record CAZPLW010000117.1, read on the forward strand.
CGGCCTTCACGAACTCGCCGAAGGCCTTCGGGTCGGAGCCGATGGGCTCCACGCCCATGTTGTCGAATTTCTGCACGAGGCCCGGGTCCTTGAGCACCGCCGCCAGGTCCGCGGAGATCTTCTGCGCCAGGGCGTCGGGCACGCCGGCGGGCGCGAACATGCCGTACCAGAGCTCGACGGTGAAGCCCTTCACGGTGTCGGAGAGCAGCGGCACGTTGGGCAGCGCCTTCGAGCGCGTGCGGCCCGTGGTGGCGAGCGCCTTCACGCGGCCGCCCTGCACCATCGGCAGCCCCACGGGCAGGCCGGGGAAGTACGCGTCCACGAGGCCGCCCACCAGGTCCGCCATCGCCTGCTGGCCGCCCTTGTAGGGCACGTGGACCATGTCGATGCCGGTGAGCGCCTTGAGGAGCTCCCCCGCCATGTGATCCGAGTTGCCGGTGCCGGCCGAGGAGAAGTTGAGCTTGCCCGGGTTGGCCTTCGCGTACGCGATGAACTCCGCCACGTTGTTCACCGGCAGGTCGTTCTTCACCGCGAGGATGTGCGGCATGGCCGAGACCTGGCCCACGGGCCGCAGGTCCTTGAACGGGTCGTAATTGAGCTTGGGGTAGAGCGCCGGGCTGATGGCGATGGCGCTCGTGGTGACGAGGAGCGTGTAGCCGTCCGGCGCCGCCTTCGACACATACTCCGCGGCGATGTTGGCGCCCGCGCCCGGCCGGTTGTCGACCAGGACGGGGTGGCCCCACTTGTCGCGCAGCCGCTCGGCCACCAGGCGCGTGAGCGTGTCGATGCTGCTGCCCGGCGCGAAGCCGATGGAAATGGTGACGGGCTTCGTCGGGAAGGCCTGGGCGTGCGCGCCGCCGGCGAAGGCGAGCGCGGCGGCCGCGAGAACGAGATGGAGCGGTTTCATGATGGTTCCTCCTTGTTGCTGTCGTTGTTCGTCGCTAGCGCTCGAGCGAGGCGAGCGTGAAATCGGAGAGGCCGGCTTTCGCGGCGACGCGCGCCAGGTCCGCCAGCGTGTCCTCGGGCAGCACGAGGCCGTCGCGCCGGTTGCCTTCGTCGCGGCGCGCCTCGAGTTCGCCCGGATAGAAGATGCCCTCGTGCCCCGGTGCGACGGGCACGCTCTTGAGCTTCGCGATGTACGCCTCCATGCGCGCGTCGAACTGCTCGCGCGGCTGGAAGCGAGTCACGTCGAACGCCGCGAAGAAGTGGCCCGCGCGGCTGGGATTCACCGGATCGTAGGGGCCGTGCACGCCGTCGAGGAAGCCGCTGCCCGAGAGCACGCCCGCGAGCATGTCGACGATGACGCCGATGGCATAGCCCTTGTGCCCGGCCATCGGCAGGATGTAGCCCTCGAGGGCGGCGGCGGGGTCGGTGGTCGGGTTGCCGTGCTTGTCGAGCGCCCAGGTCTCGGGGATCTTCTCGTGCCGCTGGCGGGCCAGGTACACCTTGCCGCGCGCGACGCCGGAGACCGCGATGTCCATGACCATCGGCGCGTGGCGGCCGGCCGGCGCGGCGACGGACCAGGGGTTCGTGCCGATCAGCTTGCCCAGCCCGCCCCACGGCGGCATGTTGGGCCCGCCATTGGTGGCGAGGAGCGCGACGCACCCTTCCCTCGCCATCATCCCCGTGTAGTACATGCAGGTGCCGAAGTGGCCCGAGTTGCGTACCGACACCACGCCCACGCCGTGAAGCTTCGCGCGGCGCACGGCCTCCTCGGCCGCCTGTTTCGCGATGACCTGCCCCACGCCGTCGTGGCCGTCGATCACCGCGATGGCGCCGGCGTCGACCACCGTCTCGGTCGCTGTCACCGCCTTCATCGCACCGGTGAGGAGCTTCTCGTAGTACCAGCTCGTGCGCATCACGCCGTGGGATTGATGACCCCACAGGTCCGCCTGCACGAGCGTGTCGGCGAAGAAGTCGGCGTCGCCCTCGGGCACGCCGGCGCTGCGGTAGATGCGCGAGACCGCTTCACGCAGGCGGTCGGGCGAAATGCGGCGGCCCGGGACGGGGGCTTCCATGCGCGCGCCTACTGGTCCACCTTGATCTTGTTGTCCTCGACGAACTTCTGCCAGTAAGTCAGTTCGCTGCGGAAGAGCTTGTCGAACTTGTCCGGCGACATCTCGCGCGGCTCGAAGCCGTCCGCGGCGAGCTTGTCGACGAACGCCGGCTGCGCCATGGCGCGGCTGATCGACTGGTAGAGCTTGTCGACGATGGGCTTCGCCGTGCCCGGCGGCGCGAAGACGCCGAACCAGTTGACGAGGTCGTAGCCGGGCAGCGTCTCGCCGATGGCCGGCACGTCGGGCAGCTGCGGGATGCGCTTGGCGCCCGAGGTGGCGATGGCGATGACCTTGCCGCCCTTCACGTGCGGGATGAGGCCGGGCGCCGTGCCGAAGGAGGCATGGATCTGCCCGCCCAGCAGGTCCGCGAGCGCGTTGCCGCTGCCCTTGTAGTGAACCTTCGTGACGGTGATGCCGGCGCTCTTCTCCAGTAGCTCGGTCGCCAGGTGCGAGAGCTGGCCCGCGCCGGCGGTGGCGATGGTGAGCTTGCCGGGGTTGGCCTTCCCGTACGCGATCATCTCCTTGAAGTTCTTGAAGGGCGCGGACGGATGCGCGGCGAGCAGTTGCGGCGCGGCGGAGATGAGCGCGACGGGCGTGAGCTTCGCCGTGTCGTAGGGCAGCTTGTAGAGCCAGGGATTGCTGGTGATGGCGCCGTTGGCCACGAGCAGCGTGTAGCCGTCCGGCGCGCTCTTGAACACCGCGTCCGTGCCGATGATGCCGGAGGCGCCGGGCTTGTTCTCGACGATGACGGAGGTCTTCAGGTCCCCGGACATCTTCTCGGCCAGCATGCGCGTGATGGCGTCCGAGCCGCCGCCGGGCGCGAAGGGCACGACGATGCGGATGGTCTTCGACGGGAAATCCTGGGCGGGCGCGACGGGCGGCACGAGCGCCGCCGCGCAAAGCAGCATGCGGGCAATCGGGTTCTTCAAGCGGGGCTCCTCTGGCGGGGTGTCGCCAGCGCTTGGGGCGCGCCGTGCGATCGATGGTCCTTCCGACCCGCCGATGATAACCCCCGCGTGGGGGCTCAGGCCCGGGTATCAGGCACCCTGACCCAGCCTTCCATGATCCGCCGGGCGCTGCGGCTCATCACGGCTTTCGTGACGACCCATTCGTCGCCCCGCCGCTCGACCTCCGCGCCCACGGCCAGCATGCCCGACGGGTGCCCGAACACGGTGCGGGAGGGATCGGCCCCGGCCTTGAGCGTGCGGTGCACCACCGTCCCCGGAATGGCGGCGGCCACGGCGATGGCCACGGCGCCCGTGCCCGTCATCGCGTGGTGCAGCACGCCCATGGAAAGGATGCGCGCCGTGACGTCGAGGTCGTCCGCCCGCACGGGCTTGCCGTCGGAAGCGGTATAGGACTGGGCGGGCGAGACGAACGCGAGCTTGGGCGTGTGCAGCCGCACGGACGACGCTTCCTCGACGGTATCGGCGATGCCCATCGCCACGGCGCCGCGGGCGCGCACGGCCTCCAGTCTCGCGAGGAGCGCCTTGTCGCCGTTCATGTCGCCCTGCATCTCCGTGCCCTTGAGGCCCAGGGCCGACGCGTTCACGAAGACGTGCGGGTTGCCCGCGTTGATGAGCGTGGCCTCGACGGAGCCGACGCCCGGCACCTCGAGCGTGTCGATGAGGCGCCCCGTGGGGAACATCGCGCCGCCCTCGCCTTCCTCGTCGCCGCCGCCGGGCTCCAGGAACTCGATGCGGATCTCGGCCGAGGGGAACGTGACGCCGTCCAGTTCGAAGCCGCCCTCCTCCACCACCTCGCCGCCCTTCACGGGCACGAGCGCGTGGATCTTCTTGCCGATGTTCGCCTGCCAGATGCGCACGAGCGCCGGGCCGTCCGCCGCCGGCTTCACGAAGCCCGCGGCGATCGCGAAGGGCCCCACCGCCGAGGTGAGGTTGCCGCAGTTGCCGCTCCAGTCGATGACCGGCCGGTCGATGGCCACCTGCCCGAAGAGGTAGTCCACGTCGCAGTCGGGCCGCGCCGACTTCGACAGGAGGACCACCTTGCTGGTGCTCGAGGTCGCCGCGCCCATGCCGTCGATCTGCTTGCCGTAGGGGTCGGGGCTGCCGATCACGCGAAGCAGCAGCCTGTCGCGGGCGGCGGGGTCGGCGGGCAGGTCGTCCTTCACGAAGAAGACGCCCTTGCTGGTGCCGCCGCGCATGTAGACGGCGGGAATGCGCAACTGGGTCATGGGGGATCCTGGGAAATCGGGCCGCGGCGAAAATCGCCGCAGCCCGATTGTCCCATCGCCGCCGGAAGAAGGAAAACGGGCCGGCGGGCCCCGGGGCGCCGCGTCAGTCGAGCGTGATGCCCAGCTGCTTGATGAGCGCGGCGTAGTCCGCGGTGGCCTGCTTGATGAACTTCGCGAAATCCTCGCTGCCCTGGTACATGATGGGCTGGTTGAGGTTCGCCATCGTCTGCTTGAACTCGGGGTCCTCGCAGATCTTCTTGATGATCCCCTCGATCTCCTTCACGACTTCCTTCGGCGTGCCGGCCGGGGCCGCGACGCCCTTGATGGAACCCCAGGTGGCGACGTCGACGCCCTGTTCCTTCAACGTGGGCACGTCGGGCATGGAGGGATCGCGCTGCGGCAGCACCACGGCGAGGGCCTTGAAGCGCCCGGCCTTGATGTGCGGGATGACTTCCGACGGATGGCCGCCGCCGATCATGAGGTGGCCGCCCGCGAGCGCGGTGGTGGCCTCGGCGCCGCCCGAGAAGGGCACGGTGACGATGTTCACGCCCGCGGCCTTGCCGAAGGCGGTGAGCGCCAGGTCCACGGCGCCCGCCTTCACGGACACCGCCGTCGTGACGGGCTTGCCTTCCTTCTTCGAGAACGCGATCACGTCCTTGATCGAGTTGAAGGGGCTCTTGGCGCCGGTGACGATCACGACCGAGTGGATGGAGATGCGCGCGACGGGGATCAGGTCCTTCACCGGATCATAGGGCATCTTCTGCAGCGTGGGCATCACGACGTCGTGGCCGGAGCCGTAGCCGATGTAGAGCGTGTAGCCGTCGGGCTTGGAGCGCACCACGCCCTCGGTGCCCACCACGCCGCCGCCGCCGGGCTTGTTGATCACCACGAGCGGCTGCTTGGAGTACTTGGTCCAGGTCTTCTCGACGGCCCGCGCGAGCAGGTCGCTGGATCCGCCGGCCGCCATCGGGACCACGGCGGACACGGGCTTCGACGGATAGGGATCGGCGGCCATCGGGGCGAGCGGCAATGCCAGTCCGGCCATGAGGAATGCGAGTGAGGCGACGATTCGTTTCATGCGACATCTCTCCTTTGTGGGGCCTTGCGCCTGCGGTGCTGCTTCATCAGGAAGACGGCGGCCTGGCCGAGCGCGAGCACGGCGAACAGGCCGACCAACGACAGCGAAATGGGACGCTCGACGAAGATGCCGAAGCTCCCGCCGGACATGAGCAGCGACTGGCGCATCGCGCCCTCGACCATGGGCCCGAGCACGAAGGCGAGCACGAGGGGCCCGGCCTCGAAGCCGAGCTTGCGCAGCAGGTAGCCGAAGAGGCCGAAGCCGACCAGGCAGTAGATGTCGAACACCTGCCCCTGCACGCTGTAGGAGCCCACGCACGTGAACAGGATGATCACGGGCGCGAGGATGCCGAAGGGCACGCGCACCAGCTGCGCCCACAGCCCCACGAGCGGCAGGTTCAGCACGAGCAGCATCGCGTTGCCGATGTACATCGAGGCGATCACGCCCCAGAACACGTCGGGCCGCTCCTGGATGAGGAAGGGTCCGGGCGTGACGCCCTTGATGAGGAGCGCGGCGAAGATCATCGCGATGGACGCGTTGCCCGGGATGCCCAGCGTGAGCAGCGGAATGAACGAGGAGCTCGAGGCCGCGTTGTTGGCCGACTCCGGGCCCGCCACGCCCGCGATGGCGCCATGGCCGAACTCCTCGGGGTGCTTCGAGAACTTCTTCTCGGCGGCATAGGACACGAGCGAGGAGATGACGGCCCCGCCGCCCGGGATCACGCCGACGAAGAACCCGATCATCGTGCCACGCAGGATGGCCCAGCGCGACTCGGCCCAGTCCTTCATCGTGGGCCACACGGAGCCGACCTTGGTGGTGACCACCTCGCCCTTCACGATCGACTCGAGGCCGTAGAAGATCTCGCCCAGGCCGAACATGCCCATGGCGAGCGTCACGAAGTCGAAGCCGCTCTGCAGCTCCGTGACGCCGAAGGAGAAGCGCGTCTTGCCCGAGATCGGGTCGAGCCCCACGGAGGCGAGGAGCAGCCCGAACCCCATCATGATGAGGCCCTTGATGACGGACGAGCCCGAGAGCGTCACCGCGAGAAGCAGGCCCACGATCGCGAGCGAGAACTTCTCGGGCGGGCCGAAGCTGAGCGCGAATTCCGCGATGGGCGGCGCGAAGAGCGTGAGGCCGATGATGCCCACGGTGCCGGCGATGAACGACCCGATGGCCGCGATGCCGAGCGCCGCGCCCGCGCGGCCCTGCTGCGCCATCTTGTAGCCGTCGATGCAGGTCACCACCGACGCCGCCTCGCCGGGCAGGTTCATGAGGATCGACGTCGTGGAGCCGCCGTACATCGAGCCGTAGAAGATGCCGGCCATGAGGATGATGGCGGTCACGGGCGATTCGATCGCGTACGCGGTGGGCAGAAGGAGGGCGATCGTGGCCGCGGGGCCCAGGCCCGGCAGCACGCCCACGGCGGTGCCGATCAGCGCGCCCAGGAAGGCGAAGAGCAGGTTGGTCGGCGTGAGCGCGACGGAGAAACCGCTGAGAAGGCCCGCGAAGAGGTCCATGGGCGGGCGCTCAGGAGTACCAGCTTCCCGCGGGCAGCACGCCCTTCAGGAGGAACGAGAAAAGCGCCCACATGGCGCCCGCGCACACCAGGGCGATGAGCACGGCCTTGCCCCACCCCTCGCGCTCGACGAGCTTCTGCCAGCCGACCATGAAGAGCACGGTGGAGGCGAAGTAGCTGGCCCGCTCGAAGATCCAGGCGTAGGCGAGGATGAGCAGGATGCCCGGCAGGAAGCGCGTGAGGATCCGCTGCCGGTGCAGTTCGCGTTCATGCGCGATCGCTTGCGGGTCCTTGGGTGCGGCCGCCTGCTCCGGGGCGCCCGCGAGGAACGTCGCGACGAACCACGCGGCGCCCAGGAGCGCCATGGCGAGGCCGATGTGGTACGGCAGGAAGCCCGCGCCCGGCGTGATGGCCTTGCCGAGCTTCAGGATGTCGCGCGAGTAGTACGCCACGCCCAGCCCGAAGGCGACGAGCAAGACCGAGGCGATCCGTTCCGCGCGGTTCATTCCGCTTCTCCGAAGGCGGCACGTCCGCCTTCCTGTCCCGCCGGGGTTCGAGGCCGAAGCCCCTCCCCGGTCCGATGGCGATGCCGGTACTGACAGGATGGCGCGGGTCACCCCCCCGACACTTGAGGCGCGTCAGGAGTTGAGGCGATCGCGGGCCCTTGGGCGGGCCCGCCGGCCCTATGCCTTCTGGCCGATCTCGAAGCCGGCCAGGAGCTCCAGCGCCTTCACCATGCCGGAATGGTCCCAGGCCTTGCCGCCATGCGCCGCGCAGGCGTTGAAGAGCTCCTGCGCCATCGCGGTGTTGGGCAGGCTCACGCCCAGCTTGCGCGCCGAGGAGAGGGCGAGGTTCAGGTCCTTCTGGTGCAGCTCGATGCGGAAGCCCGGGTTGAAGGTGCGCTTCACCATCCGGTCGCCGTGGACCTCGAGGATCTTCGAGGACGCGAAGCCGCCCATGAGCGCCTGCCGGACCTTCGCCGGATCGGCGCCGGCCTTGGAGGCGAAGAGCAGCGCCTCGCCCACCGCCGCGATGGTGAGCGCCACGATGATCTGGTTGGCCACCTTGCAGGTCTGCCCGTCGCCGTTGCCGCCGACGAGGGTGATGTTCTTGCCCATCAGTTCGAAGAGCGGCAACACTCTCGTGAAGGTCGCCTCCTCGCCGCCCACCATGATCGTGAGGGTGGCCGCCTTGGCGCCCACCTCGCCGCCGGAGACGGGGGCATCGAGGTACTGGCACCCGAGCGCGTTGACGCGCTTGGCGAATTCCTTCGTCTCGATGGGCGCGATGGAACTCAT
>CAZPLW010000118.1:0-13486 GCA_964587315.1 uncultured Lysobacter sp.
CCGCCGATGATGAACATGCCCCAGAAGACGGCCCAGTAGTCGAACTTCTCCCAGTACGTGTAGCGGTCGAACGTGGGGCGCGGGCCCGCGCCCACGAACCAGCGCACGTGCCGGTACGCGTCAATGATGTCCTGCGGCTGCGGCACCATCGACTTCGGGCCCCAGAGCGTGCCGAGCAGCCCGTTCTTGCCGACGGCCTCGGCGAACACGCGCACGACGTGGCCCGCAAAGACCACGATCATCACGGCGGCGCAGACGCGGTGGATGATGGCGGCGCTGTTGAAGCCCCCGAGGACCTTCGCGAGGAGGACTGCCCAGCCATGGTCGGCGAAGAGCGGCGGCAGCCCCGTGATCGTGCAGCCGATGAACGTGATCATCAGCAGCGAGTGCATCACCCGGTCGACGCGGTCGAACCGCTGGTAGTACTTGTGCTTCGGCGCCGCGGCGGCGGCGGGAATCGCGGTGGCGGCCATCAGGATTTCCCCTCGGTCTTGCCCGCGCGGCGCGCGGAGACGACCTTGATCGAACGGTAGAGCCAGAGCAGGGTGTGCAGCCCGAAGAAGCTGAAAACGCCGGCGAGCAGGAACTGCATGAACTTCGTCGTGTAGTAGAGGGCCGGCCCGCTCGCGAGGCTGTGCTTGTTGGCGTGCGGCTCGAACTTCACGAAGTTGGCGTTGGCCTTCGGGTGGCAGGCCTGGCAGGTCGCGAGCTTGTTGGCGTCGGAGATCTTCGAGGCCGGGTTGTCCTTGCGCTGGATGTCGTGCGAGCCGTGGCAGGCCGAGCAGGTGGCCACGCGCGAGTACCCCAGGTCGGTCACCTGGCCGTGGTACGTGTCGCGGAAGGTCTTGATGTAGTCGAGGTGGCAGTCGCCGCACTCCTTGACCACGTCCACCTGCCACTTCGGCAGGTCGTGCTTCTGGATCCCGTGCGCGCCGTGGCAATCGGTGCAGCCGGGCGCCGACTTCACGTTCTGCGACTTCATCTTGCCGTGGACGCTGCCCAGGAAGGCCTTCTTCGCCTTCGAGTGGCAGGTGCCGCAGGTCTCGACCACGTTCGCCTTCGCGACGGTGCTTTCCGGATCGGACTTCGGCCGCATGTCGTGCGCGCCGTGGCAATCGGTGCAGGTCGGCGCCTTGGACTTCGCCTTGCCGTGCACGGACTCGCCGTGGATGCTGTCGTGGTAGAGCTTCGCCACGTTGCCGCCGGGCATCTTCTCCTTCTTGATCATCGCGTCGTTGCCGTGGCAGGCGCCGCAAGTCGTGTCCATGTTGACCTTGTGGACCTTCGACTTGGGATCGTCCGACTTGCGGATCTCGTGCGAGCCGTGGCAGTCGACGCAGGTGGCCGCGGCCGACTTGCCGCCCGCCTTCGCCGTGCCGTGGATGGTCTTCGCGTACTCGGCCGCTTCCTTGTCGTGGCAGGAGGCGCAGTCGACCGGCTTCACCTTGCCGTGCGGCGCCTTGCCGGGATTCTCGATCTCCTCGTGGCACGCGAGGCACTTCTTCTTGCCCTTCGAGTGCACGGAACCGCCGAACGCCTCGGGATCGACCTTCGCGCTCTTGCCGGAGGCCGTCTTCTCCGTCGTCTTCGCGTGACACTCGATGCACTCGTCCGCGCCTGCGGCGAAGGCCGCCGGCGCGAGGCCGAGGACGGCGAGGAGCAGCGTGACGCCAATCGCTTTCATTTCACATTCCCGCGTTCGAGCCATCGGCGGACCTCCCCGGGGATCGGGGCTGCGACGACCGCCTTTTGGGCGGTCGCGATACCGCACGGCTTCCATCGGGGAACACGTTGCCACGGCGCCTCCTGCCCCCGGTTGACATGGGTCAATGGGGATGGGGCGGCCATTCGAGGCGTAACATCCCCTCATGCGGATCCGGTTCCACGGGGCCGCGCGCGAGGTGACCGGCTCCTGTTTCCGGGTCGATGCCGACGGCGTGAGCTTCCTCGTCGATTGCGGGCTCTTCCAGGGCGGACGCGAGGCGCCCGCGAAGAACCGTGCGTTCCCGGCGTTCGATCCGGCCTCGCTCGATTTCGCCGTCCTCACCCATGCGCACCTCGACCACTGCGGCCTGCTGCCCCGCCTGGCCGCGCGCGCGCCGCGCCTTCCCGTCTACGCCACCAAGCCCACGGCAGACCTGCTGCCCGTGATGCTGCGCGACAGCGCGCACATCCAGATGCGCGAGGCGGCCCACCCCGGCAAGCGCCGGGCGCCGGGCGTCCCGCCGCTCTACGGCATCGCGGACGTCGATCGCGCCATGCGGCTCGTGCACGCCATTCCCTACCGCGTCGAAGTGCGGCCGCATCCGCTCGTGCGCCTTCGCTTCCTCGACGCCGGCCACATCCTCGGCTCGGCGATCCTCGAGCTGAAGGTGCGCGAGGGCGGACGCGAGCGGCGGCTCGTCTTCTCCGGAGACCTCGGCCAGCCCGCGCGACCCATCGTCCACGACCCGGACCCGCCGCCGCCCGCCGACGTCGTCGTGATGGAGGCGACCTATGGCAACCGCCTTCACAAGTCGATGGAGGAGACCGTCCGCGAACTGGTCGCGGCCGTGCGCGGGACCGTCGTCGAGGGGCGCGGCAACCTCGTCGTGCCCGCTTTCGCCCTGGGGCGCACGCAGGACCTGCTCGTGCTCCTCGACGAGCTCTGCGGCCGCGGCGAACTGCCCTCGCTTCGCGTCTTCGTCGATTCGCCCCTCGCGCGCGAGGCGACGGACGTCACGCTCGGGCACTGGGAATCGCTCGACGAGGCCGCGCGCGGCTTCGCGCGTCGGCTCGGTGCCGGGAGGCTTCCGTATGCGCTGCGCTTCACCGCGAGCCCCGAGGACTCGATGGCCCTCGCCCGCATCCGATCCGGGGCGATCCTCATCGCGGCGAGCGGCATGTGCGACGCCGGGCGCGTGCGCCACCACCTGCGCGCGAACCTGCCGCGCGAGGACTGCGCGGTGCTCTTCACCGGCTTCCAGGCCGGCGGCACGCTGGGGCGGCGCCTGGTGGACGGGGCGCGCGGCGTGCGCCTCTTCGGCGAGACCGTGCCCGTTCGCGCCCGCATCCTCACGCTCGGCGGCCTCTCGGCCCACGCCGACCGCGGCGCCCTCCTCGCCTGGGCCGGCGGGCTGAAACGCGCCCCCGAGCGGGCCTTCGTGGTCCACGCCGAGGAGGAGACCGCCCTCCTCTTCGCGAAGGCGCTCGAGGACGAGCGCGGCTGGCCGGTGGTCGTGCCGCACGCCGGCGAGTCCTGCCCCTGCTGAGCGGGAGGGTCGTCCGACCGCGCGCCCTGCTATCCTTGCGCGCGATGACCGACGAAACGCCTCCCCCGAACGCCGACGCCATCGACCGATGGCGCGAGGCGGCCGTGACGGCCCGCCTCGGCGTGTTCGACCGCGACCTCGTGGCCGGGCGCGTCTACCGCTCGCCGGAGCTGATCGCGCAGTGGGACTACCCTGCCTCGATCGAGGAAGGTCCTGCGGACGCCCGGAGCGTGATCCACCCGGAGGACCAGGAGCGCTACGACGGGCGCCTGCGGGAGATCGCCGAAGGAGTCAACGGCGAGGTGCGCATCGACCTGCGGATGCGCGCCCGCGACGGCACCTGGCGCTGGGTGCGCTGGTCCGCCCGCGTGGTCGGGCGCGACGAGCGGGGCCGCGCCACGCGCGTCATCGGGTCGGTGGCAGACATCCACGAGCTGCACCAGGCCGCCGAGCGCGCCCGGGACAGCCAGCAGCGCCTCCTGGGCATCGTCGATTCGGCCATGGACGCGATCATCTCCATCGACGAGTCGCAGCACATCACGCTCTTCAACCGCGCGGCCGAGCGCATCTTCGGCTACGCCGCGCACGAGGTGATGGGCAAGCCGCTCACGATGCTCATGCCGGAGCGATTCCAGAACCGGCATCCCGCGCACGTCGAGGGCTTCGGCTACACCGGCATCTCCAGCCGCCCGATGATGGCGCAGCGCATCGTCTCGGCCACGCGGAAGGGCGGGGAGGAATTCCCCATCGACGCCTCGATCTCCCAGTCGAACCTGGGCCACGGCCGCATCTTCACCGTCATCCTGCGCGACGTGTCGATCCGCGAGCGCACGCAGCGCGAGCTCGCGCAGGCGCGCGAGGACCTGCGCGAGCTCTCCGTCGCCTCGCGCACGGCGCGCGAGCAGGAGAACAGCCGCATCTCGCGCGAGCTGCACGACGAGCTCGGCCAGAACCTCACCTCGCTCAAGATGGACCTCGCCTGGCTCGAGTCGAACACCCCGGCCGGGGACGACCGCGTCCGGCGCACGCTCACGGCGATGCGCTCCGTGCTCGACAGCACGGTCGCCGCCACCCGCCGCATCTCGGCCGACCTGCGCCCGCTCATGCTGGACGACCTGGGCCTCGCGGCGGCGCTCGAGTGGCTGGTCGAGGAGACCTCGCGCCGGCACGGGTTCTCCGTGGATCTCGCGGTCGACGAACGGTCGGCCAACATCGCCGAGCCGCTCGCCTCGCAGCTCTACCGCATCGTGCAGGAGAGCCTCACCAACGCCGGCCGGCACGCCGCCGCGCGGCACGTGCGCGTGCACGTGCGCGCCATCGGTCCCGAGATCCACCTCGACGTCCAGGACGACGGCCGCGGCATCTCGCCCGACGACCTGCGCAAGAAGGGCTCCTTCGGCCTCGTGGGCATCCGCGAGCGGGTCTACATCCTGGCCGGTTCCGTCGAGATGCGCGGCGACCCCGGCCGCGGCACGGCGATCCACGTCCGCCTGCCCATCCCGCAGGAAGGCGCTCCGTGACCACGCGCGTCGTCATCGCCGACGACCACGCCATCGTGCGCGAGGGACTGCGGCGCATCCTCGAGGGCCAGGAAGGCATCGAGGTGACCGGGGAGGCCGTCAACGGCCACGAGGCCCTGGAGCGCGTGCGCGCCGGCGGGTTCGACCTGCTCCTGCTCGACCTCTCCATGCCCGGCAAGAGCGGCATCGAGCTCATCAAGCAGGTGCGCGACGAGGCGCCGCGCCTGCGCATCCTCGTGCTCACGATGCACGAGGAGGACCAGTACGCGGTGCGGGCGATCCGGGCGGGCGCCCAGGGCTACCTCACCAAGGAGAGCGCCCCCGCGCAGCTCGTGTCGGCCATCCGGCGCATCGCCGAGGGCCGGCCCTACATCAGCCCCAACGTGGCCGAGCAGCTCGCCCTGGAGGTGATGTCCGGGAGCGGCGAGGCGCCCCACAAGCTCCTCTCCGACCGCGAGTTCGAGATCTTCCAGCTGCTGGTGGGCGGGCGCAGCGTCTCCGAGATCGCGCTCCAGCTGCACCTGAGCGTGAAGACGGTCAGCACCCACAAGACGCGCATCCTGCAGAAGATGAGCGCGCAGTCCGTGGCGGACCTCGTGCGCTACTCCATCCGCCACCGCCTCGCCCCCGACACGCCGTCCGGCTGAGCCCCGCCGGGGTAGGAATCGTCCTACCCCTTTCCCGGGGCGGTGTCCTACCCCGCGAATCAGCCGTGGCCGATACCGGCCCCGCCCGCCGGGCCGGATACTGCGGCCATGACTCGACGCCAAAGCCCATGGACCCCGCGGTGAACCTGTTCATCGTCGAGGACTCCATTCCGGTTCGCGAGCGCCTCGTGCGCACGCTGGAAGGCCTCGCCGGACTCGAGATCGTCGGCATGGCCGAGGACGTCCCGGCGGCCATCGCGGCGCTGAGCGCCTCCGCGCCCGACGCGCTCATCCTCGACCTCCAGCTGCCCAGCGGCAGCGGCCTGCAGGTGCTGCGCGCGGTGCGCGAGAAGCTGCCGAACATGCGCGTCATCGTCATGACCAATTTCGCCGCCGAACCCTACCGCAAGGCCGCCCTCGCGGCCGGCGCCGAGGTGTTTCTCGACAAGTCCGCCGAGTTCGGGCGTGTCCGCGACATCCTCACTGCCTGGGGCGCCGGCAGCGCCAGCTCCTCGATCCACTGAAATCCCCCCGATGCCCACCCGAAAGGAAAAGCCCATGAGCACCGTCCGAGCCCCGAGCCAAGCCGATGCCCATCGTTCGACCCTCGCCGAAGCCTGCCGCCTGCTGCGCCTGCCGGAAGTCGCCGGCGCCCGCCAGGTCGACGCGACGTTCCTGCACCGGCGCCTGAAGGCCGGCCAGCGGCTCACGTCGCAGGGCGAGCCCTTCGAGGCGCTCTACATCGTCGCGGAGGGCTTCTTCAAGACCTTCGTGGCCGACGAGACGGGCAACCAGCTCGTGCTCGGCTTCCCGCTCCAGGGCGACCTGGTCGGCGCCGACGGCCTGTGCAACCATCGCCACGCCTCCTACGCGGTAGCGCTCACGGACGCCGAAGTGGTGGTCGTGCCCTTCCGCTCCATCGCGAACCTCGGCCGCTCCCTCGACGACTTCGAGCAACTCATCTACCGCGCCATCAGCCGAGAGCTGGTCACGGACCACGCGCTGCGCTCGCTCATCGGCACCCTGGGCGCCGAGGCCCGCGTCGCCCGCTTCCTCGCGCTCTTCGCCGAGCGCTGCGGCCAGGCCGGCCACGTCGCCGAGCGCTTCACGCTCCCGATGACCCGGCAGGAGATCGGCAGCTACCTGGGCCTCACGCTCGAGACGGTGAGCCGCGCCTTCTCCGCCCTCGCCGACGCCGGCCTCATCACGGTCGCACAGCGCGAAGTCGAGCTGACCGACATCGACCAGCTGCGCACGCTGCAGAAGCTGCACCCGAACACCGCCGGCCGCACCGCCGCGCGCCGCTCCGCCGAGCGCCCCACGCGCCGCAACGTGACGTGGGTGGACATGCTCGGCGCGGCCGCCTGACCCCGAAGTCTCCTCTCGCCGCGCCTTCGCGCGCGGCCTTCGCGGAGGTGGCCGATGGCCACCTCCCTTTCTTTTCCCACCCGCCGCCGTGACGTACCTCGCGATGCGCCTGCCCGCTCCCGGGCTCGCGCTCGAGCCCGTGCGCCTCGAACGCCGCGATCCGGGCCCGGGCGAGGTCCGCCTTGCCGTGGGCGCGTGCGGCGTGTGCCGCACCGACCTGCACATCGTCGATGGCGAACTGCCGGCGGTGCGCTCGCCCCTGGTGCCCGGCCACGAGATCGTCGGCCGCGTCGAGGCCACGGGTCCCGGCGCCTCCCGCTTTCGCGTGGGCGATCGCGTCGGCGTGCCGTGGCTCGGCGGCACCTGCGGCCATTGCGGATTCTGTGCGAGCCGCCGCGAGAACCTCTGCGACACGCCCGTCTTCACGGGCTATCACCGCGATGGGGGCTACGCCGAATCGGCGATCGCCGACGAACGCTACTGCCTGGCGCTGCCCGACGCCTACGACGACCTGCACGCGGCCCCGCTGCTGTGCGCGGGCCTCATCGGCTTCCGGGCCTGGCGCATGGTGGCGGGCGCGAAACGCATCGGGCTCTACGGTTTCGGTGCGGCGGCCCACCTGCTCGCCCAGGTGGCGCGAGCGGAAGGCCGCGAGGTCTTCGCGTTCACGCGCGCCGGCGACACGCGCTCCCAGGCCTTCGCGCGCGCGCTCGGCTGCGCCTGGGCTGGGGATTCCGGCGAGCCGGCGCCCGTGCCCCTGGATGCCGCCATCCTTTTCGCGCCCGCCGGCGCCCTGGTGCCCGCCGCGCTGGCCGCCACCGGCAAGGGCGGCACCGTCGTGTGCGCGGGAATCCACATGAGCGACATCCCGTCCTTCCCGTACCGCCTGCTCTGGGGAGAACGCACCGTGCGGTCGGTGGCCAACCTCACGCGCGAGGACGGCGAGGCCTTCCTCGCGCTCGCCTCGCGGGTAAAGATCGACGCGCGTCCCGTCCCCTACCGGCTGGAGAAGGCGAACGAGGCGCTGGCGGACCTTCGCCGCGGCGCCTTCGACGGCGCGGCGGTGCTCACGATGGGTTGAGGCGGAAGGCTAGGAAGGGCCGGGATCGCGCCGCGCGTCGACCGGGCCCCGCAGCACGGCGCTCGCGATGGACGACAGCACCTGCCCGGCATCCTGCGCGGCAGGATCGCCGCCCGGGGCCGGCTCGAATGCGACGCCCAGCCCCAGTTGTCCCGTCAACGTGGCAATGCGCGCCCGGAGCGAATCGGGCATGCGGCGCCCGTTGTCCCAGCCGATCGCGAGGGACTGCTCCATCTGCGCGATCTCGGCGAGGATCCGGTCGCGCTCCGGGGCCGTCAGGCGGGCGCGGCCCTGGGTGAACTCGCGCGCAGCCACCTCGAGCGCGTGCAAGGCCCGGTCGAGCGCGTCCTCGAGCCCCAGCCATGCCCCGCGATAGGTGTCGCGAACCGGCGGTATGGGCGTCACGTCGACGCTGCCGATGCCCTCGCCGATCGTCTTCGCGACGGCGGCGATGTGCGCGGCCGTGAGCGTGCGGCTGCGCAGCGCGGTGAGCGCGACCTCGCGGACGGCCTCGCGCACGCCGGGCGATGCCGCGGCGATGCGGGCGCTTCTCAGCAGTTCGTCGCGGGATCCGGACGGTGACATCGGGTTGGTTTCGGATGGCGGGACGCAATGTCTACCCTCGCCCGAGCGTAGAACATCGCCCCCGGAGGCGATTGCGCTAGATCAACGGCGCCGGCGCCCGCGATGCTGCACCGCACCGAAAAAGCCCGCGCCATTCGGATTAGAATGCGCCGACCCGCCGCCGATGCACCCATCCCACAGAACCGAGCGACGCTCCAAGGAGGAGAACCGATGGGCATTCCCGTAGCTTTCACGGTGAACGGCCAGGCCGTCACCGCGGACGTCGAGCCGCGCACGCTGCTCGTGACGTTCCTGCGCGAGAACCTCGCGCTCACCGGCACGCACGTGGGCTGCGACACGGCCCAGTGCGGCGCGTGCACCGTGCTGCTCGACGGGCGCGCGGTGAAGTCGTGCAACCTCCTCGTGGTCCAGGCGCAGGGG
The DNA here is from genome assembly GCA_964587315.1 of uncultured Lysobacter sp. GTDB lineage: Bacteria > Pseudomonadota > Gammaproteobacteria > Burkholderiales > Usitatibacteraceae > FEB-7. Next base: position 8,873 of record CAZPLW010000118.1, read on the forward strand.
GCGAAGGTCACCACCATCGAGGGCCTCGCGCCGGACGGCGACCTGCACCCGATGCAGGCCGCCTTCAAGCAGCACCACGGCCTGCAGTGCGGGTTCTGCACGCCCGGCATGGTGATGTCCGCCCTCGAGCTCGCCGGCCGCATGAAGGACCCGAGCGACGACCAGATCCGCGAGGCCCTCGACGGCAACATCTGCCGCTGCACGGGCTACCAGAACATCGTGAAGGCCGTGAAGTCCGGCCTCGCGAACACGAAATAGGGGGCCCCGCCATGACCGACCTCGCCATCGGCAAGTCCATCCTTCGCAAGGAGGACGCCCGCTTCCTCACCGGCTCCGGCCAGTACACCGACGACGTGGTGCTGCCGCGCCAGTCGCATGCCTACTTCCTGCGCTCGCCCTACGCGCACGCGTCGATCAAGGGCATCGACCTGGCGGCCGCCCGCGCGATGCCGGGCGTGCTCGCCATCTACACGGGCAAGGACCTGCCAGATGCCGTGGGCGGACTGCCCTGCGGCTGGCTCATCACCGGCACCGACGGCAAGCCCATGAAGGAGCCGAAGCACCCGCTCCTCGCCCAGGGCAAGGTGCGCCACGTCGGCGACCCGGTCGCCATGGTGGTGGCCGACACGTACCTCGCCGCCAAGGACGCCGCCGAGCGGATCGAGGTGGACTACGAGGCGCTGCAGGCGGTGGTCGACGTTCGCGACGCGCTCGCCCAGGGCGCCCCGGCCGTGCACGCCGAGGCGCCGGACAACGTCTGCTACGTGTGGGCGCTGGGCGACAAGGCGGCCACCGAGGCCGCCTTCGCGAAGGCCGCGCACGTGACGCGGCTCGAGTTCGTGAACAACCGCCTCATCCCCAACGCCATCGAGCCGCGCGCCTGCAACGCCTCGTACGCGAAGTCGGACGACTCCTACACGCTCTACGTCGCGAGCCAGAACCCGCACGTCGAGCGCCTGCTCATGACCGCCTTCGTGCTGGGACTGCCCGAGCACAAGGTGCGCGTCATCGCCCCGGACGTCGGCGGGGGATTCGGCTCCAAGATCTACCTGTACGCGGAAGAGACGATGTGCGTGTGGGCCTCGAAGCTCGTCGGGCGCCCCATCAAGTGGACGGCCGAAAGGAGCGAGAGCTTCCTCTCCGACGCCCACGGCCGCGACCACTTCACGAAGGCCGAGCTCGCGCTCGACAAGGACGGCAAGTTCCTCGCGATGCGCGTGGACACCAAGGCCTCGATGGGCGCGTACCTGTCCACGTTCTCCACGTGCATCCCGACCATCCTCTACGCGACGCTGCTCGCGGGCCAGTACACGACGCCCGCCATCCACTGCGAGGTGACGGCCGTCTTCACCAATACCGCGCCGGTGGACGCCTACCGCGGCGCCGGCCGGCCCGAGGCGACGTACGTCGTCGAGCGCCTCGTGGCCACCGCGGCGCGCGAGATGAAGCTCTCCCAGGACGAGATCCGCCGCCGCAACTTCATCCGCACGTTCCCCTATGCGACGCCCGTCGCGCTCACCTACGACATCGGCGACTACGATGCCTGCCTCGACGGCGCGATGAAGATGGCCGACGTCGCCGGCTTCCCGGCGCGCAAGGCGGAAGCCGCGAAGCGCGGGAAGCTGCGCGGCCTGGGCTACTCGTCCTACATCGAGGCCTGCGGCCTCGCGCCCTCCAACGTCGCGGGCGCCCTGGGCGCGCGCGCGGGCCTTTACGAGGCCGGCGAGGTGCGCGTGCATCCCACCGGCAAGGTCACGGTGTTCACCGGCTCCCACAGCCACGGGCAGGGCCACGAGACCACCTTCTCGCAGGTCGTGGCGGACCGGCTGGGCATCGGCGTCGACGACGTCGACATCGTGCACGGCGACACCGGCCGCGTGCCCTTCGGCATGGGCACGTACGGCTCGCGCTCGCTCGCCGTCGGCGGCACGGCCATCGTGAAGGCGCTCGACAAGATCGTCGCCAAGGGCCGCAAGATCGCCGCGCACCTGATGGAGGTGAGCGATGCGGACGTCGAGTTCAAGGACGGCCGCTTCACCGTGAAGGGCACCGACAAGCACGTGCCCTTCGCGCAGGTCGCCCTCACGGCCTACGTCCCGCACAACTACCCGCTCGACAAGCTCGAGCCCGGCCTGGACGAGACGGCCTTCTACGACCCGACCAATTTCACCTACCCGGCGGGCACGCACATCTGCGAGGTGGAGGTGGACCCGGACACCGGCGTCACGAATATCGTGAGCTTCACGGCCTGCGACGACTTCGGCAACATCGTGAACCCGATGATCGTCGAGGGGCAGGTGCACGGCGGCCTCGCGCAGGGCATCGGGCAGGCGCTGCTCGAGGGCTGCGTGTACGACCGCGAGTCGGGCCAACTCCTCACCGGCACCTACATGGACTACGCCATGCCGCGCGCGGACGACCTGCCGAACTTCAAGGTCGACACGCGCGTCACCGCCTGCACCCACAATCCCCTCGGCGTGAAGGGATGCGGCGAGGCGGGCGCCATCGGCTCGCCGGCGGCGGTCATCAACGCCCTTTGCGACGCGCTGGGCGTGAAGGACATCGAGATGCCGGCCACGCCGGAGCGCGTCTGGCGCGCCGCGCGCGCCGCCAAGGCCTAGGGGGAGACGACCATGCACGCGTTCAAGTACCACAAGCCCGCCACGCTCGCCGCCGCCCAGGGCACCGGGGGCGAGGACACCCGCTTCCTCGCCGGCGGCCAGTCGCTCGTGGCCGGCATGAAGCTGCGCCTCTCGCAGCCCACCGACGTGGTCGACCTCGCCGGCCTCGCCGAGCTTCGCGGCATCAAGGCCGACGCGTCCACCGTCACGATCGGCGCGATGGCCCGCCACGCGGAGGTCGCCGCCTCGGCCGACGTGCGCTCGCGCATCCCCGCCCTGGCCGACCTGGCCGGCGGCATCGGCGATCGCCAGGTGCGCAACATGGGCACGCTCGGCGGCTCGATCGCCAACAACGACCCGGCGTCGGACTACCCGGGCGCGGTGCTCGGGCTCGACGCGACGGTGATCACGAACCAGCGGCGGATCGGCGCCGACGAGTACTTCATCGGCCTGTACGAGACGGTGCTCGAGGCGCGCGAGATCGTCACCGCGGTCGCCTTCCCGGTGCCGAAGAAGGCCGCCTACGTGAAGTTCAAGAACCAGGCCTCGCGCTTCGCGCTGGTGGGCGTCTTCGTCGCGCAGACCGCGGCCGGGGTGCGGGTCGCCGTGACGGGCGCCGGCGGCGCCGGCGTCTTCCGCGTGACCGAGATGGAAGAGGCCCTCGAGAAGCACTGGTCGCCGGACGCGGTGAAGTCGATCGCGGTCGACGCCGGCGACCTCACCTCGGACATCCACGCGAGCGCCGAGTACCGCGCGCACCTGGTTTCCGTTCTCGCCGCGCGCGCGGTGGCCGCCGCGGGTTGAGACCGCCCCGCGCCCCGTGAGCCCCGCCTCCATCGACGAGGTCGGGCGGCTGCTCGCCGCGGGCGGATACGTCGCGGACCGGCGGCTCGCCACCGCCGTCTTCCTCGCGCTTCGCCTGGGCCGCCCCCTCTTCCTCGAGGGCGAGGCCGGCGTGGGCAAGACGGAGCTTGCGAAGGTGCTCGCGACGGCCCTCGGGCGCCCCCTCGTGAGGCTGCAGTGCTACGAGGGGCTCGACGTCTCGAGCGCCGTGTACGAATGGAACGTGCCGCGCCAGATGCTCGCCATCCGGTTGGCGGAAGCCTCCGGCACCGCGGCCGGCGGCACGCTCGCGAAGGACCTCTTCTCGCGCGAGTTCCTCGTCGAGCGCCCGCTCCTGCGCGCCCTGGAGGCCGGCCGCACGGGGCCGCCCGCGGTGCTCCTGGTGGACGAGCTCGACCGTGCCGACGAGCCCTTCGAGGCGTACCTGCTCGAGGTGCTCTCCGATTTCCAGGTGACGATCCCGGAGCTGGGCGCCATCGTGAGCCCGGCGCCGCCGCTCGTCGTCCTCACGTCCAACCGCACCCGCGAAGTGCACGACGCCATCAAGCGGCGGTGCCTCTACCACTGGGTCGACTACCCCGACGCGGGGCGCGAGTTGGAGATCCTGGCGCGCAAGGCGCCGGAGGCGGGCGCGGCCCTCTCGCGCGAGGTCGTCGCCTTCGTGCAGCGCCTGCGCGGCCTCGACCTCTTCAAGGCGCCGGGCGTCGCGGAGACCATCGACTGGACGCGCGCGCTGATGGCGCTCGACGCCGTCGCGCTCGACCCGGCCACGGTGGACGACACGCTGGGCGTCCTCCTCAAGTACCAGGACGACATCGCGCGCCTGCAGGGCAGCGAGGCCGCGGCGATCGTGCGCGAGATCCGCGCCCGCGCCGGCGCCTGAGCCGCCCGATGCCCGGGCGCCTCGCCGAGAACGTCCTGCACTTCGCGCGCGTGCTGCGCGGGGCCGGCATCCCCATCGGAACCGACAAGGTGATCGAGGCGTCGCACGCGCTCGTGCTCGCGGGCGTGGAGCGGCGCGAGGATTGGCACGCGACGCTCTCGGCCCTCTTCCTCACCCGCCACGATCAGCAGGCGGTCTTCGACCAGGCCTTCGACGTCTTCTGGCGCGATCCCGCGCTCGAGGAAAAGATGATGGGCCTGCTGCTGC
>CAZPLW010000119.1:0-13485 GCA_964587315.1 uncultured Lysobacter sp.
AGGATCCTGCCGCCCAGCTCCTCGCTCCTTTCGCGCTCGCCCGCCTTCGCCCAGTCGTAGAAGACGGCGGGATGCATGTTGCCGTCGCCCGCGTGGAAGACGTTGCCGATCACCATGCCGTACTCGCGGCCGAGCGCGTAGACGGCCTCCAGCACCTCGGCCAGCGCGCGCCGCGGGATCGTGCCGTCCATCGTGTAGTAGTCGGGAAGCACGGTCGCGAGGGCCGCGAAGGCGCCCTTGCGCGACTTCCAGAGCTTCGCGCGCTCGTCCTCGTCCTTCGCGATCCGCACCTCGGTCGCGCCGGATTGCGCGAGGATCGCTTCCACCTGCGCGAGCGATTCGCTCGCCTCCTCGCGGCCGCCGTCCACCTCGACGAGCAGCAGCGCCTCGGCCTTGGGCAGGCCCAGGGCCATGTACCGCTCGCACGCATCGATCACGACGCGGTCCATCATCTCGAGCGCCGCCGGCACGAGGCCCGCGCCGATGATCGCGCCCACGGCCTCCGCGCCCGCCTTCACCGTGGCGAAGGCGGCCAGCACCGTTTCCGTGGCCTCGGGCCGGGGCAGCAGCCGAAGCGTGGCGCGCGTGATGAGGCCGAGGTTGCCCTCGCTGCCCGTGACGAGCGCGAGCAGGTCGTAGCCTGCCGCGTCGAGCGACTCGCCCCCGATCTCGAGCGTCTCGCCCTCGCCGTCGACGAGCCTCACGCCGAGCACGTTGTGCACCGTGAGCCCGTACTTGAGGCAGTGCACGCCGCCCGCGTTCTCGGCGATGTTCCCGCCGATGGTCGAGACGACCTGGCTCGAGGGGTCCGGCGCGAAATGCAGGCCCGCCGGGCGAGCCGCCTCGCTCACCCGCGCGTTGGGGACGCCCGGCTCCACGACGGCGAGGCGCGCGGCCGCGTCGATGCGCACGATGGCCCGCAGGCGCGTGAGCACGGCGAGCACGCCATCCGCGTGCGGAATGGCGCCGCCGGAAATGCCCGTGCCCGCGCCGCGCGTGACGATGGGAACGCCGAGCGGCGCCAGCGCCCGCACCAGGCCCACGACGTCCTCCTCGCTCGAGGGCAGCACGGCGGCGAGCGGCGTCTCGCGCTTCTGGATGTACGCGTCGGTCTCGTACGCCGCGAGCCGCTCGGCCTCGGCCACGATCGCGAGCGGCGGGCGCACCGCGCCGAGCGCGGCGAGCACGGCGTCGCGGGTCGCGGGCGATGGGGCGATGGCCATCAGAAGCGCGGGATGTCGGGGTGCGGCAGCTGGCCCCGCGAGACGCGCATGCGGCCATACTCGGCGCAGCGGTGCAGCGTGGGCACGGCCTTGCCGGGATTGAGGAGCCCCGTCGGGTCGAACGCGGCCTTCACCGCGTGGAACTGCTCGATCTCCGCCGTGCGGAACTGCGCGCACATCTGGTTGATCTTCTCGACGCCCACGCCGTGCTCGCCCGTGATGGTGCCGCCCACCTCGATGCACAGCTCGAGGATGGCGCCGGCGTACTCCTCCGTCTTCTCGAATTCGCCGGGTATATTGGCGTCGTAGAGGATGAGCGGATGCAGGTTCCCGTCGCCCGCGTGGAACACGTTGGCGCAGCGAAGCCCGTAGTGCGCGGAGAGCTCCTCGATGCGGCGCAGCACCCGCGCGAGGGCGCCGCGGGGAATGGAGCCGTCGATGCAGTAGTAGTCCGGCGAGATGCGGCCCACCGCCGGGAACGCCGTCTTGCGCCCGGACCAGAACTTGAGCCGCTCGGCTTCCGAGCCCGACACCGCGAAGCGCGTGCTTCCCGCGCTCTTCATCACCTCGGTGATCTTGCCGATCTCCTCGGCGACTTCCTCGGGCGTGCCGTCGGATTCGCACAGCAGGATGGCCTCCGCCGTGAGGTCGTAGCCGGCGTGCACGTAGTCTTCCACGGCCGCCGTCGCCATCTTGTCCATCATCTCGAGGCCCGCCGGGACGATGCCCGCGCCGATGACCGCCGCCACCGCCTCGCCCGCCGCCTCCACGCTCGAGAACGAGGCGAGCACCACCTGCGCCACCTGGGGCTTGGGCAGCAGCTTCACCGTGACCTCCGTGAGCAGGACCAGCAGGCCCTCGGAGCCCGTGACCGTCGCCAGCAGGTCGTAGCCCGGCGCGTCGAGCGCATCCGAGCCGATCTCGACGGCGTCGCCCTCGATCGTGAGCGCGCGCACCTTCTGGATGTTGTGCACCGTGAGGCCGTACTTGAGGCAATGCACGCCGCCCGAATTCTCGGCGACGTTGCCGCCGATGGAGCAGGCGATCTGGCTCGAGGGATCGGGCGCGTAATAGAGCCCGAAGGGCGCGACCGCCTCGGTGATCTGCACGTTGCGCACGCCGGGCTGCACGCGTGCGGTGCGCGAAGCGGCATCCACGTCGAGAATGCGGTTGAACTTGCCCATGGCGAGCAGGATGCCGTCCGCGAGCGGCAGGGCCCCGCCGGAGAGCCCGGTGCCCGAGCCGCGGGCGACCACCGGCGTGCCGGTCTCGCGCGCGACGCGAAGCACCTCGGCGGCCTCGGCCTCGGTCGACGGCAGGGCGGCCACGAGCGGGGTCTGGCGGTAGGCGGAAAGCCCGTCGCACTCGTAGGGCAGCAGGTCCTCGCAGGCGACGAGCACGGCGCCGTCCGGCAACCTCTCGCGGAGCCGCCCGGCCACGTCGGCACGGCGCGTTTCCAGGGAGGCCGCGGGGGGCTGGGCGAGTGCGTTCATGACGGTTCTTGTAGGGCCGGGCCGGGAGCCACCATACGATAGCACGCGGTATCGCCGCCCCTTTTGATCGCCGGTATCAGCCCCTATATCCCCTCCATGGACCCCACCGTCACCAAGGCGATCGCCGCCGTCGTCGTCCTCGTCGGTCTCGCCGGCACCGTCCTGCCCATGCTGCCGGGCATCGCCTTCGTCTTCGGCGGCCTTTTCCTCGCGGCATGGGCCGACGGCTTCGCGCGCGTGGGCGCCTTCACCCTCGCGATCCTGGGCGCGCTCACCGCACTCGCCATCGCCTTGGACTTCTTCGCCTCGTCGTTCGGGGCGAAGAAGGCCGGCGCGAGCCCCCGCGCGGTGCTCGGCGCGGGCGTGGGGGCCTTCGTGGGGATCTTCTTCGGGCTGCCGGGCCTGGTGCTGGGGCCGTTCGTCGGCGCCGTGCTGGGCGAGCTCTCGGCCAATCGCGCGCTGCTGCAGGCCGGCAAGGCCGGGCTGGGCACCTGGGTGGGGCTGCTGCTGGGGTCCGTCGCGAAGGTCGGGCTCGCCTTCGTCATGGTCGGGGTCTTCGCGACCTCCTACCTCTTGAACGGCTAGGGACGGGTCAGGACATCACCGCGAGCTGCTGGTTCGCGGTCTCCAGGCGCTCGACGAGGGTGTTGAGGAAGCGCTCGTCGAAGAGCCGCCTCACGCCGAGCGAGGCCGCGCGCAGGTCTTCCGCCCGGATCTTCACCACGATGCAGTCGGAGGTGGTCGTCACCGTGGCCGAGCGATGGGGCGAGTCGGCCTTGGCGAGGTAGGCCATCTCGCCGAAGCAGTCGCCGGCGGAGAGCACGTTGAGGGTGCGCTTGCTGCGCGTGACGCGCACGTAGCCGCCGGCGAGCACGAAGAACGAGTCGCCGTGGTCTCCTTCCTTGATGAGGACGGTGTCCGGCGGGAACTTGCGCCACTTGGACAGGCGCAGCACCTCCCAGAGCTCGTTCTCCGGGAAATCGCGGAAGAACGAGAGCGCGCGCGCGACGCTGAAGCGCTCGGTGTCGCTCTGCTCCCGCTCGCCCGACTGCTTGGTCTTCTTCCAGACCTCGGCGAGGTCCTGGCCGAAGGCCTCCCACGTCTCGTAGCGCGACGCGGGGTCCTTGGCGATCGCCTTCATGACGATGGCCTCGAGCTCGGGCGAGACGCCCTCGCGGTGGGCGCTGGGCGGCTCGGCTTCGGTGTTCACGATCTGGTAGATCACGCTCATCGTGTTGGCGCCCTCGAAGGGCAGGCGCCCGCACAGGAGGTAGTACATGACGACGCCCAGGGCGTAGATGTCCGTCGAGGCGCCGGCCTGCACCGCGCCCGTGACGAGCTCGGGCGCCATGTAGGCGGGCGAGCCGACGTTCGTGATGATCGTGCGGTCGGAGACCTTGTTGATCGAGGCGCCGAAGTCCGCGATCTTGATGTCGGTGCCGTCGACGTGGAGGATGTTGCCGGGCTTGATGTCGCGGTGCGTGAGGCCGAGCGTCGCCGCGAACGCGAGCGCGCGCACGCACTTGAAGATGATCTCGGCGATGTCCGCGGGCGGCAGCAGCGCCTCGGGCTCGCAGAAGCGCTCGAGCGTGCCGCCCTCGACGTACTCCATGACGAGGTAGCTGTACTTGTCCTCGACCACCGCGTCGTAGATCTGCACGATGTGCGGGTGGTTCAGCTTGCCCGCGAGCGCCGCCTCGTTGAGGAACATGCTGCGGTAGAAGGCGCCGTCCTCGGAGTGCTTGAGCGCCTCGGGGAAGACCACCTTGATGGCCACCTGGCGCTTCGAGAAGGGGTCCGTGGCGAGGTAGACCTTGCCGGTCGCGCCGCGTCCCAGTTCCCGCAGGACCTGGTACTTGCCGATCGCTTCCATGGCTCGTTGTTCTCTCTCGGGCGCGTGAAGGGGTGCAACCGGCCGATTATCGCGTAAGCCGGTCCCGGCACCAAGGGCGGATTCCGCCGGAAATCCGGCTCCGGTCCCCCGAATACGGGACTTCGCCTACAAATGAAAAGGGGAAAGCCGGGGCGAACCCCGCTTTCCCCTGCCGGGAAACTGGGGACGGTGCCCGATTTCCCGGATTCGGGCCGCCGGAAACCGGGCACCGTCCCCTATCTTCTAGAAAAGGCCGGAGATCTTGCCGTTGTCGTCGACGTCGATGGCGCAGGCCGACGGCACCTTCGGCAGGCCGGGCATGGTCATGATGTCGCCGCAGACCATCACGACGAACTCCGCGCCGGCGGCCAGGCGCACCTCGCGCACGTTCACCACGTGGCCGGAGGGCGCCCCGCGCAGCTGCGGGTCCGTCGAGAACGAGTACTGCGTCTTCGCCACGCACACCGGGTAGTGCCCGTAGCCCGATTCCTGCAGGCGCTTGATCTGGCCGCGCACCTTGGAGTCGGCCGTGATGTCCGCCGCGCCGTAGATCTTCGTGGCGATCGCCTTCATCTTGTCCCAGAGCGTGGCGCCTTCCTCGTACACGTACTTGAAGTCGTTGGGCTGCTCGCACATCTTCACGACGGCGCGCGCGACGTCCGCCGCGCCCTTGCCGCCCTCGGCCCAGTGGCGCGCGAGCACCACCTGCGCGCCGTGGTGGGCGAGCTTGTCCATGAGCAGCTTCACCTCGGCGTCCGTGTCCTCGGTGCGGTGGTTGATCGACACCACGCACGGCAGGCCGTAGTTGTTGCGGATGTTGTTCACGTGCCGCTCGATGTTGGCGATGCCCTTCTCGAGCGCCTCCAGGTTGGGCTTGCCGAGCTCCTTCACCTCGATGCCGCCGTGGTACTTGAGCGCGCGGATCGTCGCCACCAGCACGACCGCCGAGGGCTTGAGGCCCGTCTTGCGGCACTTGATGTCGATGAACTTCTCGGCGCCCAGGTCCGCGCCGAAGCCCGCCTCCGTCACCACGTAGTCGCCCAGCTTCAGGGCCGTCTTGGTGGCGAGCACCGAGTTGCAGCCGTGCGCGATGTTGGCGAAGGGGCCGCCGTGGATGAACGCGGGCGAGTGCTCGAGCGTCTGCACCAGGTTCGGGGCCAGGGCGTCCTTGAGGAGGGCCGCCATGGCGCCGTGGGTCTTCAGGTCGCGGGCGAGGATGGGCTTCTGGTCGCGCGTGTAGCCGCAGACGATGTTGCCCAGCCTTTCCTTCAGGTCCTTCACCGACATCGACAGGCAGAAGATCGCCATCACCTCCGAGGCCACGACGATGTCGAAGCCGTCCTGGCGCGGGAAGCCGTTGGCCGGCCCGCCCAGGGACACCGTGATGTCGCGAAGGGCGCGGTCGTTCATGTCCATCACGCGCTTCCAGGCGATGCGGCGCACGTCGAAGCCCAGCTCGTTGCCCTGGTGGATGTGGTTGTCGATCATCGCGGCGAGCAGGTTGTTCGCGAGCGCGATGGCGTTGAAGTCGCCGGTGAAGTGCAGGTTGATGTCCTCCATGGGCACCACCTGCGCGTAACCGCCGCCGGCCGCCCCGCCCTTCATCCCGAACACCGGGCCCAGCGAAGGCTCGCGCAGGCAGATCACCGCCTTCTTGCCGATGTGGTTGAGCGCGTCGCCCAGGCCCACCGTCGTGGTGGTCTTGCCCTCGCCCGCGGGCGTGGGGCTGATCGCCGTCACCAGGATGAGCTTGCCGTCCGGCTTGTCCTTCAGCGTGTCGATGTAGTCCAGGCGGATCTTCGCCTTGGTGCGGCCGAAGGGCTCGACGGCGCTCTCGGGAATGCCCAGTTTCGCGGCGATCTCGCCGATGGGCTTCATGGTCGCCTTCTGGGCGATCTCGATGTCGGACATCATGGGACGCTCTCCTCGTTCGTTCGTGGGATGCCGCGGGTGCCGACGAGGCGTCCCGAAGCGATTGCCCCGAGTATAGGAAGCGGCCAAAATGCGGAGCCTTGACTCGGGTCAAGGCCCGACCCACCTCCCGGAGGCGCCCATGCATCCCCACGAGAGCCTCATCCGCGAGTTCTACGGCGCCTTCGCGCGACGCGACGCCGAGGCGATGGCGCGCTGCTACCACGACGACGTGTTCTTCACGGACCCCGCCTTCCCCCGCCTGCACGGCGAGGAGGCCCGGAACATGTGGCGCATGCTCGTCGAGCGCGGCAAGGATCTCGTGGTCGTCCTGGACGAGGCCTCGGCCGACGAGTCGGGCGGCCGGGCGCACTGGACGGCGACCTACACGTTCTCGAAGACGGGGCGCCGGGTCGTGAACCGCATCGAGGCGAAGTTCGCCTTCCGCGACGGGAAGATCGTGCGCCACTACGACCGCTTCTCCTTCTGGAAGTGGTCCTCGCAGGCCCTGGGCCCGGCCGGCCAGCTCTTCGGCTGGTTCGCGCCGCTCAAGTGGCTCGTGCGCAGGCAGGCGGCCGAGCAGCTCGCGCGTTTCAGCGCCAAGCGCGCCGCGTGAGGGGCGCGGACGAGGCCCGGGGCCTCGCCTGGGGCTTCCTCGGCGTCGCCCTCTTCAGCCTCACGCTGCCCGCGACGCGCGCCGCGGTGGCGCACCTCGATCCGGTCTTCGTCGCGCTCGGACGCGCCCTGCTCGCCGCCGCCTGCGCCGCGCTCGTGCTCGCGATCGCCCGCCCGCGCCGTCCCACGCCGGCGGAGTGGAAGCTGCTCGCGCTCTCCGCGGCCGGCGTGGTCTTCGGCTTCCCGCTCTTCACCACCTGGGCGATGCGCGCCGTGCCCGCCTCCCATGGGGCCGTCGTCCTCGCGGTGCTGCCCCTCGCCACGGCGGCGGCCGGCGCGGTGGTCGCGAGAGAACGCCCCTCGGCCGGCTTCTGGGCGGTCGGGATCGCGGGAAGCCTCGCGGTCGTCGCGTTCGCTCTGCGCGAGGGCGGCGGCACCCTCGCGCCCGCGGACCTGGCCCTGCTCGCGGCAGTGGCATCCGCGGCGCTCGGCTATGCGCTGGGCGCCCGTGCGGCGGCGAGCCTCGGCGGCTGGCAGGCGATCTCGTGGTCGCTCGTGCTGTGCATCCCGATCCTCGCGCCGGCGGTCCTCGCCAACCTGCCCGCCCACCCGCGCGAGGTGCCGGCAAGCGCGTGGACGGGCTTCCTCTACGTGGCGCTCGTGAGCCAGTACGTCGGGTTCTTCGCGTGGTATCGCGGGCTCGCCCTGGGCGGCATCGCGCGCGTGGGCCAGATGCAGCTGCTGCAGCCCTTCCTCACCCTCGCGGCCTCGGCGCTGCTCGTGGCGGAGCCCCTTCGGGCGGACGTGGCCGCCTTCGCCCTCGTGGTGGTCGCGCTGGTGGCGCTCGGCCGGCGGATGCCGGTCAGGAGGCCCTCGCCGGCGGCCGGCGAAGGATGAGCACGTTGCCCGCCACGGACACGGCCACGCCCACGAGCGCGAGCAGCGTCCAGCGGTACCCCTCGAAGAGCGAGGAGATGCCGAGCGCCACGATCGGGATGATCACGCCGGTGTAGCCGGCCCTCGCCGCGCCCACGCGCTCGAGCAGGTGCAGGTAGCTGCCGAACGCGAGGATCGAACCGAAGACGGCGAGGTAGAGCAACGAGGCGACGTAGGGCGCCTGCCAGTCGAAGTCGAATGGCCGCCCCAGGGCCAGCACGATCGCCAGGTTGGCGATCGACCCATACAGCATGCCCCAGGCCATCGTCTGCCAGATGGGCAGCTCGGCCTGCTGATTGCGGTACGCCGCCATGCTGCCCAATGCGGAGATGAGGACCGCCGCCGTCGCGTAGAAGATCCCGGCCCGCGTTCCCGCTCCCGCCTCGAGACGGGCGAACTCGGGCCAGAAGACGAGCACGATGCCCGCGAGACCGAGGGCGCCGCCCAGGGCCACGCGGCGCGACATCGGCTTGCCGAAGAGCACCCGCATGAGCAGCAGGTTGATGAGCGGGCTCGCCGAGTAGCCCACCGCCACCACGCCGGAGACGATGGTCTGCTCCGCGTAGTACGTGAAGACGTAGCTCACGCTGAACATGAGCAGGCCCTGCAGCGCCATGCCCGCGTGCTGCGAGGCCGTGAAGGCGAGCGGCATGCCCTTCGCGCGGCACCAGGCGAAGAGCAGCACGGAGGCGAGCACGAACCGGTAGAGGACGCTCACCTCGGGCGCCACCGTTCCCAGCTGGAACGTGATCGCGATCCAGGTCGATCCCCAGATCGCGACGCAGGCGGCGAACAGCTGGACGACGCTCACCGTGCCGCGGGCCCCGTCATTTCGCGACGCCCAGCTGGTCCAGCACGAAGGAGTAGGTGAACGCGGTGTCCTTAAGCGCGTCGTAGCGACCCGACGCGCCGCCGTGGCCCGCCTCGAGGATCGTCTTGAGCAGCAGCACGTTCGAGTCGGTCTTCAGCTCGCGCAACTTCGCGACGTACTTCGCGGCCTCCCAGTACGGCACCTGGCTGTCGTTGAAGGACGCCTCGACCAGCATGGCGGGATAGGCCTGGCGCGCGAGGTTGTCGTACGGCGAGTATTTCCGGATGACCCGGTAATCCGCTTCCTTGTTGGGGTTGCCCCACTCGATGTACTCGAGCGTGGTGAGCGGCAGGGACGCGTCGAGCATGGTGCTCACCACGTCGACGAACGGCACCTCGGAGACCACGGCCTTGAAGAGATCCGGCCGCAGGTTCGATACCGCGCCCATGAGCAGGCCGCCGGCGCTGCCGCCCTGGATCGCGAGCCGGTCGGGCGCGGTCCACCCCTTCGCGACGAGGTGCTCGGCCGCCGCGACGAAGTCGGTGAACGTGTTCATCTTCTTCTTCAGCTTGCCCTCGTCGTACCAGAGGCGCCCGCGCTCGCCGCCGCCGCGCACGTGGGCCACGGCATAGATCACGCCGCGGTCCAGGAGCGAGAGGCGCGTGGAGCGGAAGCCCACGTCGAGCGCGTAGCCGTAGGAGCCGTAGCCGTAGAGCAGCAGCGGCTGCGGCCCGCCCGTGCGCAGCGACTTCCTCCACACCAGCGAGACCGGGATCTTCGTGCCGTCCTTCGCGGGCGCCATCACCATCGCCGACTCGTAGTCCTCGGGCCTGAAGCCGCCGAGCACCGGCGTGCGCTTGAGGAGCGTGCGCTCGCGCTTGCCCCGGTCGTAGTCGTAGACGGAACGCGGGGTCACGTAGCTCTGGTAGACGAAGCGGAACTGTTTCGCATCGTATTCCGCGTTGGCGCCCGCGCTCGTCGAGTACACGGTCTCGGGCATCTCGATGTAGTGGTGTTCCCGCGTCGCGAAGTCCGTCACGCGCAGCTTGAGCACGCCGTCGTCGCGTTCCTTCGCCACCCAGAAGTCCTTGAAGGTGTCCACGTCCTCGAGCATCACCGTCTTGCGGTGCGCGAGGACCTGCTTCCAGTGGCGCGGCGCCGGGTCGGCCACGGGCGCGCGCACGAGGCGGAAGTTCTTCCCCTTGTCGTTGGTGCGGATCCAGAACTCGTCCCCGTGGTGGTCGAGGTAGTACTCGTGGCCCGTGCGGCGTCCGGCGACGCGGCGGGGCGCCGTTTCCGGCGCCGAGGCCGGGATCACGCGCACCTCGGAGGTGTCCTTCGAGGCGCTGACGGCCACCACGAACGCGCCGCTGCGCGTGGCGCCCACGCCGAGATTGAAGAGCTCGTCCTTCTCTTCCCACACCAGCGTGTCGGCCGGCTCGCCCAGCTTGTGGCGCAGCAGCCTGTCGGGGCGCTTGGCGGCGTTCTGCCGGGTGAAGAAGAGCGTCGCGTTGTCCGCGGCCCAGGCGAGGCTGTCGACCCGCTCGAGGCGATCGGGAAGCAGCTCGCCGGTCGAGAGGTCCTTCACGTAGGCCGTGTACTCGCGGTAGCCCGTGAAGTCGGCCCCGTAGGCGAGGTAGCGGCCGTCCGGGCTCACCTCCCAGAAATCGACGCCGGTGTACGCCTTGCCCTTCGCGAGCGCGTTCACGTCGAGCATCACCTCCTCGGGCGATTGCATCGACCCCTTGCGGCGGCAATAGATCGGGTACTGCAGGCCCTCGACCTCGCGCGTGTAGTACCACCAGCCGTGCTTGAGGTAGGGAACGCTCTCGTCGGTCTCCTGGATGCGGGCGAGCATTTCCTTGTAGAGCCGGTCGCGGAAGCCTTCGAGCGGCTTCATGACCGATTCCGTGTAGGCGTTCTCGGCCTTCAGGTAGGCGAGGACCTCGGGGTTCTCCTTCTCGCGAAGCCAGAAATATGGGTCCACGCGACGGTCGCCGAACTTCGTCATCGTCTTCGGCACCTTCTTCGCCACGGGCGGGACGGGCAGTTCGGCGGCGGCTTGGGCGGAGATCGAGAGGGTCATGGCGAGGGCGGCGAGGAGGAACGGCATGGGCGGGCCCCACGGGAGGGAGGGCGGATTATAGCCGCCGGGGGCGCCCCGTCCGTCGCTGGTAAACCTTTGTAACAGCGTCAACGCCCCCGCCGCGGCCGGCGTTCTTGGCTTCGTGCGGGAAGGATCCCGCACCCCATCCACGAGCCTCGTCCCCTGACGAGAACAGGAGAACCGCATGTACCCCAGGATCCTCGCCGCCACCCTCGCCGCCCTCTCCATCTCCCTGCCTGCCGCCGCCCAGACCGCCACGCCCCGGGTCGACCAGCGCGAGGCCAACCAGCAGCAGCGCATCGACCAGGGCGTCCAGTCGGGCGAGCTCAACGCGAAGGAGGCGGCCCGCCTCGACAAGGGCGAGGCCAAGGTGGAAAGGATGGAGGAGAAGGCCAAGGCCGACGGCCAGGTGACGAAGAAGGAAAGGGGCGTCCTGCACCATGCCCAGGACAAGCAGAGCCGCCGCATCGCGAAGCAGAAGCACGACCGGCAGAAGGCCGCGCCCGCCGCCCACTCCCCGGGCTGATGGGGTGCGGGGCGGTGGTAACCTAGCGGCTCCCACCGCCCTCTCCGCCCGCCATGTTCGCCGTCGCCGCCCCCGTCGCCGCCACGAAACCCGAGGCCTATGCCGAGTTGCTCCTGCAGGCCCGCGGCCTGCTCGCCGGCGAGCGCGACGTCACCGCCAACAGCGCGAACCTCTCGGCCCTGCTCTACCACGGGCTCGAGGGGCTCAACTGGGCGGGCTTCTACTGGCTGAAGGAAGGTGAGCTGGTGCTCGGCGCCTTCCAGGGCAAGCCCGCGTGCGTGCGCATCGCGCTCGGCAAGGGCGTGTGCGGCACCGCCGCCGCCTCCGCGCGCGCGGTCGTCGTCCCGGACGTGCACGCCTTTCCGGGGCATATCGCGTGCGACAGCGCCTCGATGAGCGAGGTGGTCGTCCCGGTGATTGCCGGCGGCCGCGTCGCCGGCGTGCTCGACCTCGACAGCCCCCGCCTCGCCCGGTTCGACGAGGACGACGCGCGCGGGCTCGAGGCGATCGTCGCCGCGTTCGTGGAGTGCACCGACCTCACCCCCTAGGGGACCCGGTGACGCTGCGCTCCCTCCTCGTCGACTTCAACTCGTACTTCGCTTCCGTCGAGCAGCAGGTGGAGCCGCGCCTGCGCGGCCGGCCCATCGGGGTCGTGCCGATGATGGCCGACACCACCGTGTGCATCGCGGCAAGCGTCGAGGCCAAGCGCTTCGGCGTGAAGACCGGCACGAAGCTCTCCGAGGCGAGGAAGCTCTGCCCGGAGATCGAGTTCGTCCTCGCGCGGCACGCGGTCTACATCGACTTCCACCATCGGGCGGTGGCGGCGGTGGACACCGTGGTGCCCGTGCGCGAGGTGCTCTCCATCGACGAGATGGACTGCGAGCTCACCGGCCGCTGGCGGGAGCGCGAGCGGGCCCTGGGCCTCGCGCGCAAGGTGAAGGCCGTCCTGCGCGAGGCCATCGGCGAATGCCTGCGCACCTCGATCGGCATCGGGCCCAACACGTTCATCGCCAAGACGGCATCGGACATGGTGAAGCCCGACGGGCTCGTCGTCATCGAGCGGCACGAATTGCCCCAGCGGCTCTTCGGCCTCAAGCTGCGCGACCTCTCCGGCATCGGCAAGCAGATGGAGAAGCGCCTCGCCTCGCACGGCATCACGACGGTGGAGCAGCTCTGCGCGCGCTCGAAGGAGGAGATGCGCGCGGTGTGGGGCGGCGTGGGCGGCGAAGTGATGCACGACCGGCTGCGCGGGGAGGCGGTCGCGGGCCGCGAAGGCGACACCCATTCCATCTCCCACTCCAGCGTGCTCGCGCCCGAGAAGCGCAATCCCGAGGACGCCTGCGCGGTGCTGAACCGCCTCACGCAGAAGGCGGCGGTGCGCCTTCGCAAGGCGCAGTTCTACGCCTCGCGCCTCACGATCGGGATCAAGTACCTCGATGGCGGCCGCTGGGACGCCGACATGCGCCTGGTGGACACGCAGGACACGGTCACCTTCCTGCACGCGCTGGAGAAGCTGTGGGGGGGGCGGCCGAAGACGAGGCGAACGATCCTGCAGGTGGGGATGGCGTTCTCGGATCTCGTGTCGGAGGCGGGGCACACGGGCTCGCTCTTCGCGTCGGAATCGAAGTCGAAGAACCTGTACGAGACGCTGGACAAGCTCAACGCGCGCTTCGGGAGGCAGGCGGTGTACTTCGCGTCGGCGCACAAGGCGAGGGACCGGGGCGGGATGCACATCGCGTTCAACCACATTCCGGATCCGGAGACGGAGAAGTAGGACCTTTCGCGTCCAAGGGGAGACAAGGCTTTGGAACCGCAGATGAACGCAGATGAACACAGATGGTCCGGGCTGGTCGGGACAGCGTCGCCATGGCGGATGGGTCCGTGAAGGACAACGTGGTGACCATCACCGGCGCGTCGAAGGGCATCGGCGCGGGGCTGGCGAGGCAGCTGGCGGCGAGGGGGGCGCGGCTCGCGCTGGCGGCGCGCGATC
>CAZPLW010000120.1:0-13350 GCA_964587315.1 uncultured Lysobacter sp.
TTCGCGCCCTGGACGACGAGCGCGCCCTGGTGCGCGGCACCGTGGTCGCCTACCGCGACACGCTCGAGCTCACCGAGCGCCGCTACCGCGCCGGCGACGTGGCCGAGCTGGACGTGGCGCGCGCCCGCACGGAGGTGGCCGCCACGGAATCGGACGCCCTCGCGCTCGATCGCCGCCGCGCGGAACTCGAGCACGCCCTCGCCGTGCTGGTGGGCGACGTCGCCTCGGGGTTCGCGCTGCCCGTCGCCCAATGGCGCACGTCCCTTCCCGCGATTCCGGCGGGCATCCCGGGCACGGTGCCCACGCGCCGGCCCGACGTGTCCGCGGCGCAAAGCGGCATGCTCGCGGCGCAGCAGCGCGTGGGCGTCGCGCAGGCGGCGTGGTTTCCCGACGTGACGCTCACCGGCACGGGCGGGTACGCGTCCTCGGAGCTGGGCGATCTCTTCAAGTGGTCGGCCCGCGCGTGGGGCGTGGGCGCGCTGCTCTCGCTGCCGGTGTTCGACGGCGGCCGCCGCGAGGCCGGGGTCCAGTCCGCGGGAGCGCAGCTCGACGAATCGGTGGCGCGCTACCGCGAGCAGGTGCTGGTCGCCTTCCGCGACGTCGAGGACCAGCTCTCGGCGCTCAGGCTCCTGGCGGACCAGGCCGAGGCGCAGGCGCGCGCCGTGGAATCGGCGGTGCGCACGACCTCGCTCTCGGACGCCCGCTATCGCAGCGGGTACGTGAGCCAGCTGGACCTCCTCGACGCGCGCCGCAGCGAGCTGCGCAACCGCCGCCAGGCGCTGCAGGTGCGCTCGGCGCAGTACCAGGCCACCGTGGGGCTGGTGCGCGCGCTGGGCGGGGACTGGGGGGAAGCTTCGTGAACGACGAACGCGAGCGCGCCCGCGGCGCGGCCCTCATCGGGCTCGTCATGACGGCGATCGCCCTCGTGGTGATCGTCATCGCCTGACGGGCCGGTCCCTCACGCGCCGGCCGCCGCGCACGACGGAAAGGCATCGCGCCGCGTCTCGGTGCCCGCGGCGTCGCGCCACACCAGCTCGTCGCTCGCGAAGTCGTACTCGGCGAGCGACGGGTCGTTCCACTGCCTCAGCGCGTACATGCAGAAGGGCGGGAAGAGCCCCTGCGTGGGCTTGTCCTTGCGCAGCGCGAACACGTAGTCGGGCTGGGTCTTCATCGGGTAGCCGTCGTGGCAGTAGCGCACCCAGGCCTGCTCGCCCGCGACGACGATGCTCCAGAACGGCGCCTGGTCGTAGAGCTTGAGGCGCACGCGGCGGCCCGCGCGCGCGAGCGACTTCAGGTGCGCGATGCTCGCGCCGATCTCCTCGAGATAGAGCGCCCGGGCCTCGGCCGGGTCGGGCAGCGAGCGGATGCGTTCGCGCGCGCCCTCGCTGTGCGGATTGAGCAGCATCACGCGGGTCTCGTAGGCGCGGCTCGCGAGCTCGTGGAAGGGCGCCTCGGGCGAGGCGAACGTGTGGAAGCCCGTCACCGAGAGGAAGAGCGCCTCGCGCCCGGTCGCGAGCACCGGCACCCGCGGGCGCCACCACGCGGGCGAGTCGTCCAGCACGTGCACGAGCGCGGCCCCTTCCGTGAGGTACATGAGGCGGATGCCGTCCCACGCCACGCGCACGAGGTGGAACAGGACGACGAGCATCGCGGCGAACGCGATCTCCGTGGCGAGCAGCAGCCGCGAGCTCGCCGACACGCGCGGCCACCAGTCGTAGAGCACGTAGCTCGCGACCGTGGGCACCGAGAACGCGAGGCCGAGGGCGAGGAGCGAGACGAGCGCGTGGAAGGCGATTTCGCGGACGACGCCCAGGCCGCCGAACCGCGCGAGGTACGCACCCATCCACGCCGCCTTTCCCGGATCGACAATGGGATTTTCGACAGGCCCGCGCGGCGCGGGTTCACCGGCCGCGCATCGCCGGCTGTCGCGATGCGGCGACAGCCCGTCTCAGTCGAGCTCGAGCAGCGAGCGGTGGTTCCGGCGCAGCCGAAGGCTCAGCTCGCGCGCGAGCGTGGCGAGGAGCGCGCGGCCGGCGCGCGGATGCGCCTCGGCGAGCCGGTCGAAGCTCGCGCGCTCGAGCCGGTAGCAGACGAGCGGCTCGTCCGCGATGACGGTGGCCGAGCGGCGTTCGCGGTCGAGGAACGCCATCTCGCCGAAGTACGTGCCGGGCGAGAACGTGACGAGGCGCCGGACCCGCACGGCGCGGTCGTGCAGCCACACGCTCGCCGAGCCCTGCGCGATGACATAGAGCGCGCTGCCTTCCTCGCCCTGGTGGAACACGGCCTCGCCCGCGCGGTACGCCAGGCGATCGAACGCGGGGCGAAGCGCCTCGCGGGTCGCCGGTTCCACGTCGCGCAGCAGGCCCATCGCCTCGAAGGGATCCTCCGCGGACGCCGTCACCACGCCGCGCAGGCTCACGAGCAGGTCGTTCTCGCACCACTCGAGCGCGCGATCGAGGTCGGGAAACAGGCGCTCGCGCGTGAGGGCGTCCGTGACGCCGTGGTCGGCGAGCAGGGCCGAGAGCTCGGGCCTCGAGTCCGCCCCGCACAGCACGATGCGGCTGCCGGCGGTGCCCAACTGCGCGTCGGCCTGCAGGAGGATGCGGGCGCCCGTGCTGTCCAGCTCCGTGACGCGGGCGACGTCGAGCACGACGTAGCGCACGCCTTCGGCCATCGCGGCGTCCACCCGGTTCTGCAGGTGCTCGGCGGAGGCGAAGAAGAGCGGCCCCTCGAGTTCCAGCGCGAGGATGCATCGGCCGCGCGCGGTGAGCAGGGCGGTGTCCGCCTCCGCCCGGGCCCGCCGCGATTGCATCGCGTCGCCGTGGCGCTCGCGCCGGATGACGCTGCGGCCCATCCGCAGCGTGAAGACCACGCCGGCCACCGCCACGCCGAGCAGCACCGCCGCCACGACCTCGCCGGCGAGCGCGACGCAGGCCACCAGCGCGATGACGCCCAGGTCGATGACGATGCCGCTCCAATGGATGGCCGAGCGCGTCGCGGCCCGCACGGCCAGGCGCAGCGTCCAGCGGTCGAAGAGCTGCAGGCCGACGTGGAACACCAGCGCCGCGATCACGGCGCGCGGGAGGTGGCCGATGAACGGCGCGAGGAGCGGCACGAAGGCGAGGAAGGCCACGGAGTGCACGAGCGGCGCCAGCGAGTTGTGCGCGCCGGCCTTCATCGCCGTGGCGGTGGTGGCGAGGCCGATGGAACCGGGAACGCCGCCCAGGAGCGGGGTGACCAGGTTGGCCGTCCCCATCGAGACCAGCACCTGCTTCGCGTCGCCGCGGCGGCGCGTGAAGTTCTCGACGATCTTGGCGCTGATCAGCACCTCGAGCGAGGCCACCAGCGCGATGCTCGCCGCGCCCAGCAGGATGGCCGGGAGCGCCTCGCGGAAGCCCGGCGTCGTCGCGAGCAGCATGATCGAGGCGAGCTCGCGGGCGTCCGGCAGGCGGATGGGAATGGCGCCGAAGGTGGCGCCCAGCAGGGCGTCCAGCCCGCCCACGGCGAAGGCGTGATGCAGCAGCGTGCCGGCCGCGAGGCCCAGGACCAGCGGCGGCGCGCGGCGCGTGAAGCGCGGCGCCTGGTAGATGACGACGAGCGTGACGGCGCCGACCACGAGCGCCAGCGGCCGGAAATCCGCGAGCGCCGCCGGCCAGTCGGCGAGCGCGGGCCGATTCGCGAGGCCCAGCAGGATGGGCACCTGCGAGAGCATGACGGCGATCGAGGCGGCGTTCTGGAAGCCGGCCATCACCGGCGCCGGGATGAACTTCACCAGCGTCGCCAGATGCCCGAGGCCGAAGGCGAGCTGGAACGCGCCGGAGAGGGCGAGCAGGAGGAAGATGGCCGCGAGCAGGGCGTCCGGGTTGCCCGGCGGCAGCCACGCGGCGCCCAGGAACAGGTCGGCCGATACCGAGGCGATCATGAACGACACGAGGCTGTGCGGCGCGTGGATGGCGACGCCGCGGGCGCCCATCAGGATCGTGACGAGCCCCAGGAACGACACGGAGTAGAGCCCCGCCAGCACGCCGACGGTGACGAAGCCCGGGCCGAACGGGGCAAACGCCAGCGCGCCCAGCCCCATGGCGAGAGGCAACGAGACGACCGCGGCCAGCAAGCCGCCGGCGACGTTCGTTCCGGCATCGTCTCGCCAGGCGGGTGGTACGACGAAGAAGCGGCGGGGCGGTCCGTCCGCCGGGGAGGCGAACAGGCGTGAGCGGATCTGGCTTATTTTTCGGGCTTTCTGGGTGCGCCGCCCGCAATGTAACCGGTCTCGCCCGAGCAGCGCAAAGAAGCCTTGCGTGCGGGCGGGCCGACGGCGGACGGACCGCCCCGATGACGCAGGTCAACCGAATCGCACGCTTCCCGCCCCGGCCCTAGGCACGCTTGCCTCCGGCGCGCAGAATCACCGGAAATCGGCATCGCGATCCTGGGCCGAACTGCGGAGAGCATGAAACTGCGGGTGCCACGTTGGGCATGCCTCGCCCTGGTCCTGTCCGTGCCGGGGGCGCCGGCGTTCGCGCGTTCCCTCGACGAGATCCGCGCCTCGGGCGAACTGCGCATCTGCGTGGCCGGCTCCAGCGCCGCCTTCTACCAGCGAAATGCGGAGGTGTTCGCCCGGGAACTGGGGCTGAAGGCGCCGGTGACGACCCTTGCCGCCTGGGACGACCAGTTCCGCGACGCGCGGGGGCAGGTGGAGCGCGAGGCCCGCTACGTCCCGCAGGCCATGGCGAGCGGCCGGTGCGACCTCTACCCGAACGACCTGCACATCGTGCCGTGGCGCGAAGCCAAGATGGACCTCGTGCCGCTCTACCGCGCGCGCAAGGTGATCGTCGCGAACCGGGGGCTCAAGGGCGCGCTGCGCGAATCGGCCCACCTGGCCGGCCGGCGCGCCGCCGTCCAGGAAGGCACTGCGTACGAGACGTGGCTCAGGGAGCAGAACGCCGGCCCCCTCTCCCGCAATCCGGTGGAGATCGTCCACGCGCCCACGGCCGAGGCGTTCGCCCGGGTGGCGCGCGGCGAGGCGGATTTCACGGTGGTGGGCAGCGAGTCGGCGTTCAAGTGGGTGCGCAGCGACCTCGAGCGTCTCGCGATCCTCTTCGCGGTGGACGAGCCCGTCGACGTGGGCTGGGCCGTGCCCACCGGCGAGCGCGCCCTGGCCGATGCCGTCGGCCGGTTCTTCGCGGCCAGCGCGCGCGTGGGCTCCGATCTCGACGAGAGCTGGCACGCCTACTACGGCGTGACGTTCATGGAGTACCGCCTCTTCCAGGCCTCGCTGGAAGCCCCGCCGCGCGGGATCCCGCTGCGCACGCTGCTCACGTGGTTGCTCCCGGTCGCCACGGGACTGCTGGGCGCGCTGCTCGCCGTGGCCGTGTGGAACCGGCGACTGCGCGAGGAAGTGTCCCGGCGGCGGCAATCGGAGGACGCGCTCCGCGCGAGCGAAACGCGCCTCGCCATCGCGATGCGCGGCGCCCACCTCGGCACCTGGGAATGGCGCCGCGACGCGCCGCCCGTGATCTACGAGACGTGGGCCTCGATGCTGGGTTACCGGCGCGAGGACCTCGAATCGAGATATCCGGATCCCTGGACCGCGTGGCGGGAACTGGTCCACCCCGACGACAGGGAGCGCGTCGAGGAGAGCTTCCGGAACTTTAGCGAGGTGCGCGATGCCGAGTTCCGCGAGCAGTACCGGATGCGCCGCGCGGACGGCACCTGGCTCTGGATGCAGGACATCGGGCACCAGGTCGAGCACGACGCGACGGGCAGGCCCGTGCACATCCTGGGCATCAAGGCCGACATCTCGGAACACAAGCGCAGCGAGGAGGCGCTGCGTGAGGCCAAGCGCATCGCGGAGAAGGCGGCGCAGGCGAAGTCGGCCTTCCTCGCCAGCATGAGCCACGAGATCCGCACGCCCATGAACGCGATCCTGGGCTTCACGCACCGGCTGCGCGCCTCGGAGCTCACGGCGCAGCAGCGCGACCGGCTCGACAAGATCGGCATGGCGGCCGAGCACCTGATGCTCGTCATCAACAGCGTCCTCGACCTCACCCGGATCGAGGGCGGCCGGCTGGTGCTCGAGCGCGTGGATTTCAACCTGCCGGAGATGCTCGGGCAGGTGCGCGAGCTCATCGCCGAAAGGGCGGCCGCGAAGTCGCTGGAAGTGCGCATCGAATGCGTGGGCGTTCCCGAGTGGGTGAAGGGCGACCCCACGCGGCTTCGCCAGGCGGTCCTCAACTACGCGGCCAATGCGGTCAAGTTCACGGAGCGAGGCCGCATCGTGATCCGCGCCCGGGTCCAGGCGCGTGCAGGACAGGGCCTGAGCCTTCGCTTCGAGGTGGAGGATTCGGGCATCGGCCTCCTGCCGGGGCAACTGGGCACCCTGTTCCGCGATTTCGGGCAGGCCGAGGCGGCCACCACGCGCAAGTACGGCGGCACGGGGCTCGGCCTCGCCATCACCCGCAGGCTCGCCGCGCTCATGGGCGGCGAAGCCGGGGCCACGAGCGAGCCGGGGCGCGGCAGCACCTTCTGGTTCACGGCCTGCCTCGAGCTCGGCCGGGCGCCCGAGGCCGCCCCGGTCGATCCCCTCCTCGCCGGCGCGGGCGAGCTGCGCCGCCGGCATGCCGGCGCCCGCGTCCTGCTCGTCGAGGACGACGCCACCAATCTCGAGGTGGCGCTCGCGATCCTGGAGTACACCGGCCTGCGCGTGGACGTGGCGGTGAACGGCCGCGAGGCGGTGGCCCGGGCGGCGGACGGCTACGCGGTCATCCTCATGGACATCAACATGCCGGTGATGGACGGCCTGGAGGCCACGCGCCGCATCCGCGAGTTGCCCGCCTGCCGGATGGTGCCCATCGTCGCGATGACGGCCAACGCCTTCGACGAGGACCGCCAGCGCTGCCTGGAGGCGGGCATGAACGATTTCCTCGCGAAGCCCGTGGAGCCGGAACGCCTTTGCGCCGTCCTGCTGCACTGGCTCGATGCCGGGGTCGATCCGGGCGCCGCCCTCGCTCAGTCGGCCACGAGCAGGTAGATCCCCAGTCCCACCATCGCGACGCCGGACAGGAGCTTGAGCCAACGGCCTTCCTTCTCCTGCAGGCGGCGATGGGACAGCGTGGTCACGCCGATGGCGAGCACGACGACGTCGTCGAACATGTAGGCGGCGTTGTAGAGCAGCAGGTAGCCGTAGTAACTCGCCGTGTCCAGGTGCCTGAGCGTGAGGATGCGCGTGAAGAGCGCCGGGAAGCCCGAGGTGCACATGAACTCCACCACCTGCACGAGGATGGCGAGGACGATCACGCCCAGGATGGCCGCCGGCAGGTTCTCCGCGTGCAGGATGGCGCGCATGCGCGCGTAGATCCCGGGCTTGTGCTTGTCCGAGATGGACAGCGAGAACCCCTTGCCGGGCGCGACCCAGTCCTTGATGTTGACGAGGCCCGCGAGGATGGCGATGGCCGCGACGATGACCTGGGAAGCGCGCGAGAGCCCGATCAGCAGGAAGAGGTTCAGCCACGCCGCCATGAAGATGAAGTAGGCGATGCCCTCGACCAGGACGAAGGTGCCCGCGATGGCGAACATGCGCTTCCGGTCGTTCAGCGTGGCGAGGAGCGAGATCATGAGGATCAGCACCCACATCGAGCACGGGTTGAGGCCGTCGAGCAGCCCCATCATGAACGTGAAGGCCGGCAGCCCCACGTCGTCGAGCGTGACGGTGCGTCCGAAGAAGGTGATCTCGAACCCGCCGTTGGCGGGCGGGTCGGTTTCCATGCGGCACGTGGAGCCGTCCTGGGCCGCGCAGCTCGTCGAGTCGGCGGTGTCGGCCGCGGGCTTCACGGCCTGCCCGGCGAGGGCCGCGCGGATGAGCTTGTCGGTGGACGCTTCCTCCGAGAAGCCCATGATGAGCTGGCCGCCCACGAAGAAGGCGGGCACGCGCGCGGTGGCCGACGGCTGGGCCTTCGCGATCTCCTGGAGCCGCGCGAGCGCCGCGGGCTCGGCGAGCACGTCGCGGATGACGATCTTCAGTTCCGGCCGCTCGCGGGCGAGGCTCCCGAGGAACACCTCGGCCTTCGCGCAGTGCGGGCAGCCTTCGCGCACGAAGACCTCGAGGGTGGCGGCGCCGGGCGGCGCGGCCGCGGGCGAGGGGACCGCCAGCGACGCGAGCGAGAGCAGCGCCGCGACGAGGAAAAGGACGAGGCGCTTCATCAGTACGCCTTCGAGACCGCGTCCAGCACCAGGCGCTTCAATTGCGACTTGCCGAAGGTGTCCATCTGCCGGCCGTTCACGAAGTACTCGGGCGTCTTGGTCACCTTGAGGGCGGCCGCGTCGTCGCGGTCCTTCTGCATGCGCTCGGCGACGGCAGGCGACTTCATGTCCGCCTCGAGCCGCGCCCAGTCGAGCCCGACGCCCGCGAGCGCCTGGCGGGCGAGATCGGGCCGGACGACGTGGTCGATGGTCCAGAGCGACTGCGTGGCGAGCAGGGTTTCCAGCGTCGGCCAGTACTTGTCCTGCGCGCGGCTCGCCTCGATCATCGCGACCACCGTGTCGGCGCCCTTGTGCAGGGGGACGAGGCGCATGGAGACGCGCAGGCGCCCGGGATTCTCGGCCATGAGCTGCTTCACGAACGGGTAGAAGGCCGCGCAGGTCTCGCACGCCGGGTCGAGGAACTCGACGACGTGCACCTTGGCCGTGGTCTCGCCCACGGAGGGCGAATGCGCGCTCTCGAGCGCGGGGTGCCGCGCGGGGTCGGGCCCCTGCAGGACCATCACGACGATGCCCACGATCACGGCGATGACCGCGACGGCGACGCCGATGGCGAGGCCGCGGCGGCCGGTGGCGGGCGGCTGCGGGGCGGCGGTGGGGAGGACGGGCGTGTCGGCGCGCTTCGACCGGGATTTCTTGCTCATGGAATGCTCCTGGCTCGGGCCGCGTGCGCGACCCGCTCGATCGGGTAGGGAGAACGGGGGCGAGGCCGCGCGCTTCGCGCGTATCGCCCGGGACGGCCTTCAGGCGTGCGGCGGGGTCGGCGGCCTGAACGTGTCGCCGGGCACGGGCGCCGTGAGGCGGCTCGTGTGGTCGGTCGCGCCGGGGCAGGCCGGGACGACGCCCGTGACGATCGCCGTGCTG
This sequence comes from uncultured Lysobacter sp., assembly GCA_964587315.1. Taxonomy (GTDB): domain Bacteria; phylum Pseudomonadota; class Gammaproteobacteria; order Burkholderiales; family Usitatibacteraceae; genus FEB-7. Next base: position 9,118 of record CAZPLW010000120.1, read on the forward strand.
CCCAGGGCCGTGATGCCGGCGCCGTGGCAGTTGGCGCAATCCGAGCCGCAGGGTTTCTCGGGCGCGGCGGCGCTCGCGCAGCAGGGATGGGATTCGCCGTCGCCCTCGTGCATCGCGGCATCGGGGGCCGGCGGGGATCCGGCGGGCGCGGCGATCACCGTGCCGCTGCCGCAATCGACGGCCACCCCCGCCCACGACGGGGTGAGGGGCAGGATGACGAGCAGCAGCAGGGCCAGCAGTTTTCGCACGCCCCGATTGTCCCTGCTTGCCGGACCGCCCGCTTGATCGAGGGCAAAGCCGCGCGGGCGCGGGTGGGCCTTTGGGGTCATGGCCGAAGCCAGCCGCGCCGGGACGCGTGATGGGCCGCGATGCCGTAGATCACCGCCACGCCCACGTGGATCACCGTGAAGGCCGCGGTGGTGAGGAGCACGAAGCGGCCCACGCGCTCGTTGCCCGCCTCGCGGCTGGAGAGCGCGAGCTCCGCGCCCGCGAGGAAGAGGATCACGCCGAGCACGGGAGGGGGAAAGAGGCGCAGCAGCACGCCCACGGAATCGGCGAGGAAGAGTCCCGCCAGGAGCAGCACGGCACCCACGATCACCGTCGCGCCGCCGGTGCGCGCGCCGAACTTCACGTGTCCGGCCATGCCGCCCGCGCCGTGGCACACGGGCACGCCGCCCACCGCGCTCGTCCACGCGTTGGCGAGGCCCGTCGAGAGCGAGATGCCGCGCTCGCTCACGGGGCGGTCCGGAAAGAGCCGGTTGTTCTCGTCCTTGATCGCGAGGAGCGCGTTGCCGAAGGTGAGCGGCAGTTGCGGCAGCGCGAGGAGCGCCGCGCCCAGCCACAGGTCGTTCAGCGAGAGCGCGGGCCAGGCGAAATCCGGCAGGCGAAAGCCCGGGCGCACGGCGGCCAGCTGCGTCGCGACGGAGGGATCCTGCACGATGGCCGTGACGGCGCCGGCCACGAGGAGCAGGGGCATCACCGCGAGGCGCGCGTGGGCGAGGAGAGCGAAGGCGAGGAGCGGCGCCGCCACCCACGCGTTCGCGGACATGAAGCGCACGCCCTCGAGCATGAAGCTGAAGCCCAGGCCCAGCACGACGCCCAGCAGGGCGGGCCGCGGAATCCACTCGGCCACCTTCTTCGCGAGCCCGGTGGCGCCGAGCACGAGCCAGATGACGGCGGTGGCCACGCCGGAGCCGACCACCATCGCGGGCGTCACGGCGGCGAGCCCCGCGGCCTGCGTCGCGGCCGCCGCGCCGATGGCCTTCATCGGCTGCACCGGGAACGGCGTGCGGTACCACAGGCCCGTCGCGATCATCGCGCCGCCGAAGCCCAGCAGCACGCCCACCGGGTCCATCTTCACGATCGCGAGATAGGCGACGAGGAAGGGCACGAGCGTGCCCAGGTCGCCGAACGCACCCGAGAGTTCGGCGAGGTCGTAGCGGTTGCGCGCCGCGGGAAGGGCGGGGGTCTCGACGTTCATGAAGGGCCGATGATAGCGGCCCGTGACGAATCGCGTCGGCGGCGCGTGCCGGGAGTCGCCCCCGCCCCGGGGCGCCTAGCCGATGAAGCGCACCTCCCTCGAGATCTCCGCGACGGTCGGCACCTTGAGCCGGGCGAACTCGGCCTTGTTGTTCTCGAAGAGGTTGTTGCCCTGCGTGTCGATCGAGATGATGAGCGGGCCGAACTCCTTCACGCGGCACACCCACAGCGCCTCGGGCATGCCCAGGTCCAGCCATTCGACGCGTTCGATCTCCTCGACCTGGGAGGCCGCCAGCACCGCGCAGCCGCCCGGGAACACGGCGTGAAGCGCCTTCTGGTCGCGGCAGGCATCCGCGGTCTTGGGACCCATGCCGCCCTTGCCGACGATGAGCTTCACGCCGGTCTCGGCGATGAACTCGTCCTCGAAGCGCTCCATGCGCATCGAGGTGGTGGGCCCGATGGAGATCATCTTCCAGCCCTCGCCGTCCTTCACGACGATGGGGCCGGCGTGGAAGATCGCGTTGCCGCGCAGGTCCACGGGCAGCTCGCGCCCCTGCTCGATGAGGCGACGGTGGCCGACGTCGCGGCAGGTGACGAGGAGGCCGTCCAGGTACACCACGTCGCCGATGCGGATCGATTCGATGTCTTCGTTGCGGATGGGGGTCTTCAGGATCTTTTTCACAGGACGGCTCCCTTGTGCGAGAGGACTTCGTAGGAGAGGTCCGGGTTGATGCGGATGGCGCCGCGGCGGTTCGCCCAGCAGCCCACGGAGACGCCCACGCCGATGGTCGACGGGTGGCGCGCGGAGGATTCGATGTTCACGCCCAGCACGGAGGAGCTGCCGGTGAGGCCCTGCGGGCCGATGCCGATGCGGTTGAGCCCTTCCTCGAGGAGCGCTTCCATCTTCGCGGCCCGCGGCTCGGGATGGTGCGTGCCGATGGGGCGAAGCACCGCGCGCTTCGAAAGCGCCGCGGCCGTCTCGACGGACGTGGAGACGCCCACGCCCACCATCAGCGGCGGGCAGGCGTTCACGCCGTAGGTGGTGACCACGTCGAAGACGAACTGCACGATGCCCTCGTAGCCCGCGGAAGGCATGAGCACCTTGGCCGTGCCGGGCAGGCTGCAGCCGCCGCCGGCCATGTACGCCTCGACGGTGCACGTGTCGTCGTCGGGCACGATCTCCCATTCGATCCACGGGATGCGCGTGCCGGTGTTGTCGCCGGTGTTCTTCTCGATGAATGTCTCCACCGCGTTGTGGCGAAGGGGCGCGTCCTTCGTGGCCTGCCGGACGGCATCGCCCAGGATGGCCTTCATCTCGCCCAGCAGCGGGAAGCGCGCGCCGGCGCGCACGAAATACTCCAGCACGCCGGTGTCCTGGCAGCACGGCCGGTCGAGCCGGTCCGCCATCTCCTGGTTCTCGAACATCGAGTCGAACACGACCTTGGCGAGCGGCTTCGTCTCGCGGGCGCGCAGCTCGGCCAGCTTGTCGAGCACGTCCTGCGGCAGGCGCTTGCCGATGTAGCCGGTGAAGCGCGCGAGCAGGTCGGTGAGTTGCCGGATGGCTTCTTCCTTCTGGGTGGGGTCGCGCCACGCGGGCGCGGCGACGGGCGGGATGGCGAGCAGGGTGTCCATGGCGGGTCTCCGGGTTGGCATTCGCCCCGGTATGTGCAGGAAGCGGGCCAGAAAAATTCGCGCGCCGAATCAATTGTTTGACGCAGCACAGGGGCGCGCTGCGACATCGATGTTGCAATCCGTATCAGGACGTCTCGTCCTGTCGCACGATGAAGGAAGGGACCATGGCATCGATCGCGCTGCTCTGCCTCGACGAAGGCATGCTGGCGCTCGCGAAGCGCACGCTCGCGGGACGCCACGACGACGTGGCCATCGTGAGGGGCCTCATGGCCGAAGCCATCGAGCCGGCGCGGCGCCTCATGGGCGAGGGCGTGGAGGTGGTGATCTCGCGCGGGGCCACCGCGCGCATGGTCGCGAGCGACGTGCCCGACCTGTCCGTCGTGGACATGTCCACCTCCGCCATCACGCTGATGGGCGCCATCCACAAGGCCCGCGCCCGCACGCGGCACGTCGCGGTCGTCGCTTTCCCCCCGATGTCGGCGGGGGCCCTCGAGATCGGCCGCATGCTGGGCGTCAAGGTGTCCGTGTACGAGCTCGAGCGCCAGGAAGATACCGCGGGCGCCCTCGCCCAGGCCCGCGGGGACGGGGCCGGCATCGTGGTCGGCGGCTACTACACGGTGGAGGTGGCGCGAGAGATGGGCATCCCCGTCCAGCCCGTGGAGCCCGTGGCGCAGGGCATCCTCGCGGCGGTGGACGAGGCCCGGCGCATCGTGCGCGCGCGGGCGGTGGAGCGCGCGAAGGGCCAGTTGCTGCGCACCGTGGTCGCCTCCAGCGAGAACGGCGTCCTCGCCGTCGACCGGGAGGGGCTCGTCACGGTGATCAATCCGCGCGCCGCGCGCATGCTGCGCGTGCGCGAGGAGGACGCGACGGGCCGCCCGGTCGAGGCATCCTGGGCGCGGCTCGCGCTCGAGCGGGCGATCGCGACCGGCGAGGGCGAGGAAGGACGCATCGAGAACCTTCCCGACCAGGACCTGGTGTGCGACACGATCCCGATCGGCGTCGACGGCCGGACGGTGGGCGCGGTGGCCACCTTCCACGACGTGCGCCAGATCCAGCGCATGGAGGCTTCCGTGCGCAAGCGCATCCTCGCGACGGGCCACGTCGCCACGGCGCGCTTCGCGG
>CAZPLW010000121.1:0-13343 GCA_964587315.1 uncultured Lysobacter sp.
GCCTGCGCGATCACCTTGCGCACGTCGTCCTCGGCCAGCAGGTTCGCGGGCGCGTTGCAGTTGGGCACGCACGCATTCGACCCGGCGTTGCCCGAGCCGCCCCCGCCACCGCAACCGGCGGCGAGCAGGACCAACGCCGCCGCCGCGAGCGGCGCGGCGCGGCGCAAGGCGTCAGCGATCACCCGCGGCCCCCTGCGCGACGCGCACCTTGCCCTTCGGCTTGAAGCCGGGGTCCCAGGGGTGCTGCTGCTCGTGGAAGCCGTGGCATAGCAGGCAGTTGGAGGTGATCTTCTTCTCCGAGGGCTGGGAGCCGGCGTGGCATTCGCGGCAGCCCTCGATCTTCGGCATCGCGACGTCCTGCGAGCGCTTGGATTTCGCCACGTCGTGACAGTCCGAGCACTTGCTCTGGGCGTGGCTCTTGTGGTCGAAGCGCGCGTGCGGCATCCACACGTTGGCCTGGCGGATCTTCGCCACGTTCCACACCGGCCTTCCGTCGCTGCCGTCCTGCCGGATGACCGCGTGGCAGGTGCGGCAGACGCGGATCTCGAAGATCTCCTCGGAGACCTTCGCGGACTTCTTGCTGGCGAGCGCGAGCGCGTTCTGGCGCTGCGCCTCGGAAGGCGCGCCCACGCGGCGCAGCAGGCCCTCGCCCGGCACGCCGAAAGCCTTCTCGAAGCTGTCCTTCACGCCGTTGAGCGCGAGGTTCGCGTAGAACTCGTCCACGACGGTGATCGCCTCGCCCGGCAGCCCGTGGGGCACCTGGCGCTTGGTGACCGCCGGCTCGAACTCCAGGCGGTGGCATTCCTGGCAGTGCTTCTGCATCGAGATCGGCTCGAAGGTGCGCCTGGACGCGTCGGGCCGGTGGCACGCGGCGCAATCGAGCTTCACCTTGTCCTTGTCCGGATGGCGGATGCCCTTCGGGTCCAGGTGGACCTCGTGGGGGAAGACGAGGTTCGAGGCCTCCTCCACCGCGCCGCTGCCCATGCGCACGCGCTTCACGCCCTTGTCGACGGGGATCGACAGGCGGAAGGCCGGATGGTCCTTCTCGAAGTCCGTCACGTTCATCGCCTGCGCGCCGTTCGCGCGGCCGCGCACGTCCTTGTGGCAGTCGACGCAGAACCGGTCGTCGTCGCGATGGGTCGTCTTCACGCCCTTGTGGTCGCGGTGGCACTCGGCGCAGCGCGTGCCCTGGAAGAGGACCGCGGGCTTGAGCTCCTGGCCGACGTGGTGCCCGATCTTCTGGTGGCATTCGAGGCAGGAGCTGTCCAGCACCTGCGTGAAGGCGACCTCGTGGCAGGAATCGCACTTGAGCTCGATGGGCTGGTGCGCCAGCATCACGTGGCCGGGATTCCAGAACCGGTCGCTCGCCATCGCCACCGTCTGCGAGCCCTTCCAGGGCAGGTCGAGCACGCGCCCGGCCGGCAGCAGGAAGAACACCACCGCGATGATCGCGAAGAGGCCGATCGCGACCCAGCGCTTGGGCAGGTGAAGCGAGCGCAGCGTGAGCTGGTTCGCGCGGGTCATGAACTCCGGCGCCACGTCCTCCTGCGGGCGAACGAGCTCGACCGTGATCGCGCCCGAGTAGCCCTCGGGAGTGTCGAGCGCGGTGATCTTGTACGGGCCCACGTCGACGGAAGTGCCCGGCTTGAGCCGCATCGAGCGCACCGCCCGCTTGGTGGTGCTGGTGAGGTTGCCCATCTCCCCTTCGGTGTAGACGGGCCCGTCGCGGTCGAGGATGAGGCCCTGGTTCAGGGCGACGCGCGGATCGGCGAGCAGCACCTCGCTCGAGGCGGCGCGGCCGACGCGGATCCAGTCGGCGTTGACCTCCTTCTTGACCTGCACCGTGCGTCCGGCGCGGTTGCGGCTTTGCGTGATGACCAGGAGTTTCACGTCGGCTCCCTCGGGGCGCTACCAGTACAGGAACACGGAGATCACGTGGACCGAGAGCGAGGCGACGAGCGCGATCGACAGCGGCACGTGGAAGTAGAGCCAGAGGTCGAGCCTCGCCTTGAAGCGCAGGTCGCGCCTCGCGCGAAGGAGGATCTCGTTCTTCTGGAGGAGCAGCGTGTACACCTCGTGGTTGAGCTTCGCCACGTCCCCGGAGAGGCGCTTGCCGATCTCGGGCAGCTCGCGCACCGCCTTCGCCGTGGGGCAACCCGCGTCGCGGCCCGAGTAGATCCGCAGGAACGAGCCGCCGACGCGCGTGCCGTCGAGCGAGCGGTTCACCACCTGGAGGATCTGGTCCGGCAGGGAGAGCGCCTTCTCGCGGATCTCCTTGTCGAGGTCCGCGACCTTCAGGAGCATGCCGTCGAGCGTGTCCTCGCCGCGGTTGGCCGTCATGAGGTGCGGCACGGTCATGTAGATGTACACGCCGTAGAACCCGGAGAACACGACGAGGCACATGAGCAGGTAGGCGAGCGTGTGCACGTTCCAGCCGAGCTCGAAGCCGGTGTGCAGCGTCGCGACCACGAGAAGCGCGGTGCCGAGGTAGACGTGCGCGGAGAGCCATCCCTGCGCGGTGCCGATGCGCGTCGCGTAGCGGCGCTTGCGCACCCCGAACCACACGAGCCACAGGATGAGGAGCGCCCCGATGGTGCCGAGCGTGTAGCCCAGCCACGTGCCGCCATAGGGCTTGAGGGGCGGGTCGTGCCAGATGTAGGCCGCCGCGCACGCGACGGACAGCCAAAGCGCGCCCTTCAACCAGCGGAAACGCGCGTACTCCAGGATGGACTGGTGTCTCACTGGACGCTCCCTGACCGCGTATTTATTTGTTTTGTGCCGCGCCCGCATTGTAGCGGCTCGTTGACGGTTCGCAAGGGGAATCTTCGGCATTTCCCCGTATAATCGCGGCTCGATTTTCCCTCCCAAGATCCCTCTTCCCCGATGCCCGCCTTCTGGATCGCCGCCGCCCTGCTCACCGGGGTGGCGCTCGCCTTCGTGCTCGTCCCCTTGCTGCGTCGCCGGAGCACGGACGCCCCCACGCTTCGCGAAGCCAACCTCGCCGCCTTGCGCAGCCAGCGCCAGGAAATCGAATCCGACGTCGCGCACGGCGTGCTCGCGCCCGAGGCGAAGGACGAGGCGCTCGCGGAACTCGTCGCGCGAGCGAACGAGGATCTCGACGCGCCCGCGGAGACGGAGGTCGCGTCCCCCCGGCGCCCGTGGCCGGCCGCGATCGCGTTCGCGCTGCTCGTGCCCGCGTGCGCGTTCGGCTTCTACCTCTGGGTGGGCCTGCCCGCCGCGCTCGATCCGAAGGCGCTCGCCGCGCCCGCCGCGGGCGGCGCGTTCGGCGACCACCAGATGGACGAGCTCGTGACGCAGCTCGCGCAGAAGGTCCGCGAGCGTCCCGACGACGTGCAGGGCTGGAGCCTGCTCGCGCGCTCGTACACCGCGATGGGCCGCACCAAGGACGCGCTCGACGCGCACGCGCACCTCGCGAAGATCGCGCCGAACGACGCGCAGGTCCTCGCCGACTACGCCGACGCGCTCGCGCTCGACCGGGGCAAGAATCTCTCCGGCGAGCCGTACCAGATCGTGCAGCGCGCGCTCCAGGTCGATCCGAAGCATCCGAAGTCGCTCGCACTCGCCGGGACGGCGACCCTCAACGAAGGGAAGTTCGCCGAGTCGATGGCTTACTGGGAACGCCTCTACCAGGCGCTGCCGCCGGACTCGCAGGATCTCGGCGAGATCCGCAACATCATCGAGAAAGTGCGCACCCGCGCCGCGACCGCCGGAAAGCCGCTGCCGCCCTCGAAGATCCTCGCCTACGCGCCGCCCCTGCCGGCGAAGCCGGCCATGCCCGCCGCGCCGCCCATGGCGGCCGCTCCCGTTCCCGCGATGCCGCCCGCCGCCCCGAAGGCCGCGCCGGTGCCGGGCAAGGGGATCTCGGGCACCGTGAAGCTCGCGGACGGCCTCGCCGGCCGCGTCTCGGCGACGGACACGCTGTTCATCTACGCCCGTGCCGCCCAGGGATCGCGCATGCCGCTCGCCATCATCCGCGGCGGAGCGGGGGAGTTGCCCAAGTCGTTCGAGCTCGACGACTCGATGGGCATGGCGCCGAACGTGCGGCTCTCCGACACGGCGAGCGTCGTGATCGAGGCTCGCGTCACGAAGGCCGGCGGTGCCGGCGCGCAGCCGGGCGACCTCGTCGGGACGAGCGCACCCGTCGCGCCCGGCGCGAAGGGCGTCGCGATCGTCATCGACAAGGTGGTGCCTTGACCGGAGGGCGCGCCGCGCTCGAGGTTCGCGACATCGCCTGCCGGCGCGGGCCGGCACTGCTCTTCTCGAAGCTCGACTTCGACGTCTCTCCCGGCGAGCTGCTGTGCGTGCGCGGGCCCAATGGCTGCGGCAAGACGACGCTGCTTCGCTGCGTGACCGGCCTCACGCGTCCCGACGCGGGGCGCATCACGTGGCTGGGCCGGCCGGTCGCCGAGGATCCCGCGCGCTTCCGCGGCGACATCGCCTACGGGGGGCACCTCGCCGGTCTCAAGGACGATCTCACCACCGAGGAGAACCTCGAGTTCTCGCTGCGCCTTCGCGACGTCGCCGTGGACCACGACGCCATCGCGAGGGCGCTCGCCGCGGTCGGCCTCGAGAAGCGCCGCCGCCTGCCGGCCCGGCGCCTGTCGGCCGGCCAGCGCCGTCGCATCGGCCTCGCGCGGCTGTCCCTCGATCCGGCCCTGCTGTGGATCCTCGACGAGCCGCTCACCGCGCTCGATGACGCCGGGCAGGCGCAGTTCGTCGACCTGCTCGACCGCCACCTCGCCCGCGGCGGACTCGCGCTCGTCGCGACGCACCACAATCTCGTCCCGCCTTCCGGCAAGGTGCGCGAGCTGAGGATCGCCCCGTGAGCGGCGAGACGCGCGGCTCCTATTCGGGCGGCTTCTCCTGGGCGATGGCGCGCGACCTGCGCCTCGCCTGGCGCCACCCCGACGAGGTCGTCCTCACGCTGGCCTTCTTCGCCCTCGTCGCCTCGCTCTTTCCCCTGGGCATCGGCGCGGAGCCCCAGCTGCTCGCCCGCATCGGGCCGGGCGTCATCTGGGTGGGCGCCCTGCTCGCGGCCTTCCTCGCGCTGCCGGGCATCTTCGCCGCCGACTTCATCGACGGCTCCCTCGAGCAGATGACCCTCTCGCCGCATCCCGCGCTGGGCTGGGCCGCCGGCAAGATCGGCGCGCACTGGATCATCTCGGGCCTGCCGCTCACGCTCATGTCCCCGCTCATCGGCCTGCAGTACGGCCTCACCCCCGACACGCTCCTCATCGAGGCGCTCTCGCTCGCCCTGGGCACCCCCATCCTCTCGCTCCTGGGCGGGGCCTGCGCGGCGCTCTCCCTCGGGGCGCGCGGCGGCGGGATGCTGCTCGCCCTGCTCGCCCTGCCGCTCTTCGTCCCGGTGCTCATTTTCGGTGCGGGGGCCGCCGAGGCCCAGGCGACGGGCCTGTCGGCCACCCCCCACCTCTCCCTGCTCGCGGCCGCCCTCATCGCCGCGCTCGTGGGCGTGCCCGCGGCCGTCGTGGCCGCCGTCCGGATCTCGGTGGACTGAAGGGTCATGCCGAAAGCCTCTTTTGCGTTCCCGCAACCGCGACTCCCCATACCGGGCGATACTGCGCCCTGCCAACCCGACGCAACCCCATGAACTGGTTCTATTTCTCCTCGCCGTCCACCTTCTACGGCCTCGCCGGCCGCCTGGCCCCGTGGTTCTTCGCCCTGGCCGCCATCCTGGCCGCCTGGGGCCTCTACCTCGGCCTGCTGGTGGCCCCCACCGACGCCCAGCAGGGCGAGGTGTACCGCGTGATCTTCATCCACGTCCCCACGGCGTGGATGTCGATGTTCCTGTACTTCGTGATGGCCTGCTATTGCGGCCTCACCCTCGTCTTCAACACGCGCCTGTCGGCCATGATGGCCCGCGCGATCGCGCCCACCGGCGCGCTCTTCACGGCGGTCGCGCTGTGGACGGGCTCCTTCTGGGGCAAGCCCACGTGGGGCACGTACTGGGTGTGGGACGCGCGCCTCACCTCGGAGCTCGTGCTGCTGTTCCTCTACTTCGGCTTCATTGCGCTCGCCAATGCGTTCGAGGACCCGCGGCGCGGCGACCGCGCGGCGGCCCTCCTCGCGATCATCGGCGTGGTGAACCTGCCGATCATCTATTTCTCCGTGCAGTGGTGGAACACGCTTCACCAGGGTTCGAGCGTGAGCTTCAAGGGCACGAGCATGCACGTGACCATGCTCACCGGGATGCTCGTGATGAGCTTCTCGGCCTGGTTCTACGCCGCGGGCGCGGCGCTGGTGCGCGTGCGCTCGATCATCCTCGAGCGCGAGCGGCGCGCCCAGTGGGTGCGCGACCTCGAGGAGGCCTGAGGCATGTACTGGTCCAGCTGGGATGCATTCTGGGCGATGGGAGGCCACGCGTTCTACGTGTGGATGTCCTTCGGGGCACTTTTCCTCGCACTCGCGGTCGAATTGGTCTTGCTCCGCGCCAGGCGCCGCCGCGCCCTGGGCGCGATCGAAGAGGAGAGGGAACTTGAAGCCGAGAACTAAGCGGGCCATCGCCATCGTCGGAGGCCTCGCGGCCCTCGGGATCGCGGCCGCCCTGGTGCTGAACGCATTCCAGTCGAACCTGGTGTTCTTCTTCACGCCCACGCAGGTGGCCAAGAACGAGGTCCCCAAGGACCGCACGTTCCGCATGGGCGGCCTCGTCGAGCCCGGCTCCGTCGTGCGCCAGCAGGACGCCCTCACCGTCAACTTCAAGATCACCGACGGCGCGCAGTCGATCCCGGTCATCTACACGGGAATCCTCCCCGACCTCTTCAAGGAGGGCAAGGGCGTGGTCGCGCAGGGCAAGGTCCACGGCGACGGCGTCTTCAAGGCCTCCGAGGTCCTCGCCAAGCACGACGAGAACTACATGCCGCCGGAGGCCGCCGAGGCCCTCAAGCAGGCCGGGCATCCCATGGCCAAGGAGAACTTCGCCGGCCAGGGCAAGCAGGGAGCCAAGCCGCGATGATTCCCGAAATCGGCCAGTTCGCCCTCGCCCTCGCCCTGGGCCTCGCGATCGCGCAGGCCTTCCTACCGCTCGCCGGCGCCGCCCTGGGCAAGCCCGCCTGGGTCGCCACCGCGCGCCCCGTGGCCGTGGGCCAGTTCCTCTTCGTGCTGCTCGCCTGGGCCGCGCTCGCCACCTCCTTCGTGAACAACGACTTCTCGGTCGCGAACGTCGCCACGCACTCCAACCTGCGCCTGCCCGTCCAGTACCGGTTCGCCGCCAGCTGGGGCTCGCACGAAGGCTCGATGCTGCTGTGGACGCTCATGCTGGGCGGCTGGACCGCCGCCGTCGCCCTGCTCTCGCGCCACCTGCCCGAACGCATCTCCGCACGCGTGATCGGCATCATGGGGCTCATTTCCGTGGGCTTCCTGCTCTTCATCCTCACCACGTCGAACCCCTTCGAGCGCCTGCTCCCGCCCGCCGAGGACGGCCGCGACCTGAACCCGCTGCTGCAGGACCCGGGCATGGTGATCCACCCGCCCATGCTCTACATGGGCTACGTCGGCTTCTCGGTCGCCTTCGCGTTCGCCATCGCCGCGCTGATGGAGGGCCGCCTCGACAGCACGTGGGCGCGCTGGTCGCGCCCCTGGACGACGGCCGCGTGGTGCTTCCTCACCATGGGCATCGCGCTCGGCAGCTGGTGGGCGTACTACGAGCTGGGCTGGGGCGGCTGGTGGTTCTGGGACCCGGTGGAGAACGCCTCGTTCATGCCCTGGATCGTGGGGACGGCCCTCATCCATTCGCTCGCGGTCACGGAGAAGCGCGGCGCCTTCCGCAGCTGGACGGTGCTGCTCGCCATCATCGCCTTCTCGCTGTCGCTGCTCGGCACGTTCCTTGTGCGCTCCGGCGTCCTCACGAGCGTGCACGCGTTCGCCACGGACCCGAAGCGCGGCGTGTTCATCCTGCTCTTCCTCGCCGTCGTCGTGGGCGGCTCCCTCGCCCTCTTCGCCTGGCGGGCCCCGAAGGTGGGCCTGGGCGGCCACTTCGCCACGCTCTCGCGCGAATCGCTGCTGCTCGCGAACAACGTGCTGCTCACGGTGGCGATGGGCGCCGTGCTCCTGGGCACGCTCTACCCCCTCGTGCTCGACTCGCTCAACGCCGGCAAGATCTCGGTGGGCCCGCCGTACTTCGACGCGGTGTTCTTCCCGATCATGGCGCCGGCCGTGTTCCTGATGGCCATCGGCCCGCTCGCGGCCTGGAAGAAGGCGGAGCTGCCCGGCCTGTGGGTGCGCCTGCGCTGGGCGGGCGTCATCGCGCTCGTGTGCGCCGTCGCGGTGCCCCTGCTGCGCGGCAAGTGGTCGCCGATCGCGGCCTTCGGACTCTTCCTCGCCTTCTGGGTCTTCGCCGCCACGATCGTGCAGGTGATGGGCCGACTGAAGGCCGCGCCGCAGGCGACGCTGCTCGGGAAGCTGCGCGCCAACTCGGCGTCGTGGTACGGCATGACGCTCGCCCACGTGGGCGTGGGCGTGTTCATCGTCGGCGTGTCGATGGTGAAGACCTTCGAGGCCGAGAAGGACGTGCGCATGGCGCCGGGAGAGACGGTGAGCCTCGCCGGATACGAATTCAAGTTCGCGGGCACGCGCGAGGTGCCGGGCCCCAACTACGCGGCGAAGCAGGGCATCTTCGAGGTGCGCAAGGCCGGCGGCACCGAGATCGTGAAACGCATGTACCCGGAGAAGCGCATCTACCACGCCTCGGGCCAGGTGATGACCGAGGCCTCCATCGAGGCCTCGCTCACCGGCGATCTCTACGTCTCGCTCGGCGAGCAGGTGGAGAACGGCGGATGGGGCGTGCGGGTCTACCACAAGCCCTTCGTCGACTGGATCTGGGGCGGCTGCCTCATCATGGCGATCGGCGGCTTCCTCGCCCTCGCGGACCGTCGCTATCGCCTCGCGATGCGGCGCAGCGCGGGCAGCGTGCCGTCGGGCGCCGTCACCGCGGGAGACTAGCGTCGCATGAAGGCCCTGAAATACATCATTCCCCTCGCGATCTTCGCGGTCCTCGTCGTCTTCCTGGGCATCGGCCTCACCAAGGACCCGCGCACGGTCCCCTCGCCCTTCATCGACAAGCCGGCGCCGGCCTTCACGCTCTCGATGCTGCACGAGCCCGCGGCCAGCTTCTCGCCGGACCAGATGAAGGGCAAGGTCTGGCTGCTCAACGTGTGGGCCTCCTGGTGCGTCTCGTGCAAGGTGGAGCACCCGATCCTCAACGAGATGAACCGGCAGGGCGTCGTGGCGATCGTCGGGCTCAACTACAAGGACGCGCGCGCCGACGCGTCGAAATGGCTTGCGCAGAACGGCAATCCGTACCTGTTCTCCGTGTCCGACATCGATGGCCGCGTCGGCATCGATTACGGCGTCTACGGCGCGCCGGAGACCTTCGTGATCGACAAGCAGGGCGTCATCCGCTACAAGCAGATCGGGCCCATCACGCCCGAGGCGCTCGACAAGAAGATCCTTCCCCTCCTGAGGCAGCTGAACGGATGAATGCCCGCGCCGCCCTCCTCGCCCTCGCCCTCGCGGCCTCGCCCCTCGCCTGGGGCCAGTCGGCCGAGATCGCGAACCCCGACCCCGCCGTCGAGGCCCGCCTCAAGGCCATCGCGCACGAACTGCGCTGCCTCGTGTGCCAGAACCAGACGATCGCCGACTCCGACGCGCCGCTCGCGGTGGACCTTCGCCGCCAGACGCGCGCGATGATCGCCGCCGGAAAGTCCGACGAGGAAATCCGCGGCTACATGGTCGAGCGCTACGGCAATTTCGTCCTCTACAAGCCGCCCTTCAACGCCGCCACGGCGGTGCTGTGGGTCGCGCCCGGGCTGCTGGTGCTGGGCGGGCTCGCCGGACTCGTGCTGATGCTGCGCCGGCGCAAGGCGCAGGCCGAGCCGGTCGGCGCGGCCGCGCCCGATGCGCGCAAGCTGCGGGACATCGCCGCGCTCCTCGAGGGCGACGCCGCCAGCGGCACGCCCGCCGGCAAGCGCAAGTAGCCGCACCCCCGCCTTCCCCCGCCGGCCGCTAGAGCATCAGCGGCCGGTCCGGCAGCTCGTTCTCGTTGCGCGCGCCCGCGGGGAAATGCGCCTCGAGACGCTGCGAGATCGCGGTGACGCCGGCAAGCGCGCCTTCCTCGAACCGCCCCGCCCGGAAGGCTTCCTGCATGGCCCGGCAGATTTCCTGCCACTCGCCCGCGCCCACCTTCGCGCTCACGCCGCGGTCCGCCACGATCTCCACCTTGTGGTCGGCGAGGAGCACGTAGACCAGCACCCCCGTGTTCTCCTCCGTGTCCCAGACGCGCAGGCCCGAGAACACCTCGACGGCGCGCTCGCGCGAGGACACGTTCGACCAGAGTTGCGCCGTCGTGAGCTCGGCCTCCACCACGAAGCGCACCTCGCCGCGATGGCGCTTCTCGTGTTCGGCCACGCGCTTGCCGATGGCCTCGAGCGCCTTCGCGGGAAACGCGCGGGCCGCCTGCCAGGGCGTCATCACGATGTGCCGCCAGAATCGCCGCAGGTCCATCACCAGTCTCCCGAGGCGCCGCCGCCGTCGAAGCCGCCGCCCCCGCCGCTGAAGCCGCCGCCGCCCGAGGATCCGCCGCCGCCCCAGGAACCGCCGATCGGGAAGCCTGCGCCCCCGCGGCCCCCGAAGCGCCCCGAGCCCATGCCCAGGACGAGGATGAACGCGCCGACGGCCGCGACCACGCCGAAGATCACGCTGCCGAAGACGAAGGCGGCGGCGAGGCCGGTCACGCCGCCGGTGAGCCCGGCGCCCAGGAAGCGCCCGAGGAGCGAGCGCAGGACGAGACCGGCCACTGGCACGACGAGAAAGGCCAGCCAGAGGAAGCTCTCGTAGGACGAGGTGACGCTAACCGGGCGGCCCGGGGACTTTTTCTTTGCCGCCGGCGGCGGCAGGGCCTCGCCTTCGATCGCCTTCATGATCGACTCGACGCCCGCGTCGATGCCGCCCGCGAAATCGCCGGTGCGAAACCGCGGCGTGACCCGCTCGACGATGATGCGCTTGGAGAGCGCGTCGGTGAGCGTGCCCTGCACGCCGCGGCCCGCCTGGATGCGCAGCTTGCGCTCCTGCTTCGCGATGACGAAGAGCACGCCGTCGTCCACGCCGGCGCGCCCGAGCTTCCAGGCGTCGGTCACGCGCGTGGCGAATTCCTCGATGGTCTCGGTGCCGATGGAGGGCACGAGGAGGACCGCGACCTGCGAACCGCGCGAGCCCTCGAACGCCGCGAGCTTTCCGGCGAGCGCCTCGCGTTCGGGCACGGAGAGCGTGCCCGTCAGGTCCACCACCCGCCCCGTGAGCTTCGGGACGGCGATGGGGTCCGTCGGGTCCGCCGCGAAGGCCGCGGCCGCGAGGAGGAGGAATCCGACCGCCCCGGCGAGGAGGCGGCCGGCCGTGCCGGTCACTTACTTGGCCGGAGCGGGTGCGGGCGCGGGGGCCGGCGCCGGCTTGGCGCCGAAGTCCACCTTGGGCGGCTCCGCGATGGCCTTCTCGTTGTCGACCGTGAAGTTCGCCTTCTCCTTGTAGCCGAAGATCATGGCCGTGAGGTTCGACGGGAACTGGCGCGCGAGGATGTTGTAGTCCTGCACGGTCTTGATGTAGCGGTTGCGCGCGGTCGTGATGCGGTTCTCCGTGCCCTCGAGCTGCGCCTGGAGGTCGCGGAAGTTCTGGTCGCTCTTCAACTGCGGGTAGTTCTCGACGACGACCATGAGGCGGGAGAGCGCGCTGGAGAGGTCGCCCTGCGCCGCCTGGAAGTTCTTGAGCGCCTGCGGGTCGTTGAGCGCCTCGGGGGTGAGCTGGATGGAGCCGACCTTGGAGCGCGCGTTCGTCACGCCCAGGAGCACGTCCTTCTCCTGCGCGGCGAAGCCCTGCACCACCGACACGAGGTTCGGGATCAGGTCCGCGCGGCGCTTGTACTGGTTGAGCACCTCGGACCAGGCGGCCTTCACCTGCTCGTCCTTGGTCTGGAAGTCGTTGTAGCCGCAGCCGCCCAGCAGGAGCGAGCCGACGAGGGCGAAGGCGACGAGAATTCTGCGCATGGAACGGTTTCCTCCCGGAAAACGGGTTGCAGGACGGTGGATGTGGGGCCTTCTCGCCCCGGAATCAAGCCCCCGCGGCGGCCAGGGTGCGCCGCGCGAAAAGCAGGTCTTCCCACGCCTTCGACTTGTCCGGCAGTGTCCGGAGCAGGTACGCGGGATGGTAGGTGACGATCAGGGGAATGCCGCGGTAGGCGTGGACGCGGCCCCGCAGGCTCGCGAGGCTCGCCTCCTGCCCCGTGAGCCGGATGGCGGCCGTGCGGCCCAGCGCGACGATGAGCTTCGGGCGCACGAGGTCCACCTGCCGGTCGAGGTACGGCGCGCAGGCGGCGGCTTCCTCGGGCGAGGGAACGCGGTTGCCGGGCGGGCGGCACTTGACGATATTGGTGATGTAGACCTCGCGGCCGCGCTGGAGCTTGAGCGCGGCGAGCATGCTGTCGAGGAGCTTGCCGGCCTGCCCCACGAACGGCTCGCCCTGCTCGTCCTCGTCCGCGCCCGGCCCCTCTCCCACGAAAAGCCAGGGAGCCGACTCGTGGCCGACGCCGAACACGGCCTGCTTGCGCTGGGCGCACAGCCCGCAGCGACGGCACTCGCGCACGACGGCTCGCAGGGCGTCCCAATCCATGGACTCGATGCCGGCGACGGCGGGCGGAGGCGGCACGTCGGGCGCCCGACGTCGCGCGGTGGACGCGGCAGGCTCCGCGCGCAACGGCTCGGCCGCCGGGGCAGGAGCAGGCGCCGCCACGGGTGTCTCATGGACCGGCAGGCTGCGCGCGTCGAGGCCGTAGAGCCTCGCCACGCCGAGCAGTTCGAGTTCGCGAAGGCTCCGGTCATCCATGGGTCAGAGGGTCAGGCCGAGGAAAAGCGCGTCTTCGCGCCCGTGCAGGGCGGGATAGTACGCGGGCCGGATCGCGATCTGCTGGAATCCGGCTAGCTTGTAGAGGTGGCGTGCCGACAGGTTGGAAGGCCGCACCTCGAGGTAGACGATCTGCACGCCGGCGGCGCGGGCGATTCCGAGCATGTGCTCGAGGAAGGCGCGCCCGATGCCCCGGCCCTGCCAGGGCGCGGCCACCGCGAGGTTCAGCAGGTGCGCCTCGTCCAGGGCCACCATCAGGATCGCGTACCCGATCACCTCGGCCCCGTCGCAGGCGACGCGGCAATCGTAGCCGGCCTCGACGGAATCGCGGAAGTTGCCCTGGCTCCACGGGAAGGCGTAGAGCGAGCGCTCCAGCGCGGCGACATCGAGCGCTCCCGAGACTTCGACCACGAGATACG
>CAZPLW010000122.1:0-13241 GCA_964587315.1 uncultured Lysobacter sp.
CCGTCGATGCCGCCCAGGTCCACGAACGCGCCGTAGTCGGTGATGTTCTTCACGATGCCCTTCACGACGGCGCCTTCCTTCAGCGTCTCGAGCAGGGCCTGGCGCTCGACGCCAGCGGTCTCTTCCATGACGGCGCGGCGCGAGACCACGACGTTGTTGCGCTTGCGGTCGAGCTTGATGACCTTGAACTCGAGTTCCTTGCCCTCGAAATGCGAGGTGTCCTTCATCGGGCGCAGGTCGACGAGCGAGCCCGGGAGGAAGGCGCGGATGCCGTTCACCATGACGGTGAGGCCGCCCTTCACCTTGCCGGAGACGACGCCGGTGATGATCGTGCCGCCTTCGAGCGCGGCGTCCAGCTCGGACCAGGCCGCGAGCTTCTTGGCCTTTTCGCGAGAGAGCTTGGTGGCGCCGAAACCGTCTTCGAGCGCCTCGATCGCCACGGAGACGAAGTCGCCGATCTTGACCTCGAGCTCGCCGCGATCGTTCTTGAATTCCTCGGTGGAGATTGCGCTTTCGGACTTCAGTCCCGCGTTCACGATCACGACGTTCTGGTCGACCGAGATGACCTCGGCGGTGATCACTTCGCCCGCGCGCATCTCCTGGCGCGTGAGGCTTTCCTCGAAGAGGGCGGCGAAGCTGCTTTCGTTGATCGCGGGGGGTTGGGTGGATTGGGACAGCATGGGGTGGGTTGGACTTTCCTGCACTTGCGGCCTCGCGGCCGCGGGTCTGGTTGCGTTTGCCGACCGGCGGGAGAGTTGTACCGGGCCCCGGGCGGTGCCCGATGCCGATGCTCGCTCCTAACCGATTGACGCCCTTGGGCTTTTGCCCCGTCAGGGAGAAATGGGAACTACCCTCGGGCGCGCTCGCGGTACCAGCCCAGCACCTGCTCGACCGCCTGGGCGATCGTGAGATGGGTCGTATCGAGAAAAAGCGCGTCGGGATATTGCTTTAGCGGCGCCACGGGCCGCGCGCTGTCGCGCGCGTCGCGTTGCCGCAGTTCCTCCACAACGTCCGCCATTTTCCCATACATTCCCTTTTCCATCAACTGCTTATGGCGCCGTTCGGCCCGCACGCCCACGTCCGCGGTGAGGAACACTTTCAGGAGGGCCTCGGGGAACACGATGGAGCCCATGTCGCGGCCGTCGGCGACCAGCCCCGGCGGGGTGCGGAAACGCCGCTGGCGGGCCAGCAAGGCCTCGCGAACGCCCGGGAAGGCCGCCACGCGGGAAGCGGCGGTGCCCACCGCCTCCTCCCGAAGGGCGTCCGTCACATCCTCGCCCGCGAGACTCACGCGCCCCCCGGAAAAGGCGATCTCGAGGCCGGCGGCGCCCTTGGCAAGGGCCTCGCCGTCATCCAGGTCCGTCCCGGCCCGAAGCGCCGCCAGGGCCGCGAGCCGGTAGAGCGCCCCGCTGTCCAGGTAATGGAACCCGAGCGCGGCGGCGACCCGCTCGGCGACCGTCCCCTTTCCGGAGGCCGAGGGTCCGTCGATGGCGATCACCGGGGGTTCATGGGGCATGGCTGTCGCGATCCTGTGAGCGGGGTCCCGCGCGGCCACCGGCCCGGCCGCGGCCTCGGCCTTCAGCGGGCGACGCCCGCGAGCGCCTGGAAGAAATCCGGGAACGTCTTCGAGACGCAACCGGGATCGTTGATGCGCACGGGCACCGGCCCGAACGCGGCGAGCGCGAAGCACATCGCCATGCGGTGGTCGTCGTACGTGTCGACGGGCACGCGCGCCTGGCGCCCCACCCCTTGCGCGAAACCCGGCGGCGGGACGATCCCCAGGAAATCGGGGCCTTCGGCCACGTCCGCGCCGAACTTGCGCAACTCCTTCGCCATCGCGGCGAGGCGGTCCGTCTCCTTCACCCGCCAGCTGGCTATATTGCGAAGGCGCGACGGCCCCGTGGCGAAAAGCGCGAGCACGGCCGCCGTCATCGCCGCGTCGGGGATGTCGTTCATGTCACCATCCAGCGGGACGAGCGGCGGCCGGCCGGAGACCTCGATCCAGTTCCCGCCCCAGGTCACGCGCGCGCCCATCGCCTCGACGACGCGCACGAAGCCGACGTCGCCCTGGATGCTGTCGCGACCCACGCCCTCGACGCGAAGCGGTCCCCCGCCCAGCAGCCCCGCCGCGAGGAAGTAGGAGGCCGAGGACGCGTCGCCTTCGACCTCGACCGCGCCCGGCGAGCGGTAGCGGCTGCCGGCCGGGACGACGAAAGCGCGCCACCCCTCGGGGACGACCTTCACGCCGAAGCGCTCCATGAGGGCGAGCGTCATGGCCACGTACGGCTTCGAGATGAGCTCGCCCTCGACCTCGAGCCGTCCGCCGCCGCTCGCGCCCAGGGCCATGAGCAGCCCCGAGAGGAACTGGCTCGAGACGTCGCCGCGCACGCGGATGGCGCCCGGGCCCGTCGCCGCGCGCGGGCCGATCGCGAGCGGCGGGAAACCCTCGACGGCCTCGCAGCGGACCGACGCGCCCGCCTGCCGCAGCGCGTTCACGAGATCGCCGATGGGTCTTTCGTGCATGCGCGCGACGCCGTGAAGGCGGTAGTCGCCGCCGCGCAGCGCGAGCGCCGCGGTGAGCGACCGGAAGGCGGTGCCCGCGTTGCCGAGGAAGAGGTCGGCCTTCGCGGCGGGAAAGCCCTCGGGCTGGCCCTCGACGCGCCACTCGCCGGGCGCCGCGCCCGCCGAGACGCGCACGCCCAACCGGCCGAGCGCCTCGAGCATGACGCGGGTGTCGTCGGAATCGAGCAGCCCGTTCAGGTGTGTCGTCCCGGCGGCCAGGGCCGAGATGAGTAGCGTGCGGTTCGAGATGCTCTTCGAGCCCGGCAGGCGCAGCGTGCCGCCCGCGTCGCGATAGCGCGGCAGGTCGAGAAATGCGGGCGCGGCGGTGCGTTCCCCGGCACTCATCGCGCTCATTCGTCCGACTGGCTGCGCTTGCCGCCCGCCCAGGCGCGCCGGGCGTTCCTCGCCTCGGTCATGAGGCGCATGAGGCCCGGCCCGTCGCCGCGCTCGATGAGCTCGCGGAACACCGCGACCCGGGCGCCGTAGCGGTCCATCTCCTCGAGCAGCGCCGCGCGATTGGCGAGCGCGATGTCGCGCCACATCTCGGGCGAGCTCGCGGCGATGCGCGTGAAATCGCGGAATCCCCCGGCCGCGAAACCCAGGAGATCCTGCCCGTCGGGTCGCGAGACGATCTCGGAGACGAGCGCGAAGGCGAGCACGTGCGGCAGGTGGCTCACGGAGGCGAAGATGCGGTCGTGCGCGGCGGCGCCCATCGTGGCCACGCGCGCGCCGCAGGCCTCCCAGCACCCGCGCACGAGCGTGACGGCCTCGGGCTGCGTCGCGTCCTCTGGCGCGAGGACCACGCGCGCGCCGCGGAAGAGATCGGGCGTCGCGGACTCGACGCCGCTCGTTTCGCGTCCCGCGATCGGGTGCCCCGGGACGAAGCGCGGGAACTTGTCGCGCAATTCCTCGCGAGCCGTGCGGACGACGTCCGACTTCGTGCTGCCGGCGTCCGTCACCACGGTGTCGGGACCCATCCCGCGCTCGACGTCGTGCAGCACCGGGCCCATCGCGCGCACGGGAACGGCGACGAACACGAGTTCCGCGCCCGAGACGGCCTCGGTGACGGACTCGGCCACCGCGTCGATCACGCCCAGCGCCGCCGCGCGCTCGAGCGCCTGCGCGTCGCGGTCGGCCCCCACGATCCTCGCCACCGCGCCGGCGCGGCGAAGCGAGAGGGCGAACGACCCCCCGATGAGGCCCACGCCCACGATCGCGATGCTCTTCAGGCGGCGCACGGGTGGCCTCAGGCGCGGCCGAGGGCGCGCGCGAGTGCCCCGAGGAAGCGGTCGTTCTGCTCCGCGGTCCCGACCGTCACGCGCAGGAATTCGGGCAGGCCGTAATTGGCCACGGGTCGCACGATCACGCCCTCGGCCAGCAACTTGCCGTACACGGACGGCGCGTCGCCCACCTTCACGGCGACGAAGTTGCCCGATGAGGGAATGAACGGAAGGGCCAGCCGGTCGAACCCCGCGGCCAGTTGCGCGAGACCGGCGGCATTCACGGCCCGGCTCTTCTCGATGAACGCGTCGTCGCCCAGCGCCGCGACGGCGGCCACCATCGCCAGGTGGTTCACGTTGAACGGCTGGCGCACGCGGTTCATGAGTTCCGCGACGTCCGGGTGGGCCAGGCCGAAGCCCACGCGCAGGCCCGCGAGCCCGTACGCCTTCGACAGCGTGCGCGAAAGCACGAGGTTCGGGAAACGGGCGAGCCACGTCGCGGCGGGCGACTGGCGCCCGGCCGGGAGGTATTCCCCGTAGGCCTCGTCGATCACCACCAGCACGCGCGGCGGCACTAGGCCGATGAAGGCCTCGATGTCGGCCCAGGGCAGGAACGTGCCCGTCGGGTTGTTGGGATTGGCGAGGAAGACGATCTTCGTGTCCGGCGCGATGGCGCGGGCGATGGCGTCCAGGTCGTGGCCGTAGTCCTTCGCGGCCACCTCGACATGGCGCGCGCCGGCGGCCTGCGTGGCGAGCGCGTAGACCATGAACGCGTGCTGCGAGTAGACGGCCGAATCGTCGCGGGTGAGGAAGGCGCGCGCGACGAGCTCCAGCACGTCGTTCGAGCCGTTGCCCAGCACGATGTTCTCCGGCTTCACCGCGAACTTCGCGGCGATGGCGCCCTTCAGGTCGAAGCCGCTGCCGTCCGGGTAGAAGGCGAGTTCGCCCAGGGCCGCGCGGATGGCCTCGAGGGCCTTCGGGCTCGAGCCCAGCGGGTTCTCGTTGGAGGCGAGCTTGAGGATGTCCTTCTCGGCGAGGCCGAGTTCGCGGGCCGTCTCGGCGATGGGCTTGCCGGGGACGTACGGCGCGATGGCCCGGACGTGGGCCGGTGCGAGGTCACGGAGGTTCATGGGGTCCTAGAGAACGGCGGCCGGGTAGGAGCCCAGCACCTTGAGGTAGCCGGCGATGCGGCCCACTTCCTCCAGCGCGGCCTCGACCTGGGGATCGTCCCGGTGGCCTTCGAGGTCGACGAAGAAGAGGTATTCCCAGAGCGCGACCTTGGAAGGGCGCGACTCGAACTTGGTCATCGAGACCCCGCGCGTCGCGAAGGGCGTGAGCATCTCGTAGACGGCGCCGGCGCGGTTCCTCGCCGAGAGCACGAGCGAGGTCTTGTCGCGCCCGCTCGGCCTGGGCTCGTAGTCGCCCAGCACGAGGAAGCGCGTCGTGTTGTTCGGCTCGTCCTCGATGTTGGGCGCGAGGATCTGGAGGCCGTAGTGCTCGGCGGCCATCTCGCCCGCGACCGCGGCGCTCGCCGGCTCCTCCGCGGCCCGGCGGGCGGCCTCCGCGTTGCTCGCGACCGCGATGCGCTCGGCATCGGGCAGGTTGTTGTTCAGCCACTCGTGGCACTGCGCCAGCGACTGGCCGTGCGAGAAGACGCGGCGGATGGCGCCGAATTCCCGCAGGGGCGCCTTCGCCATGAGGTTGTGGTGGATGCGAAGCACCACCTCGCCGCACACCTTGCGCGGCGTCTGGGGCATCAGGTCCAGCGAACGGCCCACCGCGCCCTCGGTGGAGTTCTCCACCGGCACCACGCCGAAATCCGCCGCGCCCGATTCCACCGCGCGGTACACCTCGTCGATGGAGGGCTCGGGCATCGGCCGGGCCGCGTGCCCGAAATGCTTGATGGCGGCGCGCTCGCTGAAGGTGCCCGGGGGCCCGAGGTAGGCCACCGTGACGGGACGCTCGAGCGCGAGGCACGCGGACATGATCTCGCGGAAAAGCAGCGCCACCGTCTCGTCGGAAAGCGGGCCCTCGTTGGCCTCCTTGATGCGGCGCAGGACCTCGGCCTCGCGCTCGGGCCGGTACGCCTGGCCCACCTTGAGCGTGCCGATGGCGCGCGCGAGGCGGGCGCGCTCGTTCAGGTTCGCGAGGATGACGAGATTGAGCGCATCGACCTGCGCGCGCAGCTTGTCGAGCTCGTCGCTCATGCGCCCTCCCCGGCGGGCGGCGGCACGGCGCGCACCGAGAGCACGCCCGCGATGCGGGCGAGGCGCTCGAGGACTTCGGGCTCGGCGGGGCTGTCGAGGTCGACGAGGGTGTACGCCATCTCGCCGCGGGACTTGTTGACCATGTTGTGGATGTTGAGGCCGGCCTGGGCCATCGTAGTCGAAATCTGTCCGAGCATGTTGGGCACGTTCGCGTTCGCGATCGCCACGCGGTGCGCGGACTCGCGCGCCATCTCCACCGCGGGGAAATTCACGGCGTTGCGGATCGTGCCCTCCTCGAGGAATTCGCGCAGCTGGTCGATGACCATGGTCGCGCTGTGCTCCTCGGCCTCGTGCGTCGAGGCGCCCAGGTGCGGCAGGGCGACCACCTGGGGATGCGCGGCGAGCCGCGGGGTCGGGAAATCGCAGAGATAGGCGCGCAGGCGCTTGTCCGGGAAGGCGGCGAGGACCGCCTCCTCGTCCACGACGCCGTCGCGCGAGAAGTTCAGGAGGATCGCGCCCTTCCTCACGAGCGCGAGGCGCCTCGCGTCGGCCAGGTGGCGCGTCTTCTCGACGAGGGGCACGTGCAGCGTGATGAAGTCGCAGGACCGGAAGACCTCGTCCACGGAATGCGCCTTCCTCACCGAGGAGGGCAGGCGCCACGCGCTCTCGACCGTGATGTCCGGGTCGTAGCCCAGCACCTTCATCCCGAGCTTGATGGCCATGTCGGCCACGAGGCCGCCGATGGCGCCCAGCCCCACGATCCCGAGGGTGCGGCCGGGCAGCTCGAAGCCGGCGAACTGCTTCTTGCCCTCCTCCACCCGCGCCTCGTAATCCGGGCCGTCCGCGAGGGACTTCACGTAGGCGAGCGCCGGCACGACGTTGCGCGCCCCGAGCAGCATCGCGGCGAGCACGAGCTCGCGCACGGCGTTCGCGTTGGCGCCGGGCGCGTTGAAGACGGGAATGCCCCGGGACGTGAGGGCGGCCACGGGGATGTTGTTCACGCCGGCGCCGGCGCGGGCGACGGCCTTCAGGCTCGGCACGATGTCCGCCTCGCCCAGCAGGTGGGAGCGCAGCACGAAGGCATCGGGCTCGGCGAGCCCGCGGCCCGTCTCGAAGCGACCCGCGGGCAGGCGCTCCAGCCCGCGCGGCGAGATGGCGTTGAAGACGCTGATGCGGAACGGCCGGCCCAAGCGCTTGGCTCCCGGTGGCAGGATCAGCCCTTGCGGCGGGCGAAGTCCTTCATGAACTCGACGAGCCTCGCGACGCCCTCGATCGGCATCGCGTTGTAGATGGAGGCGCGCATCCCGCCCACGGAGCGGTGCCCCTTGAGCTGCGACAGGCCCAGCGCCTCGGCCTCGGCGAGGAACGGCGCGTCCAGGGCTTCGTCCTTCAGGCGGAACGGGACGTTCATGCGCGAACGGTCTTCGCGGTCGACGGGATTGGCGTAGAAATCCTGCGAATCCAGGTAGCCGTACAGGAGCTCCGCCTTGGCGATGTTGACCTTCTCCATCGCCGCGAGGCCGCCGCGCTCGAGGAGCCACTGGAACGTGAGCCCGGCGAGGTACACGGAGAACGTGGGCGGCGTGTTCACCATCGAGTCGGCGTCGGCCTGCACCTTGTAGTCGATCACGCCCGGCGTGCCGGGAAGGGCGTGCCCGATGAGGTCCTCGCGCACGATGACCAGCACGAGGCCCGCCGGCCCGATGTTCTTCTGGGCGCCCGCGTAGATGAGGCCGTACCTCGACACGTCCAGCGGCCGCGAGAGGATGTGCGAGGACATGTCGGCCACGAGCGGCACCGCTCCCGTGTCCGGCGTGAAGTGGTACTCGACGCCGCCGATCGTCTCGTTGGTGCACACGTGCACGTAGGCCGCGTCCGGCGAGAGCTTCCACGCGGACGGCTTCGGCACGTAGGTGAAGTGCCGGTCCGCGCTCGTGGCGGCCACGTTCACCTCGCAGAACTTCTTCGCCTCGGCGATGGCCTTCTTCGACCACTCGCCGGTGTTCACGTAGTCGGCCTTCCCGTGGCCGCGCAGGAGGTTCATCGGCACCGCCGAGAACTGCAGCGTCGCCCCGCCCTGCAGGAAGAGCACCTTGTAGCCCGCCGGAACGCCCAGGAGGCGGCGAAGATCCGCCTCGGCCTCGGCGGCGATGGCCACGAACTCCTTGCCGCGGTGGCTCATCTCCATCACCGACATGCCGGCGCCGTGCCACTCCGTGAGCTCGCCGCGCGCCTTCTCCAGCACCTCCACCGGCATCGTGGCCGGGCCCGCCCCGAAGTTGTAGATGCGCATGGTCAGCTCCCGCCTTCGGCCGGGGGTTCGGTGCCCGCCGGAGGTTCAGCGCCGCCCGCCTCCGGCGCGACGTGGCCGTGGCCGTTGCCGTTGCCGTTCTCCTCCTCGTCGCGATCGAGCACCGTCTGCAGCCCCTGGAGCTTCTCGCCCTCGCCCAGGTTGATCAGCGTGACGCCCTGGGTGGAGCGTCCCATCTCGCGGATCTCCTTCACCCGCGTGCGGATGAGAACGCCGCCGTTGGTGATGAGCATGATCTCGTCCTCGGTCGAGACGAGCGTCGCCGCCACGACCTTGCCGTTGCGGGCCGAGGTCTGGATGGCGATCATGCCCAGCGTGCCGCGCCCGTGGCGCGTGTACTCCGAGATGGGCGTGCGCTTGCCGTAGCCGTTCTCCGTTGCCGTGAGCACGCTCTGCGCCTCGTCCTGCGCGACCAGCAGCGCGATCACCTGGCCGCCCTTCGCGAGGTTCATACCGCGCACGCCGCGCGCGCCGCGGCCGACCGGCCGGACGTCGTTCTCGTCGAAGCGCACGGCCTTGCCCTCGTCGGAGAAGAGCATCACGTCGTGGCGGCCGTCCGTGAGCGCGACGCCGATGAGGCGGTCGCCCTCGTCCAGGTCCACCGCGATGATCCCCGAGGCCCGCGGCCGCGAGAAGTCGGCGAGCGGGGTCTTCTTCACCACGCCCTCCTGGGTCGCGAAGAAGATGTACTGGTCGGCCGAGAACTCGCGCACCGGGAGGATCGCGTTGATGCGCTCGTCCTGCTCCATCTTCAGCAGGTTCACGATGGGCTTGCCGCGGCTCGCGCGGCTTCCCTGCGGCACCTCGTACACCTTGATCCAGTACACGCGCCCCTTGTTCGAGAAGCACAGCACGTAGTCGTGCGTGTTCGCGATGAAGAGCTTCTCGATGTAGTCGTCTTCCTTGGTGGTCGTCGCCTGCTTGCCGCGGCCGCCGCGCTTCTGGGCGCGGTACTCGTCGAGCTTCTGGCTCTTGATGTAGCCGGTGTGCGAAAGGGTGACCACGACGTCCTCGGGCGTGATGAGGTCCTCCATGGACATCTCGATGCCGTTCACCACGATCTCGCTGCGCCGCTTGTCGCCGAACTCGCGCTTCACCTCCTGCAGCTCGTCCGAGATGATCTTCGTGACGCGCTCGGGCCGGGCGAGGATGTCGAGCAGGTCCTCGATGGCGGCGATGACCTCGCGGTACTCGGAGAGGATCTTGTCCTGCTCGAGCCCGGTGAGGCGCTGCAGCTGCATCTCGAGGATGCGCTGGGCCTGGACGTCCGACAGGCGGTAACCCTGGGGCGAAAGGCCGTACTCGCGCGGGAGGTTCTCGGGGCGGAAGCTCTCCGCCGTGGCCCGGTCGAGCATCTGCTGGACCAGGGGCGAAGTCCAGGTGCGCGCCATGAGCTCTGTGCGCGCGACGGGCGGCGTCGGCGCGGCCTTGATGATCGCGATCACCTCGTCCACGTTGGACAGTGCGACGGCGAGGCCCTCGAGCACGTGGCCGCGTTCGCGGGCCTTGCGCAGGTCGAACACCGTGCGGCGCGTGACGACCTCGCGCCGGTGGCGCAGGAACGCGTCCAGGAACTGCTTGAGGTTGAGGAGCTTCGGCTGGCCGTCGAGCAGCGCGACCATGTTCATGCCGAAGGTCTCCTGCATCGGCGTGAGCTTGAACAGGTTGTTCAGGACGATCTCGGGGACCTCGCCGCGCTTGAGCTCGATCACCGCGCGCATGCCGCTCTTGTCCGACTCGTCGCGCAGGTCGGCGATGCCCTCGAGGCGCTTCTCGCGGATGAGCTCGCCGATCTTGATGAGCAGCTGCGCCTTGTTCACCTGGTAGGGCAGCTCGTCGATGATGATCGCCTGGCGCTCGCCCTTGCCGACGTCCTCCACGTGGGTGCGGGCGCGCATCACGACGCGGCCGCGGCCGGTCCGGTAGCCCTCCTTCACGTCGGCCGTGCCGTAGATGATGCCGGCCGTCGGGAAGTCGGGCGCCTGCACGATCGCGATGAGGTCCTCGATGTCGATGTCGGGGTTTCCCAGCACCGCGAAGCAGGCGTCGATCACCTCGCCGAGGTTGTGCGGCGGGATGTTGGTCGCCATGCCGACGGCGATCCCCGAGGAGCCGTTCACCAGCAGGTTCGGGAACTTGGCCGGCAGGATGAGGGGCTCGTCCTCGCTGCCGTCGTAGTTCGGGCCGAAGTCGACCGTCTCCTTGTCGAGGTCGGCCAGCAGCTCGTGCGCGATCTTCGACATGCGGATCTCGGTGTAGCGCATGGCCGCCGCGTTGTCGCCGTCCACCGAGCCGAAGTTGCCCTGCCCGTCCACCAGCGGATAGCGCAGGCTGAAATCCTGGGCCATGCGCACGATCGTGTCGTAGACGGCGGTGTCGCCGTGGGGGTGGTACTTGCCGATCACGTCGCCCACGATGCGGGCCGATTTCTTGTAGGCCTTGTTCCAGTCGTTGCTCAGCTCGTGCATCGCGTAGAGCACGCGCCGGTGGACGGGCTTGAGCCCGTCACGGGCGTCCGGGAGTGCGCGGCCGACGATGACGCTCATCGCGTAGTCCAGGTAGGACCGGCGCATCTCCTGCTCGAGACTGATGGGGTGGGTTTCCTTCGCGAACTGTTCCATGGGCACGGGGCGTGAGCGCGGCAGCCTCGGCCGCCGGGGGGCGACCGTTAACAACCGCTTGTTTTGATTGATCTTTTGCCGACCGGCAAAAGTGAAATTCTACCACATCCGGGGTGCCCGTTTCCACGGTCGGGAAGCCCGGCGACCCGGGCCGCTTCCCGCCCTCGGTTGTGCCCTGCTAGGGGCTTTGTGTATGATTGTGCGAGTCGTTTTGGGCGCGAGCCTGAATAAAAAGCCAGGCGTCAAAAAATCACTTATCTCTTGGGAGTTCCGAATATGAAGATTTCCTCCATTGCGAAGCTGGTGCTCGGCTCTGCCGCCCTGGC
Organism: uncultured Lysobacter sp.; assembly: GCA_964587315.1. GTDB lineage: Bacteria > Pseudomonadota > Gammaproteobacteria > Burkholderiales > Usitatibacteraceae > FEB-7. The sequence goes on from CAZPLW010000122.1 coordinate 11,248, forward strand.
CTTCGCCGGCGGCGCGCTCGCTCAAGCCACCGTTCCTAACGCGACGGATTCGCAGGGCCTGCCGATCCGCGATTCGCAGGGCGTCTGCGTCCTGTCGTCGGGCATCAGCCACCCGGATTGCATGCCGAAGGTCGCGCCGGCCGCCGCCGCACCGGCTGCCCCGGCGGCTCCGGCGGCCCCGGCTGCTCCGGCCGCACCCGCCGGCGCCGCCAAGCCCGCTCCCGCCTCCGTGAAGCAGGCCATCGTCATCCAGGCCGACGCCCTGTTCGACTTCGACAAGTCGGTCGTGCGTCCGGACGGCAAGAAGCGCATCGACGAAGCCCCCGCCAAGCTCCAGGGCGTTGACGTCGAGATGGTCATCGCCACCGGCCACACGGACTCGGTCGGCACCGATGCCTACAACCAGAAGCTCTCCGAGCGTCGCGCCGCGGCCGTGAAGGAGTACCTGGTTTCGAAGGGTATCCCGGCCTCGAAGATCACCACCATCGGCAAGGGCGAGTCCCAGCCGGTCGCCACCAACAAGACCGCGGAAGGCCGCCAGAAGAACCGCCGCGTCGACATCGAGTTCAAGGGCGTCAAGAAGTAACCCGCCCCTGCCCGGCAAAGAACCCCGCTCCGGCGGGGTTTTTTGTTCCTGCCCCATGCGCGAAATCGACACCCTCGTCCACGCCGCCTGGATCGCCCCGGTGGAGCCTGCCGGGACGCTCCTCGCGGACCATGCGGTCGCCATCGACGCGGGCCGGATCGTCGACCTGCTGCCGTCCGCCGAGGCCGGGATCCGGTACGGCGCGCGGTCGGTCACGCGCCTCACGCGGCACCTGCTCATTCCGGGTCTCGTGAACGCGCACGGCCACGCCGCCATGGCCCTGCTGCGCGGCCTGGCCGACGACCTGCCGCTCATGACCTGGCTGCAGGAGCACATGTGGCCCGCCGAGGCGAAGCACGTGGGCGACGAGTTCGTGCACGACGGGAGCCTGCTCGCCATCGCCGAGATGCTGCGTGGCGGGACCAGCTGCTTCAACGACATGTACTTCTTTCCGGAGGCCACCGCCCGGGCGGCCCTGCGGGCCGGGATGCGCGCGAGCCTCGGGGTCATCGCCATCGATTTCCCGAGCGCGTATGCGACCGATCCGGCGAACTACCTCCACAAGGGCCTCAACACGCGCGACCAGTACGCGGGCGAGGACCTCCTCTCCTTCTGCCTCGCGCCGCACGCGCCCTACACCGTCGGCGACGAGACGCTCTCGAAGGTGGCGACGCTCGCCGACGAGTTGGACATCCCGGTGCACACCCACCTGCACGAAACGGCGGACGAGATCGCGGGAGGGCAATCGCAGCACGGCGTGCGGCCGCTCGAGCGCCTGCGGCGCCTGGGCCTGGTGGGACCGCGGCTCATCGCCGTGCACTCGGTGCACCTCGAAGGCCACGAGATGGACCTGCTGGCCCGCGAGGGCACGAGTGTCGTCCACTGCCCGTCCTCCAACCTGATACTCGCGAGCGGCCTCGCCCCGGTGACGCCATTGCCCCCCCAGACATAATGATGCCCGCAGTAGTAGCATCGGGCGTGTTGCCCAGGAAATCTCGTTCGCTTTCGTGACACACCTAGTCGCGAGTCCTTGCCATCGATGAGGGGTCGCTTGTAGCGGGCATTGCTCTTCTTCAATTGCTCCTGTAACTCATCAAAATCGGTGGGATCCAAGTACGCCAAATGCGGGCAGCTGTAGTAAACCGGGCCCCCAGGATTCTTCACGGATTTTCGCTGACCAGTTTCAAAAATCTTCACGCTATGCTTCACATTGCGACAGGCGTGGCCTTTCAGAAGCGTGTTTTCATAGAAGCGCCGAACCATCGCGCCATCCCACGTCTTTCGCCGACAGTACGGCCCCGTCGGAATTCCGCGCCCATTGAACATGTCGGCCACGGCGGTGCAGTTCAAAGTGTCGCGAAGTGACATGAATCCATCGACAATCCAAACGTCCGCGCCAGGTTCCTTT
>CAZPLW010000123.1:0-13211 GCA_964587315.1 uncultured Lysobacter sp.
CGCGGCTACAACATCGAATCGCTCACCGTCGCCCCCACCGAGGACGCGACGATGTCCCGCATGACCATCGTCACCACCGGCTCGGAGGAGATCGTCGAGCAGATCACCAAGCAGCCGAACAAGCTGGTGGACGTGGTGAAGGTCGTGGACCTCTCGGAAGGACGCCATATCGAGCGCGAGCTGATGCTCGTGAAGGTGCGCGCCTCCGGCAAGGACCGGGAGGAGATGAAGCGCACCGCCGACATCTTCCGGGGCCGCATCATCGACGTCACCGACAAGTCGTACACCATCGAGCTCACCGGCACCACGGACAAGCTCGATGCCTTCCTCGAGGCGCTCGACAAGGGCGCGATCCTGGAAACCGTCCGCACCGGCGTCTCGGGCATCGGCCGGGGCGAGTGGGTGCTCAAAGCCTGATATCACGCTCAAAGACATCGAGGAACAGAAAATGAAGGTCTATTACGACAAGGACGCCGACCTCTCGCTCGTGAAGGGCAAGAAGGTCACCATCATCGGCTACGGCTCGCAGGGCCACGCGCACGCGCAGAACCTCAAGGACTCGGGCGTCAAGGTGACGGTGGGCCTCAGGCCCGGCGGCGCGTCCTGGGACAAGGCGAAGAAGGCGAAGCTCGACGTGAAGGACGTCGGCGCCGCGGTGAAGGGCGCGGACCTCGTGATGATCCTGCTGCCGGACGAGAACCACGCGGCGGTGTGGACCGAGTCGATCGCCCCGAACCTGAAGAAGGGCGCGGCCCTCGCGTTCGCCCACGGCTTCAACATCCACTTCGGCCAGGTCCAGCCGCCGAAGGACGTCGACGTCATCATGATCGCCCCGAAGGGCCCGGGCCACCTCGTGCGCTCGACCTACGTGCAGGGCGGCGGGGTGCCGGCGCTCATCGCCGTGCACCAGGACGCGACGGGCAAGGCCAAGGACGTCGCGCTCTCGTATGCCTGCGCCATCGGCGGCACGCGCGGCGGCGTCATCGAGACCAATTTCCGCGAGGAGACCGAGACCGACCTGTTCGGCGAGCAGACCGTCCTTTGCGGCGGCATCGTGGAGCTCATCAAGGCGGGCTACGAGACCCTGGTCGACGCCGGGTACGCGCCCGAGATGGCGTACTTCGAGTGCCTGCACGAGACCAAGCTTATCGTCGACCTCATCTACGAGGGCGGCATCGCCAACATGAACTACTCGATCTCCAACAACGCGGAGTACGGGGAGTACGTGACGGGCCCGAAGGTGATCGGCCCCGAGGCGAAGCAGGCGATGAAGGAGTGCCTCGCCCGCATCCAGAATGGCGAGTACGCCCGCGACTTCATCCTCGAGAACCGGGCGGGGGCGCCGACCCTGAATGCCAAGCGCCGCCTGCTGGCCGAGCACGAGATCGAGAAGGTCGGCGAGAAGCTGCGCGCGATGATGCCCTGGATCCGCAAGAACAAGCTCGTCGACCAGAGCAAGAACTAGCGAGGCCGGGCCGTGGCGAACTATCCGCACCCGATCATCGCCCGGGAGGGCTGGCCTTACCTGGCGGCGACGACGCTCGCCGCGGTCGTGGCCACCGTCTTCCTGGGCGGTTGGTCCGTGCCGTTCTGGGTCGCGGCCCTCTTCGTGCTGCAGTTCTTCCGCGACCCGCCCCGCGAGGTCCCGGCGGGAGAGGGCCTGGTGCTCTCGCCGGCCGACGGCCGCATCGTGCAGGTGGGCGAGGCGAAGGACGAGTATCTCAAGCGCGACTGCGTGAAGATCAGCGTCTTCATGAACGTCTTCAACGTGCACTCGAACCGCTCGCCGGTGGACGGCACCGTCCAGGACGTCTGGTACTTCCCGGGCCTCTTCGTGAACGCGGACCTCGACAAGGCCTCGACGGACAACGAGCGCAACGCGGTCCACCTGCGCACGGCCGAAGGCCACGACGTGACGAGCGTGCAGGTGGCCGGGCTCATCGCGCGCCGGATCCTCTGCTACGTCGGCAAGGGCGACCGGCTCGCGCGCGGCCAGCGCTACGGCTTCATCCGCTTCGGCTCGCGCGTGGACGTCTACCTGCCTGCGGGCTCCCGGCCGCGCGTGGCGATCGGTGACCGCGTCTCGGCCACGAGCACGGTACTCGCCGAACTGCCCCCGCCCCGGTAGGGGACCGCCATGAGCGCCCCCGCCCGGCGACCGCGCCCCACGTTCATCGAGCCGTTCAGGAAACGCGGCATCTACCTACTGCCGAACCTGTTCACGACGAGCGCGCTCTTCGCGGGCTTCTACGCGATCGTCCAGGCGATGAACCACGATTTCGAGCGGGCGGCCATCGCGATATTCGTCGCGGCGGTGCTCGACGGCCTCGACGGCCGGGTCGCCCGCCTCACGGGAACGCAGTCGGCCTTCGGTGCCGAGTACGACAGCCTCGCCGACATGGTCTCCTTCGGCGCCGCGCCGGCGCTCGTGATGTACGAATGGGCGTTGAGGGACATGGGCCGCATCGGCTGGATCGCCGCCTTCGTGTACTGCGTGGGGGCGGCCCTGCGGCTGGCGCGGTTCAACACGCAGTTGTCGGTGGCCGACAAGCGCTGGTTCACGGGACTGCCGAGCCCCGCGGCGGGCCTGCTCGTGGCCGGCATGGTCTGGGTGCTCAACGACTACCAGGTGCAGGGCGGGCAGGTGAAGTGGTTCGCGGCCGCGCTCACCGTGTACGCCGGCGTCACGATGGTGTCGAACGTGCGCTTCTACAGCGGCAAGGACCTGAACCTGCGTCGCGCCGTGCCGTTCTGGATGACGCTGGTCATCGTGGTCGCCCTGATGCTGATCTCGATCGAGCCTTCCCACGTGCTCTGGGGGATCATGGCCATCTACGGCTTCTCGGGCTACGCGCTCTGGGCGGTGCAGCGCGTGCGCACGGAGGCCAAGGAGAAGCAGTACCGCGGCATCCGCGACGCGATCGAGGCGGGCGACGTGGCCGGGCTCTCCCGCATGCTGCAGGCGACGCCGCCGGATACCGTGATCAACGGGGGCGGCCGCTCGGTGCTGATGGTGGCGGTGGAGGAAACCAACCTTCCGGCCATCGAATTGATGGTCGCCCGCGGGGCCAGCCTCAACCAGCGGGACGAGCACGGCCTCACGGCCCTCGCCCTGGCGGCCGAGATGGGCTACAAGGAGGCGCTCGAAGTCCTGCTCGCCGCCGGAGCCGATCCGAACATCCCGGACAACGGCGGGCTCACCGCGCTCGACATCGCCGAGGAGCACGGTTCGCACGACATGGCGGCGGCCCTGCTCAAGGCAGGGGCGAAGCCGGGGCGCGAGATCGCGCCCGCCGCGCCGTGACGTTGCGGCCCGCGGACCCTGTGCTATAGTCGTCGCCATGAATCCCGTCGCGCTCTCCGCCGACCTCCTGCTTCGCCTCGCGGCGGGCCTCCCCGGCCTGCTGCTGCGCCTCGCGCGCTAAATACACCCCCCCCAATTCGGCAGTTGCGGCGCCGCCCGGCAGAACCAGGGACGGCGAAAGTCCATCCCCTTGTTCCGGAGAACACCATGCAGGACCAATTGATCATCTTCGACACCACCATGCGCGACGGCGAGCAGAGCCCGGGCGCTTCCATGACGCGCGAGGACAAGGTGCGCATCGGCAAGCAGCTCGAGAAGCTGCGCGTCGACGTGATCGAGGCCGGCTTCGCCGCCGCGAGCCCCGGCGACTTCGAGGCGATCCGCGCCGTCGCCGAGGCCGTGCACGATTCGACGATCTGCTCGCTCGCCCGCGCCAACGAGAACGACATCCGCCGCGCCGGCGAGGCCGTGGCGGGCGCGAAGCGCAAGCGCATCCACACCTTCATCGCGACCAGTCCCATCCACATGAAGCTCAAGCTGCGCATGTCGGAGGAGCAGGTGCTCGAGGCGGCGGTGAGGTCCGTGAAGCTCGCTCGCGAGTACACGGACGACGTCGAGTTCTCGGCCGAGGACGCCGTCCGCTCCGACACCGATTTTCTCTGCCGGATCTTCGAGGCGACCATCGCCGCCGGCGCGAGAACCATCAACGTGCCGGACACCGTCGGCTACAGCATTCCCGAGCGGTGGGGCCACCTCTTCCGCACGCTGCTCGAGCGCATCCCCAACGCGGACAAGGCCATCTGGTCCACGCACTGCCACAACGACCTGGGCATGGCCGTGGCCAATTCCCTCTCGGCGGTCATGAACGGCGCCCGCCAGGTGGAATGCACGATCAACGGGCTGGGCGAGCGCGCCGGCAACGCGTCCCTCGAGGAAGTGGTGATGGCCGTGCGCACGCGCGCCGACCTTTTCCCTTGCCGGACCGGGATCGACGCCACGCAGATCGTGCCGGCGAGCAAGCTCGTTTCCACCATCACGGGCTACCCGGTCCAGCCGAACAAGGCCGTGGTGGGCGCCAACGCCTTCGTGCACGAGTCCGGCATCCACCAGGATGGCGTGCTCAAGCACCGCGAGACCTACGAGATCATGCGGGCCGAGGACGTGGGCTGGGGCGCCAATCGCCTCACCCTGGGCAAGCTCTCGGGACGCAACGCCTTCAAGTCCCGCCTCGCGGAACTGGGCATCATCCTCGGGACGGAGGAGGCGCTCAATGCCGCCTTCGCCAAGTTCAAGGAACTGGCCGACAAGAAGCGCGAGATCTTCGACGAGGATCTCCAGGCCCTGGTCTCCGACGAGAGCGTCACGCCCGAGCACGAGCGCTACAAGCTGCTCGCGCTCGTCGCCCATTCGGAAACGGGGGAGCAGCCCTTCGCCCGCGTGGTGATCGCGGACACGGGACGCGAGATGCGCGCGGAGGCGCGCGGGGCCGGGCCGGTCGACGCCGCCTTCCAGGCGATCGAGGACATGCTGCACAGCGGGACGGAACTGCTGCTCTACTCGGTGAACAACATCACCACGGGGACCGACTCCCAGGGCGAGGTGACCGTCCGGCTCGCAAAGGAAGGCCGCGTCGTGAACGGCATGGGCGCCGACACGGACATCGTGGTCGCCTCGGCGAAGGCGTATCTCAGCGCGCTCAACAAGATGGCCGGCAAGGCCGAGCGCATGAACCCGCAGTACGGGGAAGCGGAAGCGGCGCCCTGAGTTGCGCCGCGATACGGGGCAAACGAAAAGGGGCGGCCGAGGCCGCCCCTTCTTCATGCGCCCCGCAGGCCGCTATTTCTTCTTCTCGTCCTTCTTGGGCGCCGGGGCGCTGTCCTGCTTGGCGATGATCTTGTCCTTGATGTCGTTGTAGACGTTCTCGGGGACGATCTTCTTGTCGAGCAGCTCGTTCTTGCCCTTGTAGGGGCGGCCCTTGATGATCGCGTCGGCGCGCGCGTCGCCCACGCCCTTGAGCTTCATGAGCTCGTCGCGCGAGGCGCTGTTGATGTCGAGGAGCGCCTCGGCCTTCTTCTCGGCGGGCGCGGCGGCCGGGGCGGCCTTCTTCGGTTCGTCCTTCGCGTAGGCGGCGCCGGTCGCGGTGAGCAGGGCGATGGCGACGGCGGCAATGAGTCTCTTCATGGAATCTCCTGGGTGTGGGGTGGCAAGGCGACAAGCCTTGGAATTCTAGCCCGTCGCCGGCCGCGGCGCATCCGCGCGGCCGTCGCCCGGCTGAGACGCGACATCGCGTGCGAATTCAACCGCTTGGAGGTCCCGGCACCAGAGCTGTCGCCCCGGCCCGACCCGGGCCCGGGCCACGTCGCGGCGCTTCATCACCCAAGAGGCTGAACTTGAAGGGTTTTTCACCTTCACGCCGGGTTGGCACGAAAGATGGATGGAAAAGGCGTTTTTCCCATCCCTTGAAGGAGAATCCCGATGCGATACCCCGATGGCCTTTTTGGCCGCAAGGACGCCCCGCCCGCAACCGGCGCCGTTCCCCAACGGCCCGCGCCGGCGCAGGCTGCCCCCGCGCTCTCGACGGTGCCGCGCCCGCCTGCCCAGCCCGTGACGACGCCCGAGGCCGCCAGTCGCCCGGAGGAGGGCGCCGGTTCGCGGCTGATCGTCGGACCGAACATCAAGCTGAAGGGCGTCGAGATCGACGATTGCGACACGCTCGTCGTGGAAGGGCGGGTGGAGGCGACGATGGTCAGCCGCGCGCTGCAGATCGCCGAGAGCGGCTCCTTCCGCGGCAACGTCGACATCGAGGTCGCCGAGATCCGCGGCGCCTTCGACGGCGAACTCACCGTGCGCGGCCGCCTCGTCGTGCACGCGACGGGCCGCATTCACGGCAAGGTGCGCTACGGCAAGCTGCTGGTGCAGGAAGGCGGCGAAGTGTGCGGCGACGTGGGGACGCTCGCCGACAAGACGGCTCCCGCGCCGGCCTTGCGCCCGGCCTAGCTTTCGCGCGCGAGCTGCGGCGCGAGGCCGATGTAGGTGGAGGGCGTGAGGGCGAGCAGGCGCGCCCTCGCGTCATCCGGAAGCGGCAGGGCCCGGACGAACGCCTGCAGCTCGTCGCGCGTGATGCCGCCCTTGCCCCGGGTGAGCTCCTTGAGCTTCTCGTACGATCCCTCGATGCGGTGCGCGCGCATGACCGTCTGGACCGGCTCGGCCAGGATGTCCCAGCAGCCTTCGAGGTCCGCCGCGAGGCGCTCCGGATTGGCCTCGAGCTTGGCGAGGCCGCGCAGGCACGAGTCGTAGGCGAGCAGGCAGTAGCCGAACGCCACCCCCATGTTCCGCAGCACCGTCGAGTCCGTGAGGTCGCGCTGCCAGCGGGAGACGGGCAGCTTCTCGGCGAGGTGGCGCAGCAGCGCGTTGGCGAGCCCGAGATTGCCCTCGGAATTCTCGAAGTCGATCGGGTTCACCTTGTGCGGCATCGTCGAGGAGCCGACTTCGCCCGCCTTCACCTTCTGGCGGAAGTAGCCGAGCGAGATGTAGCCCCAGACGTCGCGGTCCAGGTCGAGCAGGATGGTGTTGAGGCGGGCGAGGGCGTCGAAGGCCTCCGCGAGCGCGTCGTGGGGCTCGATCTGGATCGTGAGCGGGTTGTACGCGATGCCCAGGCCCGTCACGAAGCGCCGGGCGAACGCGGGCCAGTCCACGCCCGGAACGGCGACCACGTGCGCGTTGAAGTTGCCGGTGGCGCCGTTCAGCTTGCCCAGCATCTCGACGGCCGCGAGCCGGCCACGCGCCCGCTTGAGCCGCGCGGCGACGTTGGCCATCTCCTTGCCGAGCGTCGTCGGCGTCGCGGGCTGGCCGTGCGTGCGCGAGAGCATGGGCAGGTCGGCGTGCTCGCGGGCGAGGGCGTCCAGGCGTGCGACGATCGGGTCGAGCGCCGGCAGCAGCACCTGCGCGAGGCCGTCCCGCACCATGATCGCGTGCGAGAGGTTGTTGATGTCCTCCGACGTGCAGGCGAAGTGGATGAACTCCGCGGCGGCCGTCACTTCGGCGTTGGACGCGAATCGCTCCCGCAGCCAGTACTCCACCGCCTTCACGTCGTGGTTCGTGGTGGCTTCGATCGCCTTCACCCGCTCGGCGTCCGCGAGCGCGAATCCGGCGGCGACCGAGCGCAACTCCGCGACGGTCGCGGGCGAGAAGGGGGCCAGGGGCGTGAAGGCGGGCTCGGCCGCGAGCGCCTCGAGCCACGCGATCTCGACGCGCACGCGGCAGCGCACCAGCGCGAACTCGCTGAAGTGATCCTGGAGGGCCCGGGTCTTGGCGGCGTAGCGCCCGTCGAGGGGGGAAAGGGCGGTGAGGGGATGTGACATCGCGGCGATTTTATCACGCGGGCCAGGACCGGCCGGGGGGCGAAAGGCGCGATGCTATACTCGATCGGCACCCCAAGACGGCCCAGAACAACACGGAGAAACCGGGATGAAGCTCCTCGCCTCGAAGACCAGTCCGTACGCACGCAAGGTCCGCGTCCTCCTCGCGGAGAAGCAGATCGCGTTCGCGCTCGTCGAGGAAAGCGCGTGGAACGCCGACTCGACCGTGCCGCGCTACAACCCGCTGAACAAGGTGCCCGTGCTCGTGCTGGACGACGGCACCTGCCTCTACGATTCGTCGGTGATCGCGGAGTACCTCGATCCGCTCGGCGCGCCCGCCTTCATTCCGCCCCTGGGCCTCGACCGGGCGAAAGTTCGCCGCGACGAGGCGCTCGGCAACGGGATCACGGACGCCGGCCTCGCGATCTTCCTCGAGCGCAAGCGCGCCGCGAACCTGCAGGACCCGGCCTGGATCGCGCGCCAGAAGAGCAAGGTCGAGGCGGGCATCGCCGCCCTGGAGCGCGAGCTGGGCGGCAAGGCCTACCTGCACGGCGACGCCATCACGCTGGGCGACATCGCCTGTGCGTGCGCGCTGCTGTGGCTGGAATTCCGCCTGCCCGAATTCGGCTGGCGGCGCGCCCACGCCTCGCTCGGCCGGTGGATCGAGCGGCTGGAGGCCCGTCCTTCGTTCGCCGAGACGCGCCCGCCCGCCTAGCTTGCGGCGATGACGCCGCCTCCCAGGCACTCCTCGCCCTGGTAGAGCACGGCCGACTGGCCCGGCGTCACGGCCCACTGGGCCTGCTCGAATTCGAGGTCGAACGACGTCTCCCCCCCGCTCACGATCCGGCAAGCCGCGTCCGACTGCCGGTAGCGCGTCTTGGCGGCGAGCGGGGCGCCATCGTCCTTCGGCGGGCCGTCGCCTCGGATCCAGCTCGCGTCCTCGGCATGCAGGCGAAGCGAGGCGAGCCGCGGGTGGTCCTTGCCCTGCACGACGACGAGCGTGTTGGTGGCGGAATCCTTTGCCGCGACGTACCCAGGGGAGCCGTCGCCGCCGCGCCGGCCGCCCATGCCGGGCCCCTGCCTCGGGCCCAGGGGTTGGTACATGGGCCCCTGGTGCTCCCCGAGGCGCCGTCCGTGCTCGTCGACGATGGCGCCGGGCTCGCGCGGCAGGTAGCGCGAGAGAAACTCGCGGAAGGGCCGCTCGCCGATGAAGCAGATGCCGGTGGAATCGCGCTTGGCGTGATTGGGCAGCCCCGACTCCTGGGCGATCTCGCGCACGCGGACCTTGCGCAGGTGGCCGACCGGAAACAGCGAGCGCGAGAGCTGGGCCTGCGTGAGCCGGTGCAGGAAATAGCTCTGGTCCTTGGACGGGTCCAGCCCCTTCAGCAGCGAGTAGCGGTCCCCGCGCATTTCCACGCGCGCGTAGTGACCGGTGGCGATGCGGTCGGCCCCGAGGTGCATCGCGTGGTCGAGGAAGGCCTTGAACTTGATCTCGGCGTTGCACAGGACGTCGGGATTCGGCGTCCGGCCGGCGCGATATTCGGCCAGGAAGCTCGCGAACACCCGTTCGCGATACTCCGCGGCGAAATTGACGGCCTCCAGGTCGATGCCGATCCGGTCGGCCGCCGCGGCCGCGTCGATGAGGTCCTCGCGGGTGGAGCAGTACTGGTCGTCGTCGTCGTCCTCCCAGTTCTTCATGAACAGGCCGGTGACGTCATGGCCCTCGCGCTTGAGCAGCAGGGCGGCGACGGCGGAATCCACGCCTCCGGAGAGGCCGACGACGACTTTCATGGGCGCGAGGATACGCGAGACGAGCGGCGGAAACGAAAAAGGCAGGGCCTCGCGGCCCTGCCTCGCTTGCATCCGTTGCAGCCGGATTACTTCTTCGGCGCGTCGGCCTTCGGGGCTTCCTTGGGGGCGTCGGCCTTGGGGGCGGCGTCCTTCTTGGGGGCGGACTTCTTCTTGGTCGTGGACTTCTTCTTGGCGGGCTTCGCTTCGGCCTTCTTGGCTTCGGCGGGCTTGGCGGCATCCGCGGCCTTGGCCGGAGCTTCCGTCTTGGCGGACGGGGCGGGGGCCGGGGCGGCCAGCGGCGCGGCGGCGGGCTTCGGGGCATCGGCCGGCTTGGCCGGGGCCTGGGCGAACGCGCCGAGCGAGGCGGCGGCGAACACGGCGGCGATCAGCGAGGAAAGCTTTTTCATGGGGGTTCCTATGGATTGTGTGGGGGGGAACGCTTCGACTGCGCTGGATGCCAGCCTCGTCGACGACTATAACGCCCGCGTCGACCGGTCGGTTGACAGGGGCCTATAGCCCCGCGGGAAGCGTCGCAGCGGCCCGTCGCCAAGCGCCGGGGGCGAGTCCCTCGAGGCTCCAGGGGCCGATCGCCTGTCGCACCAGCCTGAGCGTGGGCAGCCCGACCTTGGCCGTCATGCGCCGCACCTGGCGGTTCCTGCCTTCGCGCAGTCGGATCTCGAGCCAACTGGTGGGGATGGCGGCCCGGTAGCGGATCGGGGGCGTGCGCGCCCAGAGCCCCACGGGCTCCTCGATGCGGACGGCGCCGGCGGGACGGGTGACGAACTCCCCGAGGTCCACGCCGCGGCGCAGCGATTCCAGCTGGTCGTCGTTCGCCACGCCTTCCACCTGGACCCAGTAGCGCTTCTCGAGCTTGTGGCGGGGGTCGGCGATGCGCGCCTGCAAGCGGCCGTCGTCCGTGAGCACCAGCAGGCCCTCGCTGTCCGTGTCGAGGCGTCCGGCGGGATACACGGCGGGCACCGGCACGAAATCCTTCAGCGTGGACCGCCCCTCGGATGGGCTGAACTGGCAGAGGGTGCCGTAAGGCTTGTTGAGCAGTATGAGTTGCGTCAAGGGTCGTCCGGCGGGCTTTGATAGAATTGTGCGATTTTTCGGCTTTGCCGGCCCGCTTCCGGGCCACCCCGCCGCTTACGAGAAGACCCGACAGGAGTCCCCCCGCATGAGCAAGATCAAGGTCAAGAACCCGGTCGTCGAGATGGACGGCGACGAAATGACGCGGATCATCTGGCAACGCATCCGCGAGAAGCTGATCCTCCCCTACCTCGACATCGACCTCAAGTACTACGACCTGGGGATGGAGCACCGCGACGCGACGGACGACAAGGTCACGGTCGACTCCGCGAACGCGACGAAGGAGTACGGCGTCGCCGTGAAGTGCGCGACCATCACGCCCGACGAGGCGCGGGTCAAGGAATTCAATCTCAAGCAGATGTGGAAGAGCCCGAACGGGACGATCCGCAACATCCTGGACGGCACGATCTTCCGCGAGCCGATCGTCTGCAGCAACGTGCCGCGCATCGTGCCGCACTGGAACCTGCCCGTCGTCGTGGCGCGCCACGGCTACGGCGACGTCTACCGCGCCACCGAGATCAAGTTCGACGGTCCCGGCACGATCAAGCTCTCGTTCATCCCGAAGGACGGCAGCGCGCCCATCGAGAAGGAGGTCTTCCAGGCACCCGGCGCCGGCATCACGATGTCCATGTACAACCTGGACGAGTCGATCCGCGGCTTCGCCCGCGCCTGCTTCAACTACGCGCTCAACCGCAACTACCCCGTCTACCTGTCGACCAAGAACACCATCCTCAAGGTCTATGACGGCCGCTTCAAGGACATCTTCCAGGAGATCTTCGACGCGGAGTTCAAGGCGAAATTCGACGCGGCGAAGCTCACCTACGAGCACCGCCTGATCGACGACATGGTCGCCTCGAACCTCAAGTGGAACGGCGGCTACCTCTGGGCTTGCAAGAACTACGACGGCGACGTCCAGTCCGACACCGTGGCGCAGGGCTACGGCTCGCTGGGCCTCATGACCTCGGTGCTCACCACGCCGGACGGCAAGACGGTCGAGGCCGAGGCGGCCCACGGCACCGTCACGCGCCATTACCGCATGCACCAGCAGGGCAAGCCGACTTCCACGAACCCGATCGCCTCGATCTACGCGTGGACGCGCGGCCTTCAGTACCGCGGCAAGATGGACGGCACGCCGGACGTGGTGAATTTCGCGCTCGCGCTCGAGAAGGTGTGCGTGGACACGGTCGAGTCCGGCAAGATGACCAAGGACCTGGCCACGCTCATCCGCGCGGACCACCCTTACCTCACCACCGAGGAGTACATGGACGCGGTGGACGCCGAGCTCAAGCGCCGCATGGCCTGAGGCCCGCGCCGGCGGCACCCTGAAGACAAAAAAGCCCCCGGGACGGGAGTCCCGGGGGCTTTTCAATTCGTGGCGAGGGCTCTTAGGCGGCCTGGATGTTCGACGCCTGCTTGCCCTTGGGGCCCTGCGTCACCTCGAAGGAGACCTTCTGGCCTTCCTTGAGGGTCTTGAAGCCCTGCATCTGGATCGCGGAGAAGTGGGCGAAGAGATCCTCGCTGCCGTCATCCGGCGTGATGAACCCGTAGCCCTTCGCATCGTTGAACCACTTGACGGTACCGGTTGCCATTGCCTTGCATACCTCTCGGGATAAACGGGTGGAGGCCCGCACATCGTTCGGATCCAAGCCCGCAAGCCCTTGCGGCGATGCGAATTCCTTGAAGCCAAACTCCAAGGCGCCTTTTACCCCGCCCGGGAACCTGCGTCAATAGACCGGTGTCCACCGTGCGGAAGGCACCGAAACGGGGCGCCTGGCCGGGCCGGGCGGCGATTTCTGCCACCCGGGTCTTGAAAAAGAGCATTCCTTTGTCCATATTGACTCTCATCCGCAGCGGTATTTCCCGCAGCACTGTGCGCTCCCAGGCATGCCCAGCAAGTCCAACGGCTCCACGCTTCTCAAGCCGAGCGCGGCCAAGACCAAGCCGCCGCCGATGTTTCAGGTCGTCATGTATAACGACGACTACACCCCGATGGAATTCGTCGTGGAGGTACTTCAGGTGTTTTTCGCGCTTCCCCGAGAGCGGGCGACCCAGGTGATGCTCAAGGTGCACACCGAGGGGCGGGGCGTGTGCGGAATCTACCCCCGTGACGTTGCCTCCACCAAGGTGGAGCAGGTCACGGCATACTCGCGACAGCACCAGCATCCGCTGCAGTGCGCGATGGAGGAAACATGATCGCCCAGGAGTTGGAAGTCAGCTTGCACATGGCCTTCGTCGAGGCGAGGCAGAAGCGACACGAGTTCATCACCGTGGAGCACCTGCTGCTCGCGCTCTGCGACAACCCGTCCGCTTCCGAGGTGCTGAAGGCCTGCGCGGCGAAGATCGACGAGCTCAAGAAGGCGCTCGCGGACTTCGTCATGCAGCACACGCCCACGGTGGCCGGCACCGGCGAGGTCGACACCCAGCCCACGCTCGGTTTCCAGCGCGTGATCCAGCGCGCGATCCTGCACGTGCAGTCCTCCGGCAAGAAGGAGGTCACGGGCGCGAACGTGCTGGTCGCCATCTACGGCGAGAAGGACTCGCACGCCGTCTACTTCCTCCACCAGCAGGGCGTCTCCCGCCTCGACGTGGTGAACTTCATCTCCCACGGCATCACCAAGAACCCGCAGTCCGGCGCGGCCCGGGAGGAGAGCGAGGGCGAACCCGAGGGC
>CAZPLW010000124.1:0-13149 GCA_964587315.1 uncultured Lysobacter sp.
GGCGAGCGCGCCCGTGACGGCCACCTCGCCGCCCCCGGCGCCGCGCGAATTCAGCGCCGCCTGGATCGCGACCGTCGCCAACATCGACTGGCCCTCGAAGCCGGGCCTTCCCGTCGCGATGCAGCAGGAGGAAGCGCGCCGCGCCGTGCGCGCCGCCCGCGCGGCCGGCCTCAACGCGCTCGTGCTGCAGGTGCGTCCCGCCGCGGACGCGATCTATCCGTCGAACCTCGAGCCGTGGTCGGAGTACCTCGGGGGCGAGCAGGGCCGCGCGCCCGATCCCGCGTGGGACCCGCTCGCGTTCTGGGTCGCCGAGGCCCACGCGAGCGGGCTGGAGCTGCACGCCTGGTTCAATCCGCTGCGCGCGCGCCATTCGAGCGCGAAGTCGCCGCTCGCGCCGACGCACGTCGCGCGCGTGAACCCCGCCATCGTGAAGTCCTACGGCAACCAGCTCTGGATGGACCCGGCCGAGAAGGCGGCGGCCGACCGCTTCATCGCCGTGGTGCAGGACGTGCTTCGCCGCTACGACGTGGACGGCGTGCACGTGGACGATTACTTCTATCCGTACCCGGTCGCGCTGGGCGGCGGACCGGCGGACGGCGGCCCGGAACTCGACTTCCCCGACGAACCGTCGTGGCGCGCCTATCTCGCGACCGGCGGCACCCTCTCGCGCGCGGACTGGCGGCGCCAGAACGTCGACGGCCTGATCGAGCGCTTCCACCGCGAGGCCCATCGCGTGAAGCCGTTCGCTCGCGTCGGGGTGAGCCCCTTCGGCCTGGGCCGTCCCGACCGCCGCCCGCCGGGCGTCTCGGGCTTCAGCCAGTACGACAAGATCTACGCCGACGTGGAGAAGTGGCTCGCGGCCGGCTGGCTCGACTACCTCGCGCCGCAGCTCTACTGGCCGCGCGAGTCGCCCGGCCAGCCCTTCGGCACGCTGCTCGAGTACTGGAACGCGCAGAACCCGGGCGCGCGTCCCGTGTGGCCCGGGATCTTCACGAGTCGCATCGACGCGACGGACAAGTCGTGGCCGGCCGAGGAGATCGCAGGGCAGGTCGAGCTCGCACGCGCGCGCGGCGCCACGGGCCACCTGCACTTCAGCCTCGTCGCGATCGCGCAGAACCGCAAGGGCATCGCGGACCGTCTCGCGGCGCTCTACGCCACGCCGGCCCTCGTGCCCGCGGCGACGTGGCTGGGCGAAGCGCCACCGCCCGCGCCCGAAGCGCGCCTCGTCGATTCGGACGCGGGCTTCGCGCGCCTCGCCTTCGACAACGACGAGCCCAGGGGCGTCGTCGCCGCGTGGGGACGCTTTGGCACCGCGTGGCGCTTCTTCGCGCTGCCGCCGGCCGACCGGCGCCTGCCGTCCGAATGGAACGGACAGCGCCTGGGGCTCGTGGTCCTGTCGGTCGTCGGCCGGACGGGCATCGAGAGTCCCCGCGCCCGCGCGCTCGAGGCGAGAAAGGCCGTGCCATGAGCGCCCTCACGCCCTGCGGCCTGGGCATCGACGCGGGAGGCACGCGCACGCGCTGGGCGCTCGCCACCGGCGACGGGCAGGTCGTGGCCGAAGGACACGTGCGCGGCCTGACCGCGCTGCAGATGATGGACGCGCGCCGCGACGTCGTCGCGGAGACGCTGGCGCTGCTCGCCACGCAGGTCCTCGCCGTCGCGAAGCCGGTGCGCGTCCACGCGGGGCTCACCGGATTCGGCGAAGGCAGCGAGCGACTCGCCGATCTCGTCGCCGCGCCCCTGGGCCTTGCGCCTTCCGCCGTCTCGCTCGGCAGCGACATCGAGACCGCCTACCGCGACCTCTTCGAGCCCGGCGAAGGCTACGTCGTGTACGCGGGCACCGGTTCCGTCGCGGCCTTCATCGACGCCGGCGGCGTGCTGCATCGCGCCGGCGGCCGCGGCGTCACGCTCGACGACGGCGGCGGCGGCTTCTGGATCGCGCGCGAGGCGCTGCGGCACGTCTGGCGCGCCGAGGACGAGCGGCCCGGAAGCTGGCAGGATTCGCCGATGGCGATGGCCCTCTTCGAGCGCATCGGCGGCACGGACTGGTCGTTCACGCGCCAGTACGTCTATGGCGGCGATCGCGGCGACATCGGCCGGCTCGCCCTCGCCGTGGCCGAGTGCGCCGATCGCGACCCGGACGCGCGCGCGATCCTCGCCGATGCCGGCCGCGAGCTCGCGCGCCTGGGCCGCGCGATGGTCGGCCGCTACGGCCCGCGGCCCGTCACGCTCTCCGGCCGCGCGTCCACGCTGCACCCGCTCATCGCCGAGACGATGGGCGCCGCGATGCCCGCGGACTGTCTCTTCCAGCTTCGCCCCTGCCACGGCCACCACGCCGCCGCGCGCCTCGCGCTGCGCGCCGCGCGCGCCTGACCGAAAAGGACCTCCCATGACCCGAATCGCCCTCTGCCTCCTCCTCGCCCTCGCCGCCGGTTGCGCGACGGGCCCGCGCATCGACGACTCCCATCGCGCGAGAAGCCAGGACAGCCGCGCCCAGTACCTCATCATCCATTACACGACGGGCACCTTCCAGGGCGCCTTCAACATCCTCACCGAAGGCCAGGTGAGCAGCCATTACCTCGTGCGCGACGACGACCCGCCCACGATCTACCGCCTGGTCGACGAGAACCGCCGCGCCTACCACGCGGGCGTGAGCTCCTGGAAAGGCCAGACCGCGCTCAACGCGGCCTCCATCGGCATCGAGATCGTGAACGCGGGCGACACGCGCACGAACGGCGAGGTCTCCTTCGCGGACTATCCGAAGGCGCAGGTGGACGCGGTCGTCGCGCTCGTGAAGGACATCGTCCGGCGGCACGAGATCCGCGGCGACCGCATCCTGGGCCACAGCGACATCGCGCCCCAGCGCAAGGTGGACCCGGGACCGAAATTCCCGTGGAAGCGCCTCGCGGACGAGGGCCTCATCCCGTGGCCGGACGCGAGGCGCGTGGCCGAGCGGCAGGCGGAGTACGACAAGTCGTTGCCCGACATCGCGTGGTTCCAGGGGAAGCTCGCCGCGCACGGCTTCGCGATCGCGCAGAACGGCGAGTTCGACGAGGCGACGATGCGCGTCATCGCCGCCTTCCAGATGAAGTACCGGCCCGCGAAGTACGACGGCCAGCCCGACGCCGAGACGGCCGCGCTGCTCGACGTCATGACCTCCGCGCCCGCCAATGCGCCGTAGCCTCGCGGCCCTCGCCCTTGCGCTCGTCCCGGTCCTCGTGAACGCCGCCGATCCGAAGCCCGCCTGGGGCCCGAAGCTGGACGGCGAGCTGCGGGCCATCGCGGACGACCCCGCCTACCCGCTGTCGGGCATCTCGGTGATCGCCGTGCGCGGCGGCGAGGTGGCGTACGAATTCCAGCACGGCCGGCGCCGCATCGACGAGGCGAATCCCGCGAACGACCGGCCCGTCGACGCCATGACGCTGTTCCGGGTCGCCTCCATCTCGAAGCTCGTCACCACCCTGGGCGTGCTGCGCCTCGTGGAGGCCGGCAAGCTCGATCTCGACCGCGACGTGTCCGGGTACCTCGGCTGGCGCCTGCGCAACCCGCACTTCCCCGAGGAGGCCGTCACGCTGCGGATGCTGCTCGCCCATACCTCGTCGATGCGCGACGGCGCGGGCTACTTCTGGGACCGCACGCATCGCCTTCGCGACGCCCTCGTGCCCGGCGGCAAGCTCTACGGCGAGGGCAAGGCGTGGTCGGGCGAGGCGAAGCCCGGCGAGCGCTTCCAGTACGCGAACCTGCCCTGGGGCGTGATCGGCGAGGCGATGGAGGCCGTCACGGGCGAGCGCTTCGACCGGCTCATGAAGCGCCTCGTGCTGGAGCCGCTGGGCATGATGGGCGGCTACAACCCCGCGGAGTTCTCGCGCACGGAAATCGTCCACCTCGCCACGCTCTACCGCAAGCGCGAGAACCTGCCGAACGGCGAGGAGATCTGGCGCTCGCCCACGGGCCGCTGGTACGCGCAGGTCGACGATCTCGCGCACGAGGCGCCCGTCTCGCGGGCCGGCCCGGACTACGTGCCCGGCACCAACGGCACGCTCATGGCGCCGCAGGGCGGGTTGCGCACGAACGCGCGCGGCCTCCTGCGCGTGATGCGGATGCTCATGGATGGCGGGACGATCGACGGCCGGGTCCTCCTGAAGCCGGCGACGGTCGAGGCGTTCTTCGCGCGCGCCTGGACGCACGAGGCGGCGGGGAACAGCGGCTCCTGCGCCTCCGAGTCCGGGCGGCCGAGGCTCCTCAACGCCTGGGGGCTCGGCAACCAGCACTTCCTCGACGTCTCCGGGCCCGGCTGCGGCGACCGGCTGGTCGAGGGCGGGGGCTTCACCGGCGTGGGCCACCTGGGCGAGGCGTGGGGGCTCAACGGGGTCTTCGTCCTCGACCGGAAGACGCGGGACGGGATGATCGTGCTGGTGGGGGGCGTGGCGCGGGATCCGGAGACGTTTCCCGGTCGGTACTCGGCGCATTACCGGCACGAGGAGCGGTTGATGACGACGCTTTACCGCGGGGCCTTGCGAAGGTGATCGTTAGCGAGTGATGCGGGGTGAAAGGCTTTGGAACCGCAGATGAACGCAGATGAACGCAGATGAGTCTCGACGAAGGGAAGTGCGAACTCTAGCCGACGTGCTCACATCGTCTCTCTTGGCACACTCGTCATGAATCACAAACCATCTGCGTTCATCTGCGTTCATCTGCGGTTCCAAAGCCTTTCACCCGAATAACTCCCCCTACACCACCGCCGCCTCCAGAAGCGTGAGCGTCCGTTCCCCCGCATCGAATCGCGCCCGGATTCCCATCGGCAACGTGAACTGGTGCGCGATGTGCCCGAACGACATCCCCATCGCCGACGGAATGCCCAGCGGCCAGGCCCGGTCGACGAGCGTCTCCTCGAGCGAGAGCGACGCCTCGTCCTTGGGCGGATGGCACTTCACGAAGACGCCCAGCATCAGCCCCGCCGCCGAGGGCAGGTCGCCCGACAGCGTGAGGTGGGTGAGCATGCGGTTGATGCGGTAGGGCGCCTCGCCGATGTCCTCGAGGAACACGACCCGCCCCTTCATCCGCGCGCCGTAGGGCGTGCCCGCCAGCGCCGAGAGCACGGAGAGGTTGCCGCCCGTGAGCGGGCCTTCCGCGACGCCTTCGCGCACGACGCGTTCGGCGAACTCCGGCTGCTTCGCCGCCTTGGCCCGGTTCTCGGCCGCGCCGGCCATCGCGCGGCCCGTGCGCGGCTCCATGATCGCCGCCACGAGGTGCTCGCGCGAGAAGTCGGACCACGTCGAGATGGCCTGCGGCGCGTGGAAGCTGACGACGCCCGCCCGGCGCTGCATCGCGAGGTGCAGGGCCGTCACGTCCGAATAGCCGCAGAGGATCTTGGGGTTCGCGCGCACGAGGCCCCAGTCGACGTGGGGCAGCACCTGCGCCCCGCCCGAGCCGCCGCGTCCCGCCCAGATGGCCTTCACCTCGCGGTCCGCGAACATCGCGTGCAGGTCCTGCGCCTGCTGCAGGGGCGTGCCGGCATAGTTGCCGCGCGCGAGGCGAACGTTGGCCCCCAGCTTCACGGTGAGGCCCAGCGACTCGAGATTGCGGACGCTGCGCTCGATCTCCGCGTCCTCGAGGTGGCCGCCGGGCGCAACGAGCGCGGCCACGTCGCCGCGCTTGAGGCGCGGGGGCTTCAGCAGCGGGCGGGAAGGCGCGGCACGGGCGAGCGCCGGAAACGAAGCGGCCGCCACGAGGGCGGCCGCACCGGCGCCGAAGCGCCGGCGCGAGCGGTTCGGGATCGGCAAGGATCTAGAACTTGTAGGCGATGCGCGCCTGGTACGCGCGGCCGCGCGGGTCGGCGACTCGCGGGTCCCAGCCGGCGCCGGCCGCGAAGTCGACGTTGTGCGCCGTGAACGGCGGGTCCTCGTTCAGCAGGTTCTTCACGCCGAAGCTGAGGGTCGTGTTCTTGATGCCCGTGTACTGAACGGTCAGGCCGTAAGTGATGTAGTTGTCCACCTTCGGGTTGAAGCCCGCCGGGATCACGCCGAGCGGCTTCTCGTCCTCGTAGCCGTCCGTGTACTGCTGGAAGACCGTTCCGGTCCACGGGCCCTCGGTGTAGGCCACCGTCAGCGTGTGCTTCCAGCGCACGTACAGGTCGCGGGCGTTGTACTTGCCGACGAGGCTCACGTAGGGCTGGTCCTTGAAGATGCGGCCCTTGAACTCGTCGATGTAGGTGCCGTCGAGGTTCAGCGTCCACTTGCCCGGGCCGAAGACCTGGCCGCGCAGCTGCAGGCTCACGTCCGTGCCGCGCGTGATGTCGCCGTCGGCGTTCACGAAGCCCGCGCGGATGTATCCGCCGGGGCCGTCGAGCCGGCCGTTGGTGCCGCGCACGAGGTTCTCCGGGAAGGTCGTGTAGTTGGCCACCACCTGCTGCGCGGTGAGTTCGTAGATGCGGTCCTCGCGCTCGATCTCCCACAGGTCCACGCTCGCCGTGATCCAGTTGGCCGGTTCGGCGACGAAGCCCACGGACCACTGCTTCGAGGTCTCGGGCTTCAGGTCGGGGTTGCCGCCGTTGCGGCCGTTCGGGCGGATCGCGCAGACCGACAGGTCGGCGCCGACCACGTTGCCGTTCGGGCAGAGCACCGGGTCGGCGATGTTGCCGGGCACCGGGGCGTCGCCCGAGGGCGTGTAGAGCTGGAAGAAGCTCGGCGCGCGGAAGCCCTCGCCGTAGGAACCGCGGAACAGCAGTTCCTTCATGGGCGTCCAGCGCAGCGACACCTTCGGGTTGGTGGTGCCGCCGAAGTCGCTGTAGTCGTCGTGGCGCACCGCGACCGTGCCCTCGAGGTTCTTCAGGATGGGCACCGAGAGCTCGCCGTAGATCGCCTTCACCGTGCGCGAGACCTTCGCGAAGTCCGCGTCGAAGGGCGCCTGGTAGACCGGCTGCGTGGTGGTGGAACCGTCGGAGAAGGTGTAGCTCTCGCGGCGGTAGTCGAAGCCCGCGGCGAAGGCGAGCGGGCCCGCCGGCAGCTGCATGATCTCGCCCGTGATGGAGCCGTCGACCTGCGTGAGGCGCGATTCGCCGCCGAAGAGCTTGGCGCCGTTGGCGCGCGAGCCGTCGAGCAGCGCCATGCCGCGCGGGTCCTGCGACTGCCCCGGCAGCACCCACGGGTTGTACAGGCCGCTCGCCAGCGTGGCCGTGAGGGGCGCCGTGTACATGTAGCCGTTGCCCAGCGTCGAGTCGGCGTTGCTGCCGGCCGCCGAGGCGCCGATGCGCCAGTCGTACTTGCCCGCGATCGTGCCCTCCAGGCCGGCGAGGAAGCGGTAGGCGTCCGTCGTCGTCTCGATCTCGCGGTTGCCGCAGTCCGAGCAGCGCAGGCGGTAGGCGATCGGGAGGTTGCGGTTGAAGGTCGGGATGTAGGCCGAGAGGTCCTGGTAGTACGGGCCGCCGACGGGGTACTGCATGCCGGCGAACGTGCCGGTCGTCGTGATCTGCAGCGGCTCGAACGACTTCTTCGCCTCGACGCGCGAGGCGGTGATCTCGGCGAAGGCGGAGAGCTCGTTGTTGATCGTGAAGGTGCCGCGCGAGATGAAGTTCATGCGGTCCACCGGCTGGATGAGCACCTCGGCCCCGCCGTAGTCGTAGGCGCAGCCGTACCGCGCGCCCGGGCTGTTCCAGAGGGCGAACTGGTATTGCGTCATGCCCGGGTAGGTATCGCAGCCCGAGGTGAACGAAAGCAGGTTGGCGCGGTTGTAGGTCTGCGTGCCGCCGGAGGGCGTGCGGAACGTGGCGCCCATGGCCGTGCCCGCGAGGCCCGTCTGGGTCGCGTACGGCGTGCCCGTGGTGTCCGGCGAGAGGCCGCGGTCGGGCTGGTAGCCGTTCGCGAAGCCGCGGTCGCGGCCGTTCAGGATCTCCTGGCGGTCGACGGAGAGGTTCGCCATCACGTTGAAGCGGTCCTTGGCGAGGTCGCCCCAGCCGCCCAGGACGTTGAAGCGGTAGATGTTGCCGCCGCCGTCCTCGGTGATGTCCGTCATGGCCGAGAGCTCGACGCCGGTGAAGTCCTTGCGGGTGATGAAGTTGATCACGCCCGCGATCGCGTCCGTGCCGTAGATGGCCGAGGCGCCGTCCTTCAGGATCTCGACGCGCTCCAGGGCCGAGAAGGGGATCGAGTTCAGGTCGACCGCGTTGCCCTTGGCGCCGTGCGTCGAGACGCGCCGGCCGTTCAGCAGCACCAGGGTGTTCGAGGCGCCCAGGCCGCGCAGGTTCGCGCTCGAGTTGCCGTTGTTGTTGCGGTCCGTGGTGCCCAGCTGGATGCCGACGTTGGCCGACAGGTTGTCCGCGCCCGTGCCGTTCGACGAGAGCTTCATCATCAGCTCTTCCGTGCTCGTGATGCCCCGGTTGACGATGTCCTGGCGGGTGATCACCTGGAGGGGAAGCGACCCCTCGTCGGCCACGCGCTTGATGCTCGAGCCCGTCACCTCGACCTTCTCGATCTTCTGCGTGGGTTGCTGGGCGGCGGCCGATCCGGCCGCGAACACGAGCGCGACAAGCTGCGCGATCTGGGTCTTCTTCAAGATGGGCACTCCCCTAGGTTTGGATCGGAAGTTCTCCCCTTCCGGCGGCTTCGGGCTCGTCTCGGAACGGGTTCGGCAGGGCATAATACCAATGCACTACCACTCGACCGGACTTTAGAGGGGAATGTCACCTAAATGCAATACCTCGTGACGGCTTTTATCCGGACCTTGGCGGCCGTGACGGTGATGGCGCTCGCCCCGGCGGCCCGGGCCGAGGTACCCGCCCCCGTTGCGGCCGCCCTCGCCGCCGCCGGGCTTCCCGAGGATTCGCTCGCCTTCGTCGTCCTGGATGCCGCGACCGGCAAGGAAGTGCTCGCCCACCGGCCGGGCGCCGCGATGCAGCCGGCCTCCACGATGAAGGTGCTGACCTCGATCGTCGCCCTCGACCGGCTGGGGCCGGCCTGGCAGGGGCGCATGGAGCTCGTCACCGTCGCCCCGCTCGAGAACGGCGTCCTGAAAGGCGAGCTCGTCCTGCGCGGTGGCGCCGACCCCGACGTGGGCTGGGCCGAGTTCCGCCGCATGCTGGTGGCAGCCCGCAACCAGGGCATCCGCGAGGTGGCCGGCGACCTGGTGCTGGACATGGGCCTGTTCACGCCGGCGCGACTGGACGAAGGCGTCCCGCCCTTCGACGACACGCCGGAGTTCCGCTACAACCTCATCCCGGACGCGCTCATGCTGAGCTCGTACCTGTTCGGCCTGGAGCTGGCCTCGGACGGCGCCCGGGTCTCGGCGTCGATCGAGACGCCCCTCGACGGCGTGCGGGTCGAGAACGGGCTCACGCTCTCCGGCCGGAAGTGCGCGGACTGGGAGGACGGCTGGAAGCTGCCCGCCGTCGAACGCCGCGACGGCGAGGTCGTCATCCGCCTCGCGGGCGACTTCCCGAAGGACTGCACCGCCTCGACGCGCCTCAACCTGCTCGAGCGCGTGGAGTACGTCGACCGCCTCTTCCGCGCGCTCTGGAAGGAGCTGGGCGGCACCTTCGGGGGCCGGACGCGGGCGAGCTTCGCCCCGGGCGGCCGGACGATCGCCGGCCATCGCTCGCGCCTGCTGGGCGAGATGGTGCGCGACGTGAACAAGCGCTCCGACAACCCCGTCACGCGCATGCTCTACCTCGTCCTGGGCACCACGGACCTGCTGCCGCCCGGCGGGACGACGGCCGAACGCTCGGAGCGCATCGTGCGCGACTGGCTGACGGAGAAGGGCATCGACGACGCCGGGCTCGTGCTCGACAACGGCTCGGGGCTCTCGCGCCAGGAGCGCATCCGCCCGGCGACGCTCGCGGCCGTCCTGCGCGAGGCGCGTTCGAGCCCCTGGTTCCCCGAATACCTGTCGGCCCTGCCGATCGCCGGCGTCGACGGCGGCGTGCGCAAGCGCCTCGACAAGAGCCCCGCCGCGCGAACGTCGCGCCTGAAGACCGGGACGCTGCGCGACGCCTCGGCGCTCGCCGGCTACGTCGTCGATGCGGGCGGCGCGACGCTCGTCTTCGTCGCGATGATCAACCACCCGAAGGCGACCGGCAGCGTGGCGCGGCCCGTCCTGGACGCACTCGTCGACCACGCGGCCAGGCTGAAGACGCCGCGATGACCGTCACCCCCGCGAAGGCGGGTTATCCGTCGGTCAAGCCAGCGCGGCGATCCACTGCGTGGCGCGGCGCAGGCTGTTGGCGAGGTCCCGCGCGATGTTCTCCAAAAGCGTGATCCGCAGCTGCGGCTCCCGCTCCGAGATCCGCTCGAGGTCCGCCGCATCGAAGACGCGGCAGCTCACGTCGACGTCCGCGTAGACGGAAGCGCTGCGGGTGGCGTGGCCCAGCAGCACCATCTCGCCGAACACCATGCCCGGCGCGAGCGTCGCGATGCGCTGGTGGGCGCCGTCGGCCAGCGGCACCAGGATGCTGACGTGGCCCGTCTCGATGAAGAAGATGAGCCGCTCGCCGGTCTCGCCGCTCCTGAGGATCTGCTCGCCGGCCGCGAAGCGCAGCGTGCGGCTCACGCCCTCGACCTCCTTCAGGAGCGCCGCGGGCAGGCCGCGCAGCAGCGCGGCATCCGCCAGCGAAGCCGCCGCGCCGGCGCTGCGCTCGGCATCCTCGAGCAGCCGGTTCTCGCACCACTCCGCGGCGAGGTCGTTGTCCTCGAAGCTCAGGAAGCCCCGGTCGCCCCGGCCGATGGCCCGGCGAAGCGGCGCGGAGATCGCCGCGCGGTTGTGGATCCGCGTGCACACGACGGCGACGCCTTCGGCCGCGAAGCCCAGCCGCGCCTGGTTGAGCAGCCGCGCGGCGCTCTCGGACAGGCCGTCGACGCGGTGCAGGTCGAGGACGAAGCTGTGCGCCTCCGGGGCGAGCGACTGCATCCTGCGGATCACGAACTCCACGCCGTCCACGGCGAGGAAGCCGTGCAGGGAGAGGAACTTGATGCGGTGGGCCCGGTCCCGCAGGTAGGCGCGCATGTCGATCGCGGGCTGGCGGCGCGAAGGCGCGTCGGCCCCCGTGTAGATGCGCCCGAGGGCCATGCCCGGATCGTGGGTGGCGCGAAAAAGGTTCAGGCCGAAGTCGCGGGACAGCCGCTTGCAGGCCTCGATACCGCGAACGCTGTTGCCCCGGTCGTCCAGTCGAGGGGCGAAGACGCCGATGCCGAACCGCCCGGGCAGCACCGCGACGATGCCGCCGCCCACGCCGCTCTTGGCCGGCATCCCCACCTCGTACATCCAGCTGCCGGCGAAGTTGTACATGCCGCAGGTGGCCATCACGCTCAGCACCCGCTCCACCTGCTCCGACGGCAGCGCCCGCGCGCCGGTGAGCGTGTTCACGCCGTCGTTGGCGAGGGTCGCGGCCATGTAGGCGATGTCGCGGCAGGTCGCGAGGATCGAGCATTGCCGGAAGTAGTTCTCCAGCACCGCCATCGGGTCGCCGTCGATGATGCCGAAGTTCTTCAGCATCCACGCGATGGCCCGGTTGCGGTGCCCGGTCTCGCTCTCGGAGCGATACACCGCCTCGTCGACCTGCACGTCCCTGCCGATGAAGGCCGCGAGGGCCCCCTCGATGCGCCGCCACTGGGCCGCGGCATCCTCTCCCGCCACGAGCCCCGCGGCCGCGATTGCACCAGCATTGATCATCGGGTTGAAAGGCGCACCAGTCTGGGGATCCAGGCTGATCGAATTGAAGGCATCGCCGCTCGGCTCGACGCCGATCCGGCGCGACACGGCCTCCCGGCCCCGGTCCGCAAGCGCCGCGGCGTAGACGAACGGCTTGGAGAGCGACTGGATGGTGAACGGCCGGTCGGCATCGCCGACGCTGTAGCACACGCCGTCCATGGTGACGAGGCAGATGCCGAAGGCGTCGGGATCGACGCGGGCCAGCTCCGGAATGTAGGTGGCGACGGCCCCCTCGCGCAGGCCGGCGAGCTCCTGGTGGAGCGATTCGAGATAGGACTGGACGGGGGAGAGCAAGCGGGCGGTCTTCGGGAGGCGAACGTCACACCCGAGTGCAAGCCCCGTGCCAAGTGCCGCCGGGGCTTCTTTCCCCGCGTCAGAGGATGCGCGCGTACTCCGCCCGAACCCTCGTCCGGTCGCCGCAATCGAAGTGCCACCACTCGGTCGAGATGCCCTGCCATCCGCCTTCGCGCATCGCCGCGCGCAACAGTTCCCGGTGGGCGACGTGCTCTCGGGTGATGGCGCCCGAGGCGAGAAGCCGCTCCTCGCAGGCCGGGTGCGAACGCTCGTCGAGGCAGTCGAAGGGCGTGCCCATGTCCAGTTCGCCTCCCGAGGGATCGCAGAGCGTCACGTCCACCGCCATGCCGAAGGAATGGATGGAGCCGCGCGCGGGCGGGGCGAGGTAGCGCTCCAGCTCGGTTCCGGCGAGCACGGCCCAGAGCTGTTCCTGGACGCGCTGCGGCCGCATGGCGTCCAGCACCAGCAGCGTCGACCCCGGCCGCTCGCGGGCGAGCCATGCGGCGGAGATCGCCAGCGCGTCGGCCGCGTCGCGATGCAGCCACGCGCAGTCGAGCGGCGAATAGAGATCGCGGCCGGCGAAATTGCCGGGCGTGGCGTAGCGCAGGTCCACGCGGACCCCGGCGAGCGTCGAGAGATGCCGGTAATCGGCGTTTCCGGCGACCGATTCGGCCGGAATCGTGGCAGTCATGTCGTGAGGCGCACTTGGGGGGGCGGCCAATGTAACATTTGGCCATGACCGCATCCCAGCGTTACCTCGTCCAGGGCGGCAAGCCGGTTTCCGGCCGCATCCGCTGCCTGGGCGCCAAGAACTTCGCGACCAAGGCGATGGTGGCCGCGCTCCTCGCGGAAGGCACCTCGCGCCTGCTCAACGCGCCGAAGATCGGCGACGTGGAGATCACCCGCAAGCTCCTGGCGGCCTCCGGCGCGAAGCTCGAGTGGAGCGGCGAGTCGGACCTCGTCATCGACGCGGGCACCATCCGCTCCTCGGACGTGCCCGTGCCCGACAGCGGCTCGAACCGCATCCCCATCCTGCTGCTGGGCGTGCTGCTGCACCGCATCGGCGAGGCGCACGTGCCGGTGGTGGCCGGCTGCGACATCGGCGCGCGCCACGTGGACTTCCACCTCACCGCCGCGAAGATGTTCGGCGCGGAGATC
>CAZPLW010000125.1:0-13100 GCA_964587315.1 uncultured Lysobacter sp.
TGAACGTCGTGGGCGACCTCTTCGGCGCCGGCAAGATGTTCCTGCCGCAGGTGGTGAAGAGCGCGCGCGTGATGAAGCAGGCCGTGGCCCACCTCATCCCGTACATCGAGGAGGAGAAGAAGCTCCTGGGCACCGCCGACGCGAAGGCCAAGGGCAAGGTCGTCATGGCCACCGTGAAGGGCGACGTGCACGACATCGGCAAGAACATCGTGGGCGTCGTGCTCCAGTGCAACAACTTCGACGTGGTGGACCTGGGCGTCATGGTCCCGGCGCAGAAGATCCTCGACACGGCCATCGCGGAGAACGCGGACATGATCGGGCTCTCGGGCCTCATCACGCCTTCGCTCGAGGAGATGGCGCACGTGGCCAAGGAGATGGAGCGGCTGGGCTTCCGGATCCCGCTGCTCATCGGCGGCGCCACCACCTCGCGCACGCACACGGCCGTGAAGATCGAGCCGCACTACTCGGGCCCGACGGTGTGGGTGCCGGACGCCTCGCGCGCCGTGGGCGTGGCGACGCACCTCGCGAGCGAGGAGAGCCGCGACACGTTCGTGGCGGACACGCGCGCCGACTACGTGAAGGTGCGCGACGCGCATTCGAAGAAGACGGGGCAGAAGTCCGTCACGCTCGCGGCCGCGCGCGCCAACGGGGCGAGGATCGACTGGAAGGCCTACGCGCCCCCGAAGCCCGGGCGCATCGGGCGCACGTCCCTCAAGAATTACCCGCTCGAGAAGCTCGTGCCCTTCATCGACTGGGCGCCGTTCTTCCAGACGTGGGACCTCGCCGGCAAGTACCCCGACATCCTCCAGGACCAGGTCGTGGGCGAGGCCGCGCGCAACGTCTTCCGCGACGGGCAGGCGATGCTCGATCGCATCGTGAAGGGCCGCTGGCTCACGGCGAGCGGCGTCTTCGGCCTGTGGCCCGCCCATGCCGTGGGCGACGACGTCGAGATCTACACGGACGAGAAGCGCGACCACGTGCTGTCGACGTGGCGCAACCTCCGCCAGCAGAACGAGAAGCCCGCGGGCAACCCGAACCTGTGCCTGGCCGATTTCGTCGCGCCGCGCGATTCGGGCGTCCCGGACTGGGTGGGCGCGTTCGCGGTGATGGCCGGCGGCGGCATCGACGCGCGCGTGGCGGAATACGAGGCGAAGCAGGACGACTTCAACGCGATCCTGCTCAAGGCCATCGCCGACCGCCTCGCCGAGGCCTTCGCCGAGCACCTGCACCACCGCGTGCGCACGGAATACTGGGGCTACAGCCCGGACGAGAAGCTCTCGAACGAGGACCTCGTCGCGGAGAAGTACGCGGGCATCCGTCCGGCGCCCGGATACCCGGCCTGCCCGGACCACACGGAGAAAGGCACGCTCTTCGAGCTGCTCGACGCGCCGGAGACGGCCGGCATGACGCTCACCGAGTCCTTCGCGATGCTGCCCACGGCGGCGGTGAGCGGCTATTACCTCTCGCATCCCGAGGCGCGCTACTTCGCGGTCGGCAAGATCGAGCGCGACCAGGTGGCGGATTACGCGCACCGCAAGGGCATGGACCTCGCGGCCTGCGAGCGCTGGCTCGCCCCCGTCCTCAACTACTGAAAATCGGGGTCGGGTGCACTATTCCACCTGTCCCCATTTTCAACTGTCCCCACCTCGCCGATGGGCCGAAAGCGCAGGATGAAGCCGGGCGTCGTGACGCCGCCCGCGACATCACCCGCGACACCAACCGCGATGCCGCCTGACGCGAAGGCGAGGCTGGGCGAAGCCCTGAAGGCCATCGCGATCGGCAAGGTCGCGGGCCTCACGATCGGCTGGGGGGTGCGTCTCTACGCCGCCATTTTCCTGGGCGCCGCCGCCGTCTTCCTCACCCTCGCCTGGAAGTCCGGGCCGCAACGCGTCCTCGACGCGCGCGAGTACGCGGCCTTCACCGCCACCGCCCAGGGGCGCATCGTGGAGAGCTGGCTCGCGATCGCGTTCGACCCGGCGCGCGTCGGGGCGGCCGGGTTCTGGCGCGCCTCGGCCCGGGCGACCCCTTGTGCCGTCGTCGAGTACGAAGGCGACTGGGGATCGCCCCTGCGGCGCGCGTTCTGCGGCAAGCGCCTGCAGTTCAACGAGTCGTACCACCTGCACGATCTCGACGAGATGGCGACGGACGTCCCGTTCGACTGGCCCCGCGAGGCGAATGGCTTCGCGGTGCCCGAGATGCGATTCGCTCCGGCCGCCCTCCGGTGGCTCGCGCAGTCGCCGCAGCCCGATGCGGACCGCGATGCGCTCGCGCCGAAGACGATGCTCGGCGTGCTCGAGCGCGAATCGGACCGTCCCGACGACCTCGCCATCGAGAGCTGGGCCACGCCGCCCCGGGCCTTTGTGCTCGCGCTCGACCCGGCCCGGCCCGCCGGTGCGATGCCCAAGGGACACGTGGACGGCCGGCGCGAGGCGGGAAGCCTCTGGATCGCCGCGCTCATGCCGCTCGCCGCCGGCGCCTTGCTGTGGTATTTCGGCATGGGGCTCTTCCTGCCGGCGATGCACCCGGCGGCGCGCCTCTTCTTCACCGTGTTGCCCCTGCTTGCCCTGCCGTGGTGGGAGGATGCCCTGCCGCGAAACCTCGCGCGCATCCATCCGGATGTGGCCGAGGTCGTGGGGGAGATGATCGATACGGTGGAGCGCGTCGAGCGCATCGTCGCGAGCGATCCGGACGAGGCGACGCTCGCGGGCGGCGAGGCGCTGCGCTTCCGGGTGGGCGGCGGCGCGTACGCCGACACCCTGGGCCGCCTGCGCTTCGTGAAGCCGGAACGCCAGGCGAGGAACGGCGACGAGGCCCTCGCCGCGCTCGTGGCGGCCCTGAACCCGCAGGTCCGCGCGATGACGGGCCCCGAGCGCGTGGCGCTCTTCCAGCGACTGTCGTCGGACAAGTCCGCGGGTCGCACCGGCGCGGGCCTGCTCTTCCTCGCGGCGGCGCGCGAAGCCGTGCTCGACGAGCGATCGCCCCCGGACGTGCGCGATGCCGCCGGCGGGTTCCTTTCGTTCTGGGTGACGCAGCCCGTCGACGAGCCGTGGCCGCGGGACGCCGGCTTCCGCGAGCGCGTTCGCCTCTACGAGAACCTGAAGGACGTGCCGGCGAGCGGCGTACCGATCCTCTCGGCTTCCATCGCGGAGCGCGCCCTGGGCCGCGCCGCGCAGAAAGGCGTCACGCCCCGATGAGTGCCGTTCGAATCCTGCTGGCCACCGCGCTCGTCGCCATCGCCCCCGGGGCCCTGGCCGACTGGTCGCCCATGCGCCCCGTGAAGCTCGTCGTCCCCTTCGCCCCCGGCGGCCAGCCCGACGTCGTCGCGCGCACGCTCGCGGGCCCGCTGGGCGAGGCGCTCGGGCAGCCGGTCGTCGTCGAGAACCGCCCCGGCGCGGGCGGCAACATCGCCGCGGAAGCCGTCGCCCGCAGCGCGCCCGACGGCCACACGCTCCTCATCGGCACCAACGGCCCGCTCGCGGTGAGCCCCGCGCTCGCGAGGAACCTGCCCTACGACGTGACGCGCGACTTCGCGTTCGTGACGCTGGTGGGCACGGCGCCGGGCCTCATCGCCGTGCATCCCTCGCTGGGCGCCGCGACGCTGGCGGAGGTCGTCGCGCGCGCGAAGGCGAAGCCGGGCGCGCTCAACTTCGCTTCCGTCGGCAAGGGCAGCATCTCGCAGCTCACGATGGAGCAGCTCAATGGCGCGGCCGGCATCCGCACCGAGCACATTCCCTACAACGGCGGCGCGCCCGCGGTGACGGCGCTGCTCGCGGGCGACGTGCAGCTGCTCGCGCTCAACCCCACGGCGCTCATCCCGCACGTCAAGGCGGGCAAGCTGAAGGTCGTGGCGCAGACGGGGGCGAAGCGCTCGCCGCTCATCGCCGACGTGCCGACGGTCGCGGAATCGGGCTTTCCGGGCTTCGAGGCTTCCGTGTGGATGGTGATCGCGGTGCCCGCGAAGACGCCGCCCGAGGCCGTGCGGCGCCTGCGCACGGAGCTCGCGCGCATCATCCGCGACCCGGCGCTCAAGGCGACGCTGTGGGACCCGCAGTGGATCGACCCGGTGGGTTCCTCCCCCGAGGTCGCCGCGCGCGTGGTGCGGGAAGAGACGGCCAAGTGGGCGCGCGTGGGCGCGGCACTGGGGCTCGCGCTCGACTGATCCGCGAGCCGCGCTAGAGCGGCAGCAAGCGCGAGAGGTCCGGTCGCTCGGCGAAGGCGAGGAACTCGTCCCCCAGCCGCGCGCTCTCCGCGATGGCCT
Source organism: uncultured Lysobacter sp. (assembly GCA_964587315.1). GTDB lineage: Bacteria > Pseudomonadota > Gammaproteobacteria > Burkholderiales > Usitatibacteraceae > FEB-7. The sequence continues at coordinate 4,259 of CAZPLW010000125.1, forward strand.
GCTTCCAGTACGCGTGGCGGCGCTCGAAATCGTCCGCGAAGCGCTTGAAGTCGTTGCGGTCGGGCAGCTTGCCGTGCGGAAGGCGGTCGAGGTAATCGCGGGAGGGCGAGACGAGCAGCACGTTGTCCAGCCACGCCCCGCGCGCCTTGCGCCACGGCAGCGCCTTGTCGAGCCAGCCGGGCACGATGCGGTCCGTGAAGTGCGGATAGAGGACCAGGCCGTCCACGCGCGAGTAGGGCAGGTGCAGGTGGTAGTCGATGAGGCCGCCGTCCCAGTAGATGCCGGAGGGCGCGCCGGGAATGTCGGGCACGGCCTCGATCACCATCGGGATGGCGGCCGAGGCGACGAGCGCCTCGCGCAGGTTGCCGCGATCGAGGGGCACGACGTTCGTGTGGAAGTGGTCGAAGCGGATGGGCGCCGATCCGGTCGAGGGCAGCAGGTTGCCGGCGACGCCCTCGCATTCGAGGAACGCCGGACGCTCGCGGGCGTCGTGGAAGATCGTGCGCTCCAGGAAGTGGCGCAGGTGCCGGCGGCCGGCGAGATTGGCGAAGGCGGCCGCGCCGAAACCGAGCGTGCGGCGCAAGCCGGCGTCCGTGGTGAGCGGCCCGCGCCCGCGCACCGCGAGGATGTGCAGGCGGTAGCCCTCGCTCGCGAGGATGTCGTCGTCGTGCCCGTCGAACAGCTCGCGCAGCATCTCGCGGGCCAGGCGCGTGACCAGGGCCGCGCCGGGACGGGGCGGATAGCGCTGGGCGGCGTAGAGGCGGGCGAGCTCCTCCAGGCCCCGGCGTGGGTCGCCGCGCAGCGCCGCGGCGAACCGCCACGCGCCGATGGAAGCGCCGATGAGGTGGCGCACGCGCGGCGCGCGCGGCAGCCAGTCGGCGAAGAGGGCGATGTCGAGGCCGTTGAGGCCCAGCGCCTTGGGGCCGCCGGCCGCGCCCGGCACGAGGGCGATGTCGGCGGGCAGGAGGCCGCGCTCGGCGATGCGCGCGCGCGCCTTCGGGCCGGCGCGCAAGACGAGCGACGGGGCGCCGCTCACCGGTAGATCTGCACCTCGGGCTTCGCGTCGCCCTTCGCGATGCCGCGGTACATGCCCTCGGCGGTGAAGGAGAAGACGGCCTGTCCCGACCGGTCGAGCCCGATCACGCCGCCGCCCCCGCCGAGCTTCCGCCCCCCCCCGCGCCCGCCGGGCTTCCTCCCCTCCTCGCGGGCCTCGTCGGCCGCCGGGTGCGGCTTCGCGCCGGGGTACTTCACGCGCGCCGCGATGTCGTAGGCCGCGACGCCGCGGATGAACATCTCGCCCGTGCCCGTCGCGGAGACGGCCACGCTCTCGTTCTCGGCCCACGTGCCCCCGCCGACGATGGGCGAATCGCCGATGCGGCCGAAGCGCTTGTTGGTGAGCCCGCCGGTGCTGGTGGCCGCGGCGAGGTTGCCCGCGCGGTCCAGGGCCACGGCGCCCACCGTGCCGTACTTCTCGTCCTCGGCCACGGCCGCGGCCTTCTTCGCGGCGTCGGCGGCGGGCGCGTCGTGGTCGAGCGGGATGCGGTCGCGTTCCTTCGCCTTCTGCAACTGGTCCCAGCGCTCCTGGGTCCAGAAGTACGTCGGTTCGACGATGGCGAGGCCCTGCTCCTTCGCGAACAGTTCCGCGCCCTTGCCGGCGAGCAGCACGTGGCGCGACTTGTCCATCACCGCGCGCGCGGCGTCGATGGGGTTCCTCACGACGGTGACGCCGGCGACGGCGCCCGCGCGGCGGCCGTTGCCGTCCATGATCGAGGCGTCCATCTCGTTGGTGCCCTCGTGCGTGAACACGGCGCCGCGGCCGGCGTTGAAGAGCGGCGAGTCCTCCATCACCTTCACGGCGGCGACGACGGCGTCGAGGCTCGTGCCGTTCGCGGCGAGCACGCGGCGGCCGGCCTCGAGCGCTTCGACGAGCGCGGCGCGGTAAGCGGCCTCCCGCCCGGGCGTCATGGAGGCGCGCGTGATCGTGCCGGCGCCCCCGTGGATGGCGATGGCGAAGGGCTTGTCCTGGGCGGCGGCTGAGAAGGCGGTCGTCATGGCGAGGAGGGCGACGAATCGCTTCATGGAATCTCCACGGAAAGTAGCGGCGATTCTAACCCGCGCGTGGCGCCGGGCCGCGGCCGGCGTGCTAGATTGGACCTTCCCTCCGCGTCCTCCCCCGATGGCCATGTCCCGCCTCTTCGAACCGCTCGTCCTTCGCTCCGTCACGATCCCCAACCGCGTGTTCGTCTCGCCCATGTGCGAGTACTCCTGCGCGGACGGCCTGCCCAACGACTGGCACCTGGTGCACCTGGGCAGCCGCGCGGTCGGCGGCTGCGGCCTCGTGCTCACGGAGGCCGCTTCCGTCTCGCCCGAGGGCCGCATCACGCCGTGGGATGCGGGCATCTGGAATGCCGCGCAGGTGGAGGCGTGGAAGCCCATCGTGAGGTTCATCAAGGCGCAGGGATCGGTGCCGGGCATCCAGATCGCGCACGCGGGCCGCAAGGCGTCCTGCGCGCAGCCCTGGTCGGGTGGCGGGCCCCTCGCGCTGGATGCCGGCGGGTGGAAGACGCTGGGCCCGAGCGAAGTGCCCTTCGGGCGCTATCCGGCGCCGCGCGCGATGACCTCCGCGGAAATCGAGGCGTGCGTGGCCGATTTCCGCCTCGCCGCGGACCGCTCGCTGCAGGCGGGCTTCGAGGTCGCGGAGGTGCACGCGGCCCACGGCTACCTGCTGCACGAGTTCCTCTCGCCGATCTCGAACCTGCGCACGGACGAATTCGGCGGCTCGCTCTCGAATCGCATGCGCTTTCCGCTCCTGGCCTGCCAGGCCGTGCGCGACGCGTGGCCGCAGGACAAGCCCGTGCTCGTGCGCATCTCGGCGAGCGACTGGAAGGAAGGCGGCTGGGATCTCGAGCAATCCATCGCCTTCTGCCGGGAGCTGAAGTCGATCGGCATCGACCTCGTCGACGTCTCGAGCGGCGGCAACGCGCACGACCAGAAGATCGTCCTGGGGCCCGGCTACCAGGTGCCGTTCTCGGCGGCCATCCGCCGCGACGCGGGCATCCCGACGGCGGCCGTGGGCCTCATCACGGAGCCGGTGCAGGCCGAGCACGTCGTCTCCACGGGGCAGGCCGACGCGGTGTGCCTCGCGCGCGCGCTGCTTCGCGATCCCTACTGGGCGCGCCACGCCGCCAAGACGCTGGGGGTCGACCTCAAGTGGCCGAACCAATACCTGCGCGGGGACGTCGGCCCCTTCGGCCGCTGAAAACCGGGGACGGTGCCCGATTCGGAAATCGGGCACCGTCCCCGGTTTTCGACTGGAGAGAAGATGATCGACCTCTACTACTGGACCACGCCCAACGGGCACAAGATCACGCTCTTCCTCGAGGAGGCGAAGATCCCCTACCGCCTGCACGCGGTGAACATCTCGAAGGGCGACCAGTTCAAGCCCGAATTCCTCGCCGTCTCGCCCAACAACAAGATCCCGGCGATCGTGGACCACGAGCCGGCGGATGGCGGCAAGCCCATCAGCGTGTTCGAGTCCGGCGCGATCCTGCTCTACCTCGCGGGCAAGACGGGCAGGTTCATCCCGAAGACGCTGCGCGGGCAGGTGGAATGCCTCGAGTGGGTGATGTGGCAGATGGGCGGCCTGGGGCCCATGGCCGGGCAGAACCACCACTTCGCCCACTACGCGCCGGAGAAACTGCCCTACGCGATCACGCGCTACGTGAACGAGACCGGGCGCCTCTACAAGGTGCTCGACAAGCGTCTCGCGGACCGCGCGTTCATCCTGGGCAAGTCGTACACCATCGCGGACATGGCGTCCTATCCGTGGATCATCCCGGCACGGCAGGGGCAGGACCTCGCGGATTTCCCGAACCTCGCGCGCTGGCACGCCGCCATCCGCGAGCGGCCGGCCACGAAGCGCGCCTACGCGCGGGCGAAGGAGATCAATCCCGTGCCGCGCACGGAGATTTCGCCGGAGGAGAGGAAGCTCCTCTTCAGCCAGGACAAGAGCGTCGTCAGGTAGCGCGCCCCGCCGGCGCGACGCGGAAGAAGGCGCGCTTGGCGATCTCGTTGGCGACCAGATAGGCGAGGAGGAGGCCGACCAGGGTTGCCACGAGAGAACCCGGCAGCGGCACGAACCCGAAGACGCGCGCGAGCGGGCCCATCCAGGGAAGCAGGAAGGCGAGCACCGTCACGGCGACGGTCGACCCGAGCACCAGCGGCGAGACGCGGCTCGCGAGGCTCGGGCCCCGCGTGCGAAGCACCAGCATGACCCCGAGCTCCGTGACGAGCGACACCACGAACCAGGCCGTCTGGAACGTGGTCTCGCCGGCCTCGAACGCGCCCACCAGCAGCCAGAAGGTCGCGAGGTCGAAGACCGAGCTGAGCAGGCCGAAGACGATCATGAAGCGCTGCATCTGCGCGAGGTCCCACCGCTGCGCGCGCACCACCTCGAAGTCGTCCACCCGGTCCGTCGAGATGGCCATCGAGGGCAGGTCGGAGAGGAAGTTGTTCAGCAGGATCTGCTTGGCGACGAGGGGCAGGAAGGGCAGCAGCGGCGTCGCGAGCGCCATGCTCGCCATGTTCCCGAAATTGGCGCTGGTGGTGATGCGGATGTACTTGAGCGTATTCGCGAAGGCGCGCCTGCCCTCCTCCACGCCGCGGCGCAGGGCGTCCAGGTCGGGCTTGAGGAGGATCACGTCGGCGCTCTGGCGGGCGACGTCCACCGCGCCGTCCACGGAGATGCCCACGTCCGCCGCGTGCAGCGCGGGCGCGTCGTTGATGCCGTCGCCCAGGTAGCCCACCGCGTGGCCGCCGTGCTGCAGGGCGCGCACGATGCGCTCCTTCTGCTGCGGGTCGATCTCGGCGAACACGTCGGTCTGCGGGGCGCGGTGCCACAGCTGCTCGTCGCGCATCGCGGACATCTCCGGGCCCGTGATGAGGCGGGACGGGTCGAGGCCCACTTCCGTGGCGAAGTGCGCGGCCACGTGCCGGTTGTCCCCGGTGACCACGCAGGTGCGGATGCCCCGCGACGCGAGATCGCGCAGGGTGCGGGCGGCGTCGGGCTTGGGCGGGTCGCTGAAGCGCAGGAAGCCCTCGAAGACGAGGCCCTGTTCGTCCTCGCGGCCGTAGCGCTCGCGGCGGTCGATCGTCCGCGTGGCGAGCGCCAGCGTGCGCAGGCCCGCCTCGCCGAAACGCCGCGCGCTCGCTTCGAGGCGGCCCCGCGCGGGCTCGTCGAGCGGCTCGATCCGCTCGCCCGCGCGCACCGAGGCGCACACCGCGAGCACGCTGTCGAAGGCGCCCTTGGTGATCACGAGGCAGCTCCCGTCGGCCTCGGCGACCACCACCGTGAGGCGCTTCCTCAGGAAGTCGTAGGGGATCTCGTCGATCTTGGGACGGGCCTGCGCGAGCGCGGCGTGCTCGGGCGCCGCGGCGATGAGCGCCGCGTCCAGCGGGTTTTCGATGCCGGTCTCGTGTGCGGCGTTGACCACGGCGAGCTCGCGCACGCGCGCCGAGGCGTTTTCGCCGGAATCGAGCGCCGCCTCGAGGGCGGTGGTGCCCGTGGTGAGCGTGCCGGTCTTGTCCGTGCACAGGACCTCGATGCCGCCCAGGTCCTCGATCGCCTCGAGCCGCCGCACGATGACGCCCGTCTTCGCCATGGCGCGCGCGCCGCGGGCGAGCGTGACGCCCACCACCGCCGGGAGCAGCTCGGGCGAGATCCCGACCGCGAGCGCCATCGCGAAGAGGAGCGAATCGATCGCCGGGCGGCCGAGCGCCTGGTTCACCACCATCACGAAGACCACCATCACGACCATCACGCGCAGCAGCAGGTAGCCGAAATGGCGCACGCCGCGGGCGAATTCCGTCTCCGGGGCCGCGGCGGCGAGGCGGCTCGCGACCGCGCCGTACTCCGTGTCCCGCCCGATGCGCACGACGAGCACGGTGGCGGTGCCGCTGCGCACCGACGTGCCGAGGAAGACCGCGTTGTGGCGGGCGGCGAGCGGCGCGCCGGCCGGCGAGGGGCCCGGGCTCTTCTCGACCGGGTACGACTCCCCGGTGAGGGTCGCCTCGCTCACGAGGAAGTCGCGCGCCTCGAGGACGAGGCAGTCGGCCGGCACGAGATTGCCGGCCCGCAGCAGCACGATGTCGCCGGGGACGATCTCGGCGGCCGGGATCGGGCGCGTCTCGCCGCCCCGGCGCACGAGGGCACGGATCGCGATGCGCCGGCGCAGGGCTTCCACGGCCTTCGACGCGCGCCACTCCTGCACGAAGCCCAGCATCGCGCTGCCGATGACGATGGCGAGGATGATGGCGGCCTCGACCCAGTCGCGCAGCAGCAGCGAGACGGTGGCGCCCAGGACGAGGATGAGGACCAGCGGGCTCCCGAACTGGCGCGCGAGCAGCGCCCGGGCGCCCTGCCCCGTGCCGGCCTCGAAGGCGCGCCCTTCGAAATCGCGGTGGCGCGCGCGAGCCAGCCGCGGGGAGAGACCTTCCGCGCCGGACTCGAGGGATTTCAGGACATCGGCGGCTTCGCGGCTCCACCACGCCGCGCCACCGTCGGGAAGGGGCGCGACCATGGCGACCTCGCGGCCTGGGGCCGACGATTCCACACTAACGCGCCGTGGCCGGAGCCACTTGACCACAGGCAACCGGGCGGCGAATCGACGTCGCTCGCCAATGCCGGTCGCCATGCGCTACTCTCGGCGCCTGCCGTACCAAACCGGTCGCTGGCCACGAAGACCGGAACACTAGGGAGAGACGACATGAAGCGCATCACGCCGATCGCGACCTTGGCCGCCCTGGCCCTCGCCGCCTGCAGCAGCCACGACGACGGGGACCCCTACATCCCCAACCCCAAGCCCGCCTACATCCGCGGCGCGGTCCTCAGCGCGGCCTACGACGGCGTCACGGACGACCTCCTCACGGCCGGGCTGGGCAAGACCGGCCTCGCGGGGGCTGCGCCCGCCGTGGCCAGCGCGGCGAGCCCCACGGTCGCGGAACTGCGCCGCCTCGCCATCTACAACAACTACCGCGCCCTGGTCGACATGACCGCGGGCGGCGGCTACGGCACGCTCTACGGGCCGAACGTGGACGCCACGGGCGCGGTGACCGCAGGCGAAGGCCGCATCGCCGGCGAGGAGCACATCGCCTACGCGGACGACGGCACGGGCCGCCTCAACGTGACCCTCATGGTGCAGGTCCCGGCGACGTTCGATCGCGACAACCCCTGCATCGTCTCCGCCTCGTCGAGCGGGTCTCGCGGCGTCTACGGGGCCATCGCCACGGCGGGCGAGTGGGGCTTGAAGCGCGGCTGCGCGGTCGCCTACACGGACAAGGGCACCGGCAACGGCGGCCACGACCTCACAGCCAACGCGGTGCACACCATCCAGGGCACGCGGACGGGGGCGGCGGCGGCCGGCACCGGCTCGACCTTCACGGCCGCGCTCACCGCGGCCGAGCTCGCCACGTACAACGCGGGCGCTCCCAACCGCTGGGCCTACAAGCACGCGCATTCGCAGCAGAACCCCGAGAAGGACTGGGGCCTCAACACGCTGCAGGCCATCGAGTTCGCGTTCTACGTGCTCAACGAGAAATACGGCTACCTCGTCGACGGCGCCCGGTACAAGCGGATCCTTCCGGAGACCACGCTCGTGATCGCCTCGAGCGTCTCCAACGGCGCCGGCGCCGCGCTGGCGGCCGCGGAGCAGGACACCGCGGGCCTCATCGACGGCGTCGCGGTGGCCGAGCCGCAGGTCCAGTTCAACGCGCCCGCGGCGACGATCCGTCGCGGCGCCAATCCCGTCGCGTCGCACTCCAGGACGCTCTTCGACTACTTCACGATCGCGAACCTCTACCAGCCCTGCGCGGCGTACGCGGACGCCAACGCGGCCTCGCCGGGCCTCGCCTTCGTGACCGCGGCCACGGCCGCCAACCGCTGCGCGGTGCTCGCCTCGCGCGGGCTCGTCACCGGCACGACCACCGCCGAGCAGGCGGCGAGCGCCTTGGCCACCCTGCGCGCGAGCGGATGGGAACCGGAATCGGACCTCCTGCACGCCTCGCACTACGCCTTCGCGACGCTGTCGGTGACGCTCACGTACGCGAACTCGTACGCGCGGGCGGGCGTCCGGGACCAGCTCTGCGGCTACAGCTTCGGCGGGACGCCCGCCGGCGGCGTGGCGACGCCCATCAGCGCCACCGCGGCCGCGCAGCTCTTCGGAACGGGCAACGGCGTGCCGCCCACGGGGGGCATCAACATCCTCAACACCGCGTCGGTGGGCGGCGTGGCGCTCGATGCCGTCTCCGTGTCGCCGACCTCGGGACTGGCGGATTTCAACCTGGACGGCGCGAACTGCCTGCGCAACCTGCTCACGTTCCAGAACACGCCCGGCTCGTCCCTGCGACTGGGCATCGACCAGGTGAAACGCACGGGCAACCTGCGCGGCAAGCCGGCCATCATCGTCCACGGCCGCTCCGACACGCTCATCCCGGTGAACCACACCTCGCGGCCCTACTACGCGCTCAACAAGACGGTGGACACCGCGAGCAAGCTCTCGTACTACGAGGTGACGAACGCGCAGCACTTCGACTCGTTCGTGGGCAATGCGCTGCTCGCCGGCTACGACACGCGCCTGGTGCCGCTGCACCGCTACTTCAACCAGGCGATGGACCTCATGTACGCGCACCTGAAGAGCGGCTCGGCGCTGCCGCCCTCGCAGGTCGTGCGCACGACGCCGCGCGGCGGCACGCCCGGCGCCGCGCCGGCCATCACGGCGGCCAACGTGCCGCCCATCTCGGCGACGCCCGCGGCCGGCAACGCGATCACGTTCGCGAACGCCACGCC
>CAZPLW010000126.1:0-12866 GCA_964587315.1 uncultured Lysobacter sp.
CTACCGCACGAAGGACGGCTGGCTCTTCATCATGTGCAACAAGGAGAAGTTCTGGCCGCTCCTGGCCGCCGCGATCGGCAAGCCCGAGTGGGGCACGAGCGTGGACTACGGCAGCTACAAGGCCCGCCTCGCCAACCGCGAGAAGCTCACGCGCGAGATGGACGAGGCGCTTTCGACCGCCACCACCGCCGAATGGCTGGAGCGCCTTTCGGGCACCGTCCCCGTGGCGCCGGTGTACGACATCGCGCAGGCGCTCGACAGCGACTACGTGAAGCAGCAGGGCGGCCTCATGGAAGCGGCGCATCCGCTGCGCGGCACGATCCGCTCGCTGGCCTGCCCCGTCCGCCTGCCCGGCGAGGCGCCGCGCGTGGGCATCGCGCCGCGCCTGGGCGAGCACACCGGGGAGCTGCTCCGGGGCCTGGGCTACGACGAGGGGCGCGTCGAGCGCCTGCGGGCCGCCGGGGCGCTGTGATCGTGGACTCGTCCGACACCGCCATCGCGAGCCAGCCGCAATACGCGCTGGTGGCGCAGCAGATCCTCGCCGACATCACCGGCGGGCGCTACGCCGTGGGGAGCCTGCTGCCGGGCGAGCACGACCTGTGCACGCAGTTCGGGGTGAGCCGCCACACGATCCGCGAGGCGATCCGGCGGCTACAGGAGCGCGGGTTCGTCACGCGCCAGCGGGGGATCGGCACCACGGTGCGCTCGGACCGCCCCGAGAACCGCTACGTGCAGTCCGGCACCAGCGTCGCGGACCTGCCGCGCTACGTCGAGGACACGCGGCTCGTGACCACGCAGGCCTCGGACGTGATCGCGGAGGGCGATCTCGCGGAGCAGCTTCGCTGCCCCGGCGGGCAGCGCTGGGTGCGGGTGACGGGCTTTCGCTACGCGGGCAGGCAGAAGCTCCCGATGGCGCTCACCGACATCTACATCAGCGCGGCCTACGGCGGGATCCGCAAGCTCATCGGCACGATGAAGGTGCCCGTCTATTCGCTCATCGAGAAGCAGTTCGGCGTGACGATCGCGCGGGTGCAGCAGGAGATCGGCGCGACGCTCATCGGCGCGGCCGACGCGAAGCTCCTCAGCGTGAAGCCCGGTTCCGCGGGGCTCGTGGTGACGCGCCGCTACCTCGACGAGAACGACCGGCCCATCGAGGTCGCGGTGAACCTGCACCCCGCCGACCGCTTCTCCTATTCGATGTCGCTGCGCCTGCAGGTGCCGGCGGCCGGGGATGCGTAGCACGGCCTTTCCGCTCGTCGCGACGACGGCGGTGCAGCTGATCGCGTCGATGGCGCTGGTCACGGTGCCGGTGTTCGCGCCGGCCGCCGCGCGCGACATCGGCGTCTCCGTGGCCCTGCTCGGCCTCTTCGTCTCCGTGAGCTACGGCACCAGCATGCTCGCGAGCCTCGTCTCGAGCGCGCTCGTGCGCCGCGAGGGCGCCATCCGCGCGAGCCAGGCCTCGCTCGGCCTGTGCGCCCTGGGCCTCGGGTGCGTGGCCGTGGGCAACCCCGCGCTGCTCTTCGTGGGTGCGGTGCTGGTGGGCGTGGGCTATGCGCCCATCACGCCCGCGAGCTCGCACATCCTCGCGCGCACGACGCCGGCCTCGATGATGTCGTTCGTGTTCTCGCTCAAGCAGACGGGCGTGCCGCTGGGCGGCGCCGCGGCCGGGGCGCTGGTGCCGATGCTGGTGCTGTGGGGCGGGTGGCGCTTCGCGGCGGGGGCGGTGGCCCTCGCGTGCCTCGCGGTGGCCCTCCTCACCCAGCCGCTGCAGCGCGAGCTCGACGACGACCGCGAGCCGCGCCGGCGGCTGTGGTCGGGGGGGCTGCTCGCCGTGCTGCGCACGACGCTGCGCTACCCGATGCTACGGCGGCTCGCGATCTGCTCCTTCTGCTTCGCCGGGTTGCAGCTTTGCCTCGTCACCTACCTCGTGAGCTTCCTCACCGCGAGCGTCGCGTACACACTCGTCGCGGCGGGGCTGATGCTCACGGTGGCGCAGGTGGGCGGCACGGTGGCGAGAATCGCCTACGGCGCCATCGCGGACCGCACGGGGCGGCCCATGCGCCTGCTGGGCGTGGTGGGCGCCGGCATGGCCTCGAGCGCGATCGCCACGGCCTTCTTCGCGCCCGGGACGCCCGCGGCGTGGATCGCCACGGTGTGCGCGGTCTTCGGGGCGACCGCCATCGGCTGGAACGGCGTCTTCCTCGCGCAGGTGGCCCGCTTCGCGCCGCCGGGCGAGGCGAGCGCGGCCACGGCCGGCTCCCTCTTCTTCACCTACGCGGGCGTGCTCGTCTTCCCGACGCTCTTCGCGCTGCTGGTCGAGTCGGGCGCGGGCTACACGGCCGCCTTCCTCACGTGCGCGATCCCGGCGGCGAGCTGCGCCGCCTGGCTCCTCGCGTGCCATCTCGATGCGGTGCCGGCGTCCCCGGCCCGCGAACCGGAGAATCCCTGATGGAGCGATCCTTCCTCTTCGTCCCCGGCAACCGTCCGGAGCGCTTCGACAAGGCCTGCGGCGCGGGCGCGCACGCGGTGATCGTGGATCTCGAGGACGCCGTGGCGCCGGCCGACAAGGCCGCGGCGCGATCGGCGCTCCTGGCGTGGCTCGCCAGCGGCAAGCGCGCGTGGGTGCGCATCAACGGCCGCGAGAGCGAGTGGTTCGAGGCGGACCTTCCCGTCGCCGCGCACCCGGGCATCATCGGCGTCATGCTGCCAAAGGCCGAGGACCTGGAATCCCTTCGCGAACTGCGCCGCCATGCGCCGCACGCGCGCACCGTCCCGCTCGTCGAGTCGGCCCTGGGACTGTGGCGCGCCGCGGAGCTGGCGGCCGGGGAGGGCGTGGAGCGGCTCGCGTTCGGCTCCGTCGACTTCCAGCTGGACCTGGGCATCGAGGGTGAAGGCGAGGAACTCCTCTACGCGCGCTCACGGCTCGTCGTCGCCTCGCGCGTGGCCGGGCGCCTCGCGCCCATCGACGGCGTCACGCTCGCGCTGGAGGACGAGGCGGCGCTCGCGGCGGACGTCGCCCGGGCGCGCCGGCTGGGCCTGGGCGGCAAGCTCTGCATCCACCCGAAGCAGGTCGCGGGCGTCAATGCGGGCTTCGCGCCGGGGGAGGACGAGATCCGGTGGGCCCGGCGCGTGGTGGAGGCCGCCGGCGTCTCGGGCGACAATGCCGTGCGGCTCGACGGCAAGCTCATCGACCGGCCCGTGATCGAGCGGGCCCGGGCACTCATCGCGGAGGCGGCGCCATGACCATCACGCAGCGGGAATTCGTCGCGGACGAGCTGGACCTCATGAAGTCGCTGCTGCCGCTCGCCGGCGCGCGAGTGCTGGACCTGGGGTGCGGCAACGCGCAGATGTCGCGGCGGATGCTGCAAGAAGCCGGCGCCGCGTCGGCCGTAGCGCTCGAAGTGGACCTCATCCAGCACGGCAAGAACCTCGCCGCGCCTGCCGTGCCGGGTCTCGTGCCGATGCCCGGCGGCGCGGAGGCCATCCCGTGCGGCGACGCGTCCTTCGAGATCGCGACGATGTTCAAGTCGCTGCACCACGTGCCCATCGACGCGATGGACCGCGCGATGGCCGAGATCCGGCGGGTGCTCGTGCCCGGCGGCCTGCTCTACGTCTCCGAGCCCGTGTTCGCCGGGCCATTCAACGAGGTCGTGCGGATCTTCCACGACGAGGAGCGCGTGCGGGCGGAGGCGATCGCCGCGCTCGCCCGGGCAGAGGCGATGGGCGTCCTCGAGCCGGTCGAGGTCCGCCACTTCGACATGCCGCTGCATTTCCGCGACTTCGCCGACTTCGAGGCGAAGATCATCAAGGTCACCCACAGCGACCATTCGCTGGACGAGGCGACGATGGCCGAGGTGCGCCGCCGGTTCGCGCCTCACGTCGGCCCGGACGGGGCCCGGTTCGTGCGGCCCATGCGGGTGAACCTGCTGCGGCGTCCCCGGCAGGCCCCCCGCGCGCTCCGTTGACCTGCGGCAACACGGCGTCGACACGGCGGGACTAGCGTAAAGGAGCAACGCAAGGTATCCCGTCCCGGGACGCCACGGGCGGCGTTTCGCCCGGCAGATTCGGGAGATGCCATGAAGACCGGCGAAGCCTGCAAGCGCAACGTGGTCGTGGCCAAGCGCCACATGTCCGTTCCCGCCGCCGCCAAGCTCATGCGCCAGGCGCACGTCGGGTGCCTGGTGGTCGTCGACGACCTCGACGAGCGAATCCCCGTGGGCATCGTCACCGACCGCGACATCGTGGTGGGCGTCGTGGCCGCCGACGTGGAGGCCGGCACGATGCGGGTCGGCGAGATCATGAGCGAGCGGCCCTTCACCGTCACCGAGGACGACGATTCCCTCGAGTCCCTGCGGCTCATGCGCCTTCACGGCGTGCGGCGCATGCCGGTGGTCTCGGCCGCGGGCGCGCTCGTGGGCATCGTCACGCTGGACGACCTGCTGGGCCTGCTGGCGAGCGAGTTCGACCACCTGGTGAACGCGATCGACAACGAGAGGTCGCGCGAGGGCCTCGCCCGCCACTAGCCCGGCGAGCCGGGGACCCGGGAGGCAAGCATGGCCCGCGTGGGCATCATCGGCGGCGGCGCGTTCGGCACCGCGATGGCGTGCGTGGTCCGGCGCTCCGGGCACGACGTGCTGCTCTGGGCCCTCGAGCCGGAGGTGGTCGAGGACATCAACCGCGACGGGATGAACCCGCACTTCCTCGCGGGCGTGCCGCTCGTACCCGGCATCGGCGCGACGAGCGACCTGGTGCAGGCGACGGCCGGGCAGGACTTCATCCTGATGGCGGTGCCGGCGCAGCACCTGCGCGGCGTGGCCGAGCGCATGTCCCTTTCGCTCGAGCCCGGGACGCCCGTGGTGACCTGCTCCAAGGGCATCGAGCGGGGCACGCTCGCCTTCATGCCGGAGGTGATCGCGCAGGCGCTGCCCGAGGCCGTGGGCGCCGTCCTCTCCGGGCCCTCCTTCGCCAAGGAGATCGCCTCGGACCTGCCCTGCGGCGTGGCCCTGGGCTGCGCGGACCTCAAGGTGGGCGAGTGGCTCGCCCGCCACATCGCCAATCCCAACTTCTGCGTGCACTACTGCGACGACCCGATCGGCGCGGCCATCGGCGGCGTGATGAAGAACGTGATCGCCATCGCGAGCGGCGTCGCGGCCGGGCGCAAGCTCGGCGAGAACGCGCGCGCCACGCTCATCACGCTGGGCTCGCAGGAGACCACGCGGCTGGGGCTCGCGAAGGGCGCGAAGACCGCGACCTTCGACGGGCTGGCCGGCATCGGCGACCTCATGCTCACCGCCAACAGCCTGGGCTCGCGCAACACCTCGCTCGGCGTCGCGCTGGGCGAGGGGCGCGTCCTCGCCGACGTGCTGTCCGAGCGCCGGGTCGTGACCGAGGGCGCCTTCTCCGCCGAGGGGGTGGCCGCGCTCGCGAAGCGACTGGGGGTCGCCATGCCCATCACCGACGCCGTGGACGCCATCCTCAACCACGGCGCGACGGTGGACGAGGGCATCGCGCGCCTCGTCCGGCAGACCCCGATCTTCGAGCGCAAGGGGACGCCCGCGGGGTAGACGGCCCGCCGAAGCGACTATTCGACCGCCCGTTGCCCCGTATCAACCCGGCCCCCCGGGTGCAGGGTCATCGTGGGAATGTCGTCATCTCAGGGTTCCCCCGGAGGCCGAGATGAAACAGTCCCTCCCCACCCGCCGCGACCTCGCGCATGGCCTCGCCCGCATCGCCCGGCTGGCCCTCGCGCTCCTCTTCCCGTTCGCCGGCCTGAACCTCGATGCCGCGATGCCCGCGCCGGACATCCACGCGGGTCCCGTCGCACAGCCGGGGCAGGCGGTCGTCGACGCGATCGAATCGTTGCCACGCTGAAAGGAGGGTATGCGCATGAGCACGCTCACCAAGCTCGCACTCGGCATGATGGGCCGGTTCCGGCCCGAGCCGTCCAAGGGCGCCGCGGCGCCGGCCATCATGCTGCCGCCGGAGGACACCAAGGGCGGCCCCACGCTGATGGAGGCGCTCTCGAAGCGGATGTCCACGCGCGAGTTCAGCCCCGATCCGCTGCCGGCGCAGGTCCTGTCGAACCTGCTCTGGGCGGCCTACGGCATGAACCGCCGGGATGGCGGCAGGACGGCGCCGTCGGCCCTCGACGCGCAGGAGATCGACCTCTTCGTGGCGCTGCCGGAGGGTGCGTACCGCTACGACGCGCCGTCGCACGAGTTGAAGCTCGTCTCGGCGATGGACGTGCGGCGCGTCACCGGCTACCAGGACTTCGTCGACGAGGCGCCGCTCGACCTGGTGTTCGTGGCCGACCACGCGAGGATGCGGATGGTCCCGGCCGGGCAGCGGGAGGCCTTCGCCCACACGGCCGCGGGCGCCATCGCGCAGAACGTCTATCTCTTCGCGGCGGGCAACGGGCTCGCGACGGTGATCCGGGCGTGGATCGATCGCGAGGCGATCGCCAATGCGCTGGGGCTCTCGCACGACCAGCAGGTGCTGCTGTCGCAGACGGTGGGGTTCCCGGCGTCGGTCAAGCGCAGCTGATCCACGGCCGGACGATTCGCGGGAAGGCGGCCTTTCGCCGGGCACGCTCGCGGCGTCCCCGAAATCGACCGGGGCCCGGTCCTTCGCGAGCCACTTCAGCATCCCCTCTGGGTCGTCGACCTTCAATCCGCCCGTCGGCAGGTCGCGTACCTTCGTCCCCAGGTGCATTGCGACCTGGATGCCCGCCTTGGCGCGCAGGATCACGGTGGCGAAGTACTCGGTCGTACGGAAGCTGGGCGCGTTCCATTTCACGCCTTCTCGGATCGACCGGGCGGCGCCCAGGATCACTTCGTGCAGGGCAAGGCCAGATTGAAACTTAACTCAACTCAACTCAACTCGATCGCGGAGAGTCTCTATTTCTCGATCTGTTCATCGTTGCCAAATTCTTGCACACCAAATTGCCGATACCTCGGCAAAATTCCGTACACGTAGACCGGATCAGAAATGCTAAGGGCGCTCTCTCGTGACCACTTCCAGTCCCGCAGTCTTACGGGAACTTCGTCGTTGGTGCGCCCAGGCTTTCTAAACACAAATGTGTACTGACGCTCTATAGATTCAAATGGCCAAAACCATTCCGAGAACTCGTATATCCCTGGAGCAGTCGCAATTGTTCTTCCTGTCTCGCGAATAGTTACTACTGAGGGACTTGGGTCCGAGGAAACCTTTACTTGAGTCCACAACTGATAGGCACAGCCAGTCAGATGAGTGGCAGCAAACACAATGAGAAAGTGCCAAAGGCAGCGTTGCTCGGCGAAGCAATTGATAGCGGCATGCAAACGTCGCACCACTTTCGTCATCAGTTGAAGTCGAATTCTGGTTGCTGGTTGCATGGATTGTCAGGAGGGCTACTTTCGGCGCGCGACAATTACCTTCTCAATTTCTTCCATTTTCTGACGTCGAAACTGGTCCTCTTCAAACTCCGACGCGTGGCTCTTCAGACGTTCGATTTGCTCCCCCAATGCGGGCGGATATTGTGGAGGATCGAGATTGGCGTCCACCCCCCACTTTAGGCGGATGTCTGGATTGGGCTGCCGGCCAATCAGTGTTCCAGCCACGGCGATGAGTTGAGGCTGCTCTATTACGAGCGACGCACCGCTAAATGCGCCCGTGTATGTACGCTCTGTAGTTTCTTCCGAATAGCTGCCATGCGCTTGAAAGGGTCCCCAACCACCTCCTATCGAGGCGACCACTTTTTCGTGATAGAACGTCATGTCTTCCTTCGACCAGTTTCCGGTGAGCTTCACATTTCTGACAATGAAGAAGTGAGTCGGAATGAGTGGCATAACGCCTGTTGGGGCAACAGGTGGGTCGGTATTGACGTTTCCACCGTCGCTCAGCATTAGATTGTCATGCACGTTTTTTTTCCAGCACCAAAATCTCCTTGCCAAGATATCTTCAGTCATCCACGTTCGATCGATCGTGACAACGAGATACTCAAAGGCGATGTTCATTTCAGTCGTGCTCGAATTCTCGTGCTTGTACTGAGTATCTTTGGAATAACTTCCGCCAAACGACCAAAGGCCCCAACCGCCACTCGCTCCCGCGTCAAAGTGTGTTGAGCGCGAGTACTCATGCTGGAATACATCTTTGGTATTCAGCGTCTGCTTGGCCCAAGATGCCTTAGACCAGTCGCTAGGATGTGGAATGAGGTTGGTTAGGTAATAGTCGCCACTTGGGGCGACTCGCTTGCCTGCGTCAAATCTATCAACAAACTCCTGCCACATTGCATTGGGATCTGCGGCAACTAGATCCCATTCATCACCCCTTAGACGTTCAAAATCGTACTTGTAACCGTACCGCTCCCACTGCCTCTGCGCTCGTGCTCGAGCACGCTGCAGCTCAACTAATTCAGGCTCACTTGCTTCGTTAGCAATTGCCTTGGAAAGAGCAATATCCGCCTCTTCCCAATTTAGGCGGTACTTCTCATATTCGAACTCCCACTGCGCAAGTTGTTGACGAATCGCTTTCAGTTGCTGCTGCTGCGTAGGCGTCAATGGATCATGGGGCAGGGCTCGAAAGCGGAGTATTTCTTCGTAGAGTTGGGACACTGTGGAAATCGTCGGCTTCCAAAGGAATGAAGCCGCCATAGTGGAGTTTGTAAGCTTCCAGATCGTGCGCTGATCGTTCAGGCTATTTGGTTTGAGATTTGTACTGATGAACTGGCCTGGGCTGACCAGTGCAACAAACTGACCGGTCGAGAGGCGATCGCCAAAGAACACATTGCTCTCAAGCAGTGTGAAGATCTGTCTCATCATGTCAGTGTTGTCGGCCATTTCAATGTTCTCCTTTGCGCTGAACTTAGAAAGGGTATTTAGTCGTCATTGCGAACGAGCGCCGAAGTTATCAAGAAAATCTCGAAATTTAGCCAGAGCGAAAGAGGGACGCTTGGGTGATTTCGCGAAACGGCAAATGTCGATGCTGTTAGTAGCGCGAACAAATCGTGCACGACGCAATTTACTAATGCAATAGCGGGCCGTGAAAAACTAACAAATAAGCGCTTACTTACCTATTTCACGCTTTTCAGTCGCGCTTGCGTGAAGGTTGCTCTCAAATTGGTATTCGCCGTCTTAACTTCCAAGCCTTTGGCATTTCAGCGAGAGTGCTTGGACAGTTTGGTTTGAAGTTGGCTTTGGAAATTGATTGTGTGGGGCTCAAGGTATGTTTGCGAGGCGCGTACGCATAAGGAATTGGGCTGAAGACTGGAAAAGGGCCTGGATATTCAATTCGATTTCTGTACGCGGAATTGTGCGTGTGGGCATGTGCATCTCGGCCGATAAGGGTGATGGCTCGAAGCACTCTGCGTCGCTAGAGCATTCGCCTCAATTCCTCGGAAAGTGCGCCTGCTGCCAGAGCTGCCATCGGTATTCATTCAACGTGCGAGACGAACTTGGCGCTCGCTTTGTGCGCTTTCCTTTCCGCGACGAAGTACGAAGTGAAACGGACCCTGATGTTCAGAGATCTACTTCTGCATTCCTGGGGCACGCTACTTTGCAGACGTGGTGGACGTGGACATGATTACATCTCGCACAACCTTCGCGCTTGAAGCGGGGATGGTTTTGGGAACGCGTGTGCGCCCAAGACGGCGAATGGTCGTATCCCACTCAGAAGCGGTTGTCGTGGATTGGCTATAGGCTTCTCAATCCTTGTTTGTCTCAGCAGTACTTCGCTCGCTGGAATTGCATTCGACGGCGCTTCACGTCGACCGGAGTGACGCTCCTCGATGAGGTCCTTGTGCTGGTGATCGGAGAACAGGCGGCGACGGCAATCGCCAAATCTTCGAGTTGAGAACGCAGGCATGGCCGGTGAAAATTCCGCTGGTGGGAATCGTGCTTGTCTGGTACGAGGGGAAGCATCCGTATCCGATTCAGCGGAGGTTCCGGGAGACGATTCTGGATTCGATGGCGGGCGTCGTGCCGAAGGAGTGAGGCAGGCGAGCGTGATCCAGCGCGATACGACTAGCTGGTTGGCGGGCTTGCGCTTCGGGGCGCGTTCCCTTTCACGCCTTCCCGGATCGATGGGGCCGCGCCCCGGATCACTTTGCGCAATGCCTCGATCGCATCCTTTTGGGGATGAGACAGGCCTGCCATGAATGCATCGACGGCCGCGGTCGTGTCGGCCGGCGTGACGTGTAGCGGCTTCGGGGACTTCAACGCGGCCATGGATCCTCCCTATCGACCCGCAGGATCGGCCAGCGCCTCGGCGCGCGCAAGCAGCAGCTCCCGTTCGCGATCGTTGCGGCACAACGCGGAGGCGCGCAGCCATTCCGCCCGCGCTTCCTCCTTCCGCCCGAGCTTCGCGAGCAGGTCGGCGCGCACGCTCGGCAGCAGGTGGTACGTCCGCATCGTGGGCTCGTCCTGCAGCGGGTCGGCGAGCTCCAGTCCCGCGGCGGGCCCGAACGCCATCCCCACCGCCACGGCCCGGTTGAGCTCCACCACCGGCGAGGGCATCAGTTCCGCGAGCGCATCGTAGAGGGCGGTGATCCGCACCCAATCCGTGTCGGCCGCGACACGTGCCCGCGCATGGCACGCCGCGATGGCCGCCTGCAGCGTGAACGGCCCGAGCGCGCCGGCCGTCGATTCCGCGCGGTCGAGGGCCGCGAGTCCCCGCCGGATGAGGAGCGGATCCCAGCGCGTGCGGTCCTGGTCCATGAGGAGGATGGGCGTGCCGTCGGCCGCCGTGCGGGCCGCGAGGCGCGAGGCCTGGATCTCCATAAGCGCGACGAGCCCGTGCACCTCGCGCTCCTGCGGGGCCAACTCCGCGAGCACGCGCCCGAGCCGCAGCGCCTCCTCGCAGAGCGCGGGCCGCATCCAGTCCTCGCCGCTCGTCGCCGCGAAGCCTTCATTGAAGATGAGGTAGACGACCTCGAGCACCGAGGCGAGCCGCTCCTCCAGCTCCTCGCCGCGCGGCACCTCGAAGGGCACGCGCGCCTCGGCGAGCGTCCGCTTCGCGCGCACCAGGCGCTGCGCGATGGTGGGCTCCGGCACGAGGTAGGCGCGCGCGATCTCGTCCGTCGAGAGCCCGCCCACCATCCGCAGCGTGAGCGCCACGCGCGCCTGCGCCGGGAGCACCGGGTGGCACGCGGTGAAGACGAGCCGCAGGATGTCGTCGCCGATGTCGTCGTCGAGCGCATCGTCCAGCCGCTCGGCGCGCTCCCGCGCGGCGATGTCGTGCGCGAGGTCCATCTCCGCCGCGAGCTCGGCGTGCTTCTGCTCGAGCATCCGGTAGCGGCGAAGCTGGTCCAGCGCCCGGTTCTTCGCCGCGGCCATGAGCCACGCGCCGGGGTTGTCGGGCACCCCAGTGCGCGGCCAGGTCTCGAGGGCGGCGACGAGCGCGTCCTGGGCCAGCTCCTCGGCGAGCCCCACGTCGCGCACCAGGCGGGCGAGGCCGCCGATGACCTTCGCCGCCTCGATGCGCCACACCGCCTCGATCGCGCGGCGGGTGTCCCCGGTCACGCGGCCCTCGGCCGCCGCCGCCGCCGCTTCGCGAGCCGCAGGTGGGAGAGCACCAGGAGCATCGCGCCCATCACGCGCCCGGCTTCTCGGCCAGGGCCTTGAGGCTCGCGAGTCCCGCCTCGAAGTCCGTGCCGACCATCTTGTCCATGTCCATGAAGAGGCACATCACCTTGGAGAGGATGTTGTTCTTGCCGTCCATGGCCCAGTTCACCGCGGTGCCCTCCGGGCCGGGGCTCAGGGTGAACGCCGCGGCGTTGGTCGCCTCGAAGGGCTTGAGGAACTCGAGCTTGAGGACCACCCGCGCGGGCGCGGTGGCCTCCGTGATTTCCATGCGCCCGGCGCCCACGTTCTTGTCGCCGTCCCAGGCGTAGGCCGCGCCCACGCCGGACTGCGGGCCGCTGAAGGTGCGCATCATCTTCGGGTCCTTCTTCTCCCACGGCGACCAGGCCTTCCACGCCTGCAGGTCGGCGATGAGCGGATAGATCCTCTCCGGCGGCGCCTTCACGAGGGTGGTGCGCTGCACGCGGAAGTCGTCGGGCTGGGTCGAGGCATAGACGACCAGCCCGCCGACGACCACGACGAGGGCGATGAGCGCGATCACGATCCACTTGAGCATTCGGGTCTCCTTCAGTGGGTTTCCATCTTCACGATGGGCAGGAAGTCGATTTCCACGTCGCCGATGATGCCCGCGAATTCCGACGAAAGCTCGATGGCCGCCTGGACGCTGGGCGCCTCGAGGACGGCGAAGCCCGCGATGAGCTCCTTGGATTCCGCGAACGGCCCGTCCGTGACCGTGCGCTTGCCCTGGGCATATCGGGCGCGCGCTCCCCGGGCGCTGGGCGCGAACCCGAAGGACGCGACGAGCACCCCCGCGGCCTTCATCTCCGCGAGGAGCGCGTCGGTGCGCGCCATGACCTCCTCCGAGGGCGGCGCGCCGGACTCCGTGGCCGCGTCCGCCTTGCGCGCGGCCATGTAGCGGCGCGTGGTGAGGCCTTCGGGCTTCGGGCAGGCGCCGAAGTCCCACGGCTCGCACACCGGGCGCACGTCGATCACGCAGGGGCCGATGGCCTTCGCGTAGCGCCGGGCCCACGCCACGGCGTCGTCGAGGTCGCGGGCGCGCAGGATGCCGAAGCCCGCCACCAGCTCGTTCCGGCCCTTGAGCGGGCCGGCCGTCTCGCTGAACGCGCCGTTCGCGTAGGTCAGCCGGCTGCCCTGCACGCTGGGCGCGAGGCCGTCCGTCGCGATGAGGATGCCCTTCTGCATCATGGAGCCGACCAGCTGCCCCATGCGGGCGAACATCTCCGGCGGCGGCGGGTGGCCGGCCTCGTTGCGGTCGTTCGTCTTGTGCATGGCGATGATGCGCATGGTCAT
>CAZPLW010000127.1:0-12778 GCA_964587315.1 uncultured Lysobacter sp.
GGCTCCGGCGGCCGCGCCCACCCCGAACAAGGGTGACGTCGCCTGGATGCTCACCTCCACCGCGCTCGTGCTGCTGATGAGCGTGCCGGCCCTCGCGCTGTTCTACGGCGGGATGGTCCGCTCCAAGAACATGCTGAGCGTGCTCATGCAGGTGTTCGTCGTGTTCTCGCTGATCGTGGTGCTCTGGTGCGTGTACGGCTACTCGCTCGCGTTCACCGAGGGCAACCAGTTCATCGGGGGTTTCGACCGGCTGTTCCTGAAGGGGACGTTCGACAACGTCAAGGGCGAGTTCGCCATGGCGGCGACGTTCTCGAAGAACACGCCGATCCAGGAGCTGCTCTTCGTCGCCTTCCAGGCCACGTTCGCCGCGATCACCTGCGCGCTCATCCTGGGCGCCTTCGCCGAGCGCGTGAAGTTCTCCGCGGTCCTCATCTTCATGGTGATCTGGTTCACGTTCGCCTACACGCCGATCGCGCACATGGTCTGGTTCTGGCCCGGCCCGGATGCCTACACGGCGGCCAACGTCGTCGACGCGCAGAACGCCAAGGCCGGCATGATCTGGCAGTGGGGCGCCCTCGACTTCGCGGGCGGCACGGTGGTGCACATCAACGCCGGCATCGCGGGCCTGGTGGGCGCCTACCTCGTGGGCAAGCGCATCGGCTTCGGCAAGGAGAAGATGACGCCGCACAACCTGCCCATGACCATGATCGGCGCCTCGCTGCTGTGGTTCGGCTGGTTCGGCTTCAACGCCGGCTCGGCCCTCGAGGCCAACGGCTCCGCCGTGCTCGCGTTCATGAACACGTTCCTCGCGACGGCCTGCGCGGTCCTGTCCTGGACGTTCTGCGAATGGGTCTTCAAGGGCAAGCCCTCGATGCTGGGCGCCGCCTCGGGCGCCGTCGCCGGCCTGGTCGCGATCACCCCCGCCGCGGGCAACGTGGGCATCCCGGGTGCGTTCGCGATCGGCCTCATCGCCGGCGTGGTCTGCCTCTGGGGCGTCTCGGGCCTGAAGAAGATGCTGGGCGCGGACGACTCGCTCGACGTCTTCGGCGTGCACGCGGTCGGCGGCATCACGGGCGCGCTCCTCACGGGCGTCTTCTGCTCGCCCGACCTGGGCGGCCCCGGCTACGTGGCCGACTGGGTCACCGCGACGGTCATCAAGCCCGCGGACTACTCGATCATGTCGCAGGTCATCGTCCAGGCGAAGGCCGTGGGCGTGACCATCCTGTGGTCGGGCGTGGTGGCCTTCATCGCCTACAAGATCGCCGACATCGTGGTCGGGCTGCGCGCGCCGGAAGAGCAGGAGCGCGAGGGTCTCGACATCACGGCCCACGGCGAATCCGCCTACAACTGAGCAACGAAACCCGGGGGCGGGCGGTGGACCCGCCCCCGGCTTCGCACCTGCGGCACTCCACCTCCTCCGGCCCGGATGCGAGCGGCATCCGAATCGGAATCTCCCCAAGAGAGGCCAACCTCAACGGGCACTTCGGTGCCCGTTTTTTTTCGTCCTTCGTTCGCGTGTTCGACGTATCGGAGAAGGGAGGAGGCAAGGGAATCGCCCTCCCGTCGCTACGCCCCTTCGCGTTCGCGCCGGGGTACCACCAGGCTTCCGAAATTTCCCGGCGGCTGCGGATGGTCCAACTCCTTAGCGATGGGACCGGTTGAACGACCCGGTCCCATCCTTGACTCCTCCTCGCCGAAACCCCGGGAAATTTCGGAAGACCTGGTGCTGGCTCCAAGGTCGGCCGATTCCCTTGCCTCCTCCCTCCTCCCAAGGGCACCGGGGCTTGCGACGCGCGGGGACGGCGATTCCCGCCCGGCAGCATCGACGACGCTCGCACCGTCGCGATCGGCCGTGCTTGCGGTCTTCGCGATCGCCGACTTTGGAGCGAAGCCTCGTGCGGTCGAAAGTGGCCGGGGTTTCGGCGAGGAGGAGTCCAGGTCGAGCCGGTGGGGTCATCCGGCGAGACACTAAGGAGTTGGACCATCCGCAGCCGCCGGCCACTTTCGACCGCGCGAGGGCACCCCGGAGCGCAGGCGAAGGGGCGTAGCGACAGGAGGCGATCGCGAAGACCGCAAGCACGGCCTCCTTACCGCGCCGTGATACGATTTCGCCGCTCCCACCCCGCCCGAAAAAGACCCGCCGTGCCCCCCTCCCGAATCCGAATTGCCACGCGCGAAAGCAAGCTCGCGATGTGGCAGACCGAGCACGTGGCCGCCCGCCTCGCGCAGCGCTACCCCGGCCTCGCCGTCGAGATCGTCGGCATGACCACCAAGGGCGACCGCATCCTGGACCGCCCGCTCGCGCAGGTGGGAGGCAAGGGCCTGTTCATCAAGGAGCTCGAGGTCGCGCTCTCCGAGGGCCGCGCGGACATCGCCGTGCACTCGATGAAGGACGTGCCGATGGAGCTGCCGCCGGGCTTCTCGATGGTGCCCTTCGGCCCGCGCGAGGACGCGAGGGACGCGTTCGTGTCGATCCGCCACGCCTCGCTCGAGGCGCTGCCCGCGGGCGCGATCGTCGGCACCTCGAGCCTCAGGCGCGAGTGCCAGTTGCGCCGGGCCTTCGCCTCGCTCGTCATCAAGCCGCTGCGCGGCAACGTGAACACGCGCCTCGCGAAGCTGGAGGCGGGCGAGTACGACGCCATCATCCTCGCCGCCGCCGGCCTGAAGCGCCTGGGCTTCGGCGAGCGCATCCGGGGCTACCTGCCGACCACGCTCGCGCTGCCGGCGATCGGGCAGGGCATCCTCGCCATCGAATACCCCACGGATCGCGCCGATCTCGCCGAGGCGCTCGCTCCGTTCGTCGACGCGGGTGCGCAGGTCGCCGCCGACGCGGAACGCGCCCTCGGGCTGGTCGTCGAGGGCAGCTGCGAGGTGCCGCTCGGCGCCCATGCCACCGTCGCCGGCGGCCGCGTCACGCTGGAGGCCTTCCTCGGCATGCCGGACGGCTCGCGCCTCGTGCGCGAACGGGCCGAGGGCGCCGCCGCCGACGCCGAATCCGTGGGTCGCCAGCTGGGCGAACGCCTCCTCGCCCAGGGCGGGCGCGCCGTGCTGGACGCCTTGCCCCGCGCGCCGTCGTGAACCCTGCGGGCCCCCCCGCGGGGCCACTCGCCGGACTCGGCATCGTCCTCACGC
Source organism: uncultured Lysobacter sp. (assembly GCA_964587315.1). Lineage (GTDB taxonomy): Bacteria > Pseudomonadota > Gammaproteobacteria > Burkholderiales > Usitatibacteraceae > FEB-7. Next base: position 3,133 of record CAZPLW010000127.1, read on the forward strand.
GTCCCCGGTCGCAATCGCTCGCGCTCGCCGCGCACCTGGAAGCCGCGGGCGCCCGGGTCCTCTGCTGCCCCAGCCTCGAGATCGTGCCGGTCGTTCCGGATGGCGAAAGCGCCTCGGCGCTCGACAGCCTGCCCGACGCGCGGTTCGCGCTCTTCGTGAGCGCCAATGCCGTGGAGCATGGGCTCGCCGCGGCGCTCCGGCGGGGACCCTGGCCCCCGGGCGTCGCGATCGCCGCCGTGGGCGAGGCGACGGCCGCGGCGCTCCGGGACGCCGGCTTCGACGGGGTCATCGCTCCTTCGGGCCGGGCCGACAGCGAGGCGCTCCTCGCGCTGCCGCAATTGCAGGCGGTGCGAGGGGCCCCTATGATCATCTTCCGCGGCGTGGGGGGACGCGAGCACCTGAGGAGCGTCCTCGAATCCCGCGGCGCGCGGGTGGCTTATGTCGAGTGCTACCGGCGCGAGCGTCCGGCGACCGACCCGGCCGAGACCCGGGCGGCGATCGAACGCGGCGAGATCCACGCGGTCCATGCCATGAGCGCGGAATCGGTGGAGAATTTCGGGGAGATCCTCGGCCCCGGCGTCCCGCTGGAACGCCTCGCCCTCGTGGTGCCCCACGAGGCGGTCGGCCGCAGCCCCTCCCGCGCGCGTTTCGGGCGGATGATCGTCGCGGGTCCCGGACCCCGCGGCCTGGCCGAAGCGCTCGTCAACCTGCGAAGGAAGGCATGAGTTCCTCACCGATTCCCGAATCCGTCCCGCCCTCGCTGCCGTCGCCGCGGCCCGCGCGGCCGGCTGCCGGCGCCGACCGCACCGTGCGCTGGGGGCTCGCGATCGCCCTGGTCGTGGCCGTGGCCGCCATCGCGCTCGCGTGGGACGCGCGCCAGTCCTTTTCGTCCCTCTCGCAGTCCTCGGGCGGGCGGCTCGCGGAGCTGGGCAACGAGGTCGCGCAGTCGAAGGCGGCCCTCGCCCAGGCCCAGGCCGCGCTCAAGGATTCCCAGTCGAGGCTCGCGGAGCTCGAGTCGCGCCTCGCGGACGCGCAGGAGAGCCGCGTCGCCGTCGAGGACATGTACCGCGAGCTCTCGAGGAGCGCCGACGACCGCATGCTCGCCGAGGTCGAGCAGCTCCTCATCCTCGCGAGCCAGCAATTGCAGCTCGCCGGCAACGTGAAGGGCGCGCTCATCGCGCTCGAGGCCGCCGACCAGCGGCTCTCCCGCGCGGACAAGCTGCAGGCGGCGAACCTGCGCCGCGCGCTCAACCAGGACATGGAGCGCCTCAAGGCGCTGCCGCTCGTGGACACCGTCGGCCTCGCGGTGAAGCTGGACGGCCTCGTGCAGCAGGCCGACACGCTCCCGCTCGTGGTCTCCGAGACCCTGCCGCCCGCCCGCCCGCCGGCCAAGACGAAGGCGCCCGAGGAACCGGGGTGGCTGCGCGCCCTGCGCGATTTCTGGGAGGAGATGAAGGGGCTGGTGAGGATCCGCGAGATCGAGACGCACGAGGCCGCGCTCATCTCTCCCGCCCAGGCATACTTCCTGCGCCAGAACCTCAAGCTCCGGCTGCTCGCGGCGCGCGTGGCGCTCCTCGCCCGCGACGAGGCCTCCTACCGCGACGACGTGAAGGCCGCGCAGGCGTGGATCGGGAAGTACTTCGACTCGAAGGCGCGCCCCACCCTCGTCGCGCAGGCGACGCTCAAGCAGCTGGCCGACAGCCGCGTGTCGATCGTCGTGCCCGACATCAACGCGAGCCTCGCCGCCGTGCGCTCGGCCCGCTCGGCCCGCGAAAAGCAACGGTAGGGGCGCCCCATGCGATTCGCCATCTGGTCCGTCGTCCTCGCCGTCCTCGCGGTCGGCATCGCGCTCATCGCGCGGCAGTCCGACGGCTACGTGGTGATCGTCGCCGCGCCCTACCGCGTCGAGCTCTCGCTCAACCTGCTCGTGGTGGGCGTGCTGGCCGCCTACATCGCCTTCCACCTGCTCGCGCGGCTCGTCGAGACGCTGCTCGCCATCCCGAAGCGCGTGGCGACGTACCGCGAGGAGCGCTTCCGGACGAAGTCGCGCCAGTCGCTCAACGACGCGCTCATCGCCTTCTTCCAGGGCCGCTTCGCGAGCGCGGAGAAGTCCGCCTCCGTCGCGATGGAGAGCGACGAGTCGCGCGGGGTCGCCGCCATCATCGCCGCGCGCAGCGCCCACGAGCTGGGCCGCGTCAACGAGCGCGAGCAGTTCCTCGACCAGGCCAAGGGCGCGCCCGCCGTCGACCAGGCCCGCCTCACCACGCTCGCGGACCTGCTCCTCGCGCAGGGCCGGCACGAGGAGGCCCTCGCGGTCCTGAAGGACCTGGCCGGCCGCGACGCGCGCAACGTGCGCCTGCTGCGCATGCGCCTCTCGGCGGAGACGGCGCTCAAGCGCTGGGACGAGGCGCTCGCGACCACGGGCGCGCTCGCGAAGCTGGGCGGCATCCCCGAGATCGAGGCGGCCGCGACCCGCCGCGCGGCGCACCTGGGGAACCTCAACCGCAAGGCGCAGGACGCGGCGGCGCTCACGCAGTACTGGAAGCACCTGCCGGGCGAGCTGCGCCTGGATCCGTCGATCGCCTCCACGGCCGCGCGCTACCACCTGGCCCTGGGCGGCAACGCGGAGGCGCAGTCCATCGTGGAGGACGCGCTCGCCGCCGGCTGGGACACGGGCCTCGTCGCCCTCTACGCCGACTGCGCGGGCACGAGCGCGGTGCACCTCATCGAGCGCGGCGAGAAGTGGCTGCGCGAGCACGCGCGCGACCCGGCGCTCCTGCTCACCCTCGGCAAGCTCTGCATGAAGCAGGCGCTGTGGGGCAAGGCGCAGAGCTACATCGAGGCGAGCCTCGCGCTCGAGCCCACGCACGAGGGCCACATGACGCTCGCCGCCCTCATGGAACGCATCGGCAAGCCCCAGGAAGCCTCGCGGCATTTCCGCAAGAGCGCGGAACTCGCGGGCTGAATTCCCCGCCCTCGCAACCGCTTCTCCCTTCGCAGGAGGATTTCCGCATGACGAGCGACTACGCCCCCCTCTCCCTCCGGCCCCTCGCGCATCCGGCGCGCCTCGCGGACCTCCCGGGTCCCTCGCGCGTCGCGCTGGACGATCCCGCCGAGTCCGTGATGACGGACCTGCGGGAGGTCCGCGCGGGCTACATCTCGCCCGAGCGCTCCGTGGTGGAGGCGCAGGCGGTGATGGCCGGCCGCGGGGTGCGGCTGCTCTTCGTGCTGGACGACCAGCGCGACATCGCGGGCGTGCTCACGATGACGGACCTCGCGGGCGAGAAGGTCGTGCGCTTCATGCAGGACCGCGGCACCCCCCGGGGCGAGGTCACCGTCGCCGACGTGATGACGCCCGCGCGCGAGCTGCAGGCCGTCTCGCTCGCGCAGGTGAGGAGCATGCGCGTGGGCCACGTCGTCGCGACGCTCAAGGCGACCGGCCGGCAGCACATCACCGTGGCCGACGGCAGCCGCGTGTGCGGCGTCTTCTCGACCCAGCGCATCGCGCGGCAGCTCGGCATGGACTTCGACACCTTCGCGGTGGCGAGCACCTTCTCCGAGGTCGAGGCCGCGCTGGCGGGCTAGGGCCGGCGGCTTGGCCGACCGTCACGCCGAGATCGCGCGCGCGTTCCGCTGGAACGTCCCGGCGCGGTACAACATCGCGCATTCCGCTTGCCGCCGGTGGGCCGGCGACGCGGACCGCGTGGCGCTGGTGTGGGAGGACGAATCGGGCGCGGCCGGCACGTACACCTTCGCGCGGCTGCTGGCCGACGCGAACCGCCTGTCGAACGCGCTCGCGGGCGCGGGCGTCTCGCGCGGCGAGCGCGTGGCGATCCTCCTGCCGCAGCGCCCGGAGACGCTCGTCGCCTACCTCGCGTGCTTCCAGATGGGGGCGATCGCGGTGCCGCTGTCGCACCTCTTCGGCCCCGAGGCGCTGGCGTACCGCCTGGCCGACAGCGCCGCGAAAGTGGCGATCGCCGATCCGGACACGCTGCCGAACCTGCTCGCCGTGCGCGCGAACCTGCCGGCGCTCGCGCGCATCGTCGGCGTCGCCGGCGCGCGCGAAGCGGGCGTCGACCCGTGGGAAGCGCTCACGGCGAAGGCCTCCGATTCGTTCGAGCCCGCCGACACCGCGCCCGCCGATCCCGCGGTGATCATCTACACGAGCGGCACGACGGGGCCGCCCAAGGGCGCGCTCATGCCGCAATCGACGCTGCTGGGCAACCTGCCGGGCTTCGAGCATTCGCACGACGGCTTCCCGCAGGAAGGGGATCGCTTCTGGTCACCGGCGGACTGGGCGTGGACCGGGGGCCTCTGGGACGCGCTCATGCCGACGCTGCACCACGGCCGGACGATCGTGGGCTGGCGCGGCCGCTTCGATCCGGAACGCGCGTTCGACCTGATCGCGCGCCACGGAGTGCGAAACGCCTTCCTCTTCCCGACGGCGCTCAAGCTGATGCGCGGCGTCGCGGGCGGCGCGGCTCGCCATCCCCTGCGCCTTCGCACGATGATGAGCGGCGGTGAACCGGTCGGCCCCGCGCTCCTCGCCTGGTGCCGCGAGGCGCTCGGCGTCACGGTGAACGAGATCTTCGGCCAGACGGAGATGAACTACATCGTGGGCAATTCGCACGCGTGCTGGCCGGTGAAGCCCGGCTCGATGGGGCGCCCCTATCCCGGCCACCGCGTCGCGCTGCTCGACGAGGCGGGCCGCGAGGTCGCCGACGGCGAGCCGGGCGACGTGAGCGTCCATCGCCTGGGGACCGACGGCACGCCGAACCCGGTGTTCTTCCTGCGCTACTGGAACAACGAGAAGGCCACGCGCGAGAAGTTCACGGGCGACTGGTGCCGCACGGGCGACCTCGCCACGCGCGATGCCGACGGCTATCTCTGGTACGTGGGCCGCGGCGACGACGTGTTCAAGAGCGCGGGCTACCGCGTGGGCCCGGCCGAGATCGAGAACTGCCTGGCGCGGCACGAAGCCGTCGCGAACGCCGCGGTGGTGCCGAGCCCGGACGAGACGCGCGGCAGCGTGGTGAAGGCCTTCGTGGTGCTCGCCCCGGGTCGCGCGCCGAGCGCGGCCCTCGAGGAGTCGATCCGCGCGCACGTGAAGGCGCAGCTCGCGCCGTGGCAGCAGCCCCGGCTCGTGGAGTTCGTGGCGGAACTGCCCATGACCACCACCGGCAAGGTGCAGCGCCGGGTGCTGCGCGATCGGGAGGCGGCCCGCTACGCCGCGGGCGCGGGCGGCGGCGCGGAGTAGGTGAACGCGTCGCAGAAGAACTCGTCCTCCGGCAGGCCGCGCGCCTGCACGAAGGTCTGCTTCGCGATGTCGGTCATCGCGGGCGCCCCGCACGCGTAGACCTGCCAGCCCGCGAGGCTGTCGAAATCGTCGAGCACGGCCTGGTGGACGAGGCCGGTGCGCCCGGACCAGTCGTCGCCGGGCAGCGGGTCGGAGAGCACGGGGATGTAGGTGAAGTTCGGATGATCCCGCTGCCAGGCGAGGGGCAGGTCGTGCAGGTACAGGTCGGCCTTCGACCGCGCGCCCCAGTAGAGGATCATCGGCCGGTCGATGCCGTGGTGGAACGCGTGCTCGATCACGGCCTTCACCGGCGCGAAGCCCGTGCCGCCCGCGACGAGGATCATCGGCTTGTCGTTGTCCTCGCGCAGGTAGAAGCTGCCGAGCGGGCCCTCGAAGCGCAGGATCGCGCGCTCCTTCATCTCCTCGAACACGTACTTCGAGAAGGCGCCTCCCGGCGTGCGGCGCACGTGCAGCTGCAGGTGCGTGTCGTCGTGCGGCGCGTTCGCCATCGAGTAGCTGCGGCGCATGCCGCCCTTCATCAGGATGTCGACGTATTGCCCCGCGAGGAACTGCAGGCGCTCGGAGGCCGGCAGCTTCAGGTAGAGGACGGCGACGTCCTCGGCGGGCTTCTCGACCTTCTCCACGCGCGCGGGCAGGGTGCGGATGGCGAGGTCCTTGAGGCTCGCGAGCTCGCGCACCTCGAGCACGACGTCGGTCACGGGCCGGGTGCAGCAGGTGAGCGCCTTGCCCGCCGCCTTCTCCGCGGCGCTGATCGCGCGCTCCTGGTGCTCGCCGTATTCGAGCGAACCGCTCCTGAGCGATCCCTTGCAGGCCCCGCAGGCGCCGTTGCGGCAGCCGTACGGCAGGCCCACGCCCTCGCGCAAGGCGGCCTCGAGGACGGTCTCGCCCGGCCGGACCGCGAACGTGCGGCCGCTCGGCTCGAGGCGCACCTGGTGGGCGGCCGGGGCAGTCGATTCAGGCAAGGGGAGCGTCTTTCGTGAGGACGGGGGCGGGAGGCAGGCGCGGCCGGGCGGGCCGCACGCGCAGCCGCGATTCTACCCGATGGGTCCTATCGCTCGCGCCGGAACTGGCCGTCGATCACGTTGCCGAAGCTGCGGGCCGCCGCGGGGTCGGTCCAGGCCGGGCGAGGCAGGAGCAGGAGCGTGATCGCGATGAAGTCGGAAATGATGCCCGGGAAGATGAGGAAGAGCCCCGCGACGACGGTGCGCGCGCTGTCCACGAGCGCGGCGATCGGGAAGCGGCCCACGGCGATGGCTGCGCCGATGCGGGCCACGAGGGCGAAGCGCGCCTCCTTCAGCAGCGCGAAGCCGGCGCAGGCCGAAAGCACCACCCAGCCCAGCACCCACCAGCCGTGCGTCTCGGCCATGTGCACGAGCAACCCGATTTCCACGAAGGGGAAACCCAGTAAGATGGCCAGCAGCGCGAATCTCATGCCTTTTCCTCGGAAATTCGATCCGGCGCGCGAGCCCGGGGAACGAAAAGATCCCCATGGCCGTCATCGCCGTCCTCACCAACCTACCCGACTCCGAGTCCGCTTTCAATCTCGCGCGGACCCTCGTCGAGCGCCGCCTGGCCGCCTGCGCCAACGTGCTGGCGCCGGCCAGGTCCTTCTTCCGCTGGGAAGGCCGGCTCGAGGAGGCGGTGGAAGTGCCCGTGATCCTCAAGACGACCGCCGAGCGCTACCCCGAACTCGAGCGCGCCTTGCGGGATCTGCACCCGTACGACCTGCCGGAAATCCTCGCGTTCGATCCCGAGCGCGGTCTTACGGCTTATCTGGAGTGGGTCGAGACCGAATGCAAGAAGGTTTCGGCAGATTTGCCGCCGCCATGAGCCGCCACGCGGGCCCTTGGCTCATCGCGCTCGCCTGCCTGGTCTTTCCGGCGCGGGCGGCCGTGACCGACGAGCCGCTCGAAGCCGACCAGGCGTTCCGTCCCACGGCCCGCCTGGTCGCGGGAACGGACACTTCCTCGACCCGCCACGGGATCGATATCGAGTACCGGATCTCGGCCGGCTATTACCTCTACCGGGACCGCCTGCGATTCGAGGTACTGCCGGCCACCCTGTTGATCGCCCCGGCCGAGTTCCCCAAGGGCCTGGAAGTCGATGATCCGTTCTTCGGAAAATCCGTCATCTACCGCGAAATGACGTCGATTCATCTTCCATTTACCGCCAGCAGCGTGAAGCCAGGCCAATACAAGGTTCGCATCACCGCGCAGGGGTGCGCGGAGAACCGCCTGTGCTACGCGCCCTTCGTGCAGGAGGTGCCCCTGAACATCCCGCCCGGATACCGCGTCATGGATTCGGGGTCGCGCCCCTTGCCTCCGGGCCTCGGGCGGTGAAGACCTGGGTTCCCTTCGCCGGCATCGGTGTCCTTGCCGCCCTCGCTGGCACCTCCCTGTGGCTGTCGGGTGCGCCAGCCCCCTCGAACCGGCCGGAGTCGTCCCCGATCGAGGCCTCGTCTGCGGCCGTGATGGCATCCAAGTTCGTCGATCTGGAAGGCAAAAGCCGCGTACTGGGTCAATTGGACGGGAAAGTCATCGTAGTGAATTTCTGGGCGACCTGGTGCACGCCTTGCGTCGAGGAGATGCCCGGGTTCGCCCGCCTCCAGGCCCGCTGGGAGGCGAAAGGGGTGCGCTTCGTGGGACTCGCCAACGACGACCCGGCCAAGGTGAAGGCCTTCGGCGAGCGACTCGCGATCAACTACCCCCTCTGGACCGGCGAAGCGGCCGTGATGGACCTGTCGCGGCGCCTGGGGAACCGCATCGGCGTGCTACCCCACACGGTGCTGCTGGACGGTGAAGGCAGGGTTCTCGAGAGCCGGATCGGCATCTACGCCGAGGACAAGCTCGAGGCGCGGCTGGCGGAAATCGTGCCAGCGGGCGCCTAGGATAAATTCCGCAAATTTCGTCGAATTTCGGCGAAATACATGGTAGCGAGCCCTCGCATTTTCATCCCTAGCGGGAATCGTGCCCGGGCTTTCGGCACCAAGCGTCTGCCAGAAGCGACGTGTTCACGCAACGTCGGCGAACGCTGGACATCTTGCGCGAGCTTGCGGCAGACTCGCCCCCCATGTCCGGCATCCTGGTTCTTCACGGACCCAACCTCAACCTGCTGGGAACTCGCGAACCCGACGTGTACGGGAGCGTGACCCTGGCCGAGATCGACCGCCGCCTCGTGGCCCAGGGGCAAGCGGCGGGGGTTACCGTCCGCACCTTCCAGAACAACGCCGAGGCCCCGCTGATCGACCGCATCCATGCGGCGAAAAGCGACGAAACCGCGTTCATCATCATCAATCCGGCAGCATTCACCCACACCAGCGTCGCACTGCGCGATGCCCTCGCGGCCGTGGCGATCCCGTTCATCGAGGTCCACCTCTCGAACGTGCACGCCCGCGAGCCTTTCCGGAAGCACTCCTATTTCACCGATCTCGCGGTGGGCGTGATTTCCGGACTGGGCGCGCAAGGTTACGAGCTCGCGCTGGAAGCCGCTTTGGCCCGCCTCGCCCCCACGAAGGGCTGAGGCCGCGCCCGGAGGACCCATGGACCTGAGAAAGCTGAAGAAGCTCATCGACCTCGTGCAGGAATCGGGGATCGGCGAGCTCGAGATCACCGAAGGCGAGGAAAAGGTGCGCATCAGCCGCGCCGGACCGGCCGGTCCCGTGGTGATGGCGTCCCAGCCCATGCAGATGATGCCCGCGGGCATCGCCACCGGTCCCGCCGCCGGCACGGCGCCGACCGACTCGGCGCCGGCTGCGGCCGCCGAACCGGCCGGGCACACCCTCAAGTCCCCGATGGTCGGCACCTTCTACCGCTCGCCCTCGCCCGGCGCTCCCTCCTTCGTCGAGGTCGGCCAGTCGGTGTCGAAGGGCCAGACCCTGTGCATCATCGAGGCGATGAAGCTCCTCAACGAGATCGAGAGCGACAAGGCCGGCGTGGTGAAGGCGATCCTGGTCGAGAACGGCCAGCCCGTGGAATACGGCCAGCCGCTCTTCGTCATCGAATAGCGCCGTGGTCGAGGAACGAGCCGGCAAGGGATAGCCCGACATGTTCGAGAAGATCCTCATCGCGAACCGCGGGGAGATCGCCCTTCGCATCCAGCGCGCCTGCCGCGAGATGGGCATCAAGACGGTCGCGATCCACTCCGAGGCCGACGCCGACGCGAAGTACGTGATGCTCGCCGACGAGTCGGTGTGCATCGGCCCGCCGCCCTCGCGCGACAGCTACCTCAACATCCCCGCGATCATCAGCGCCGCCGAGGTGACGGACGCCCAGGCGATCCACCCCGGCTACGGCTTCCTCTCCGAGAACGCCGACTTCGCCGAGCGCGTCG
>CAZPLW010000128.1:0-12659 GCA_964587315.1 uncultured Lysobacter sp.
GGAGCGTCTGCCCGACGCTGATGACGTTCGGGTTCGCGATGCCGTTCCAGGCCGCCAGTTCCCGGTAGTCCAGCCCGTACTGCAGCGCGATGCCCACCATCGTCTCGCCACGCTTCACGACGTGCGTGGGAACGGGCTTCTCCGCGGGCTTGGGCGGGGGTTTCGGCGCCTCGACCCGGGGCGCGGGGGGCTCGGGCTTGCGCTCGACCACGGGCGCGGGGCTCCGCGTGGCGCAACCGGCGGCAAGGATGACGAGCAGGACGGCGGCGACGTGCTTGAGGGCCATGGCTCCCGTTCCGACCGCGCCCGCGCGCGCGAATTCCCCGGCGCTCACGCGAGACCCGGCAGCAAGGGCACGAAACGCACGGCCTCGCGCTTCACGTCGGTGAAGCCGGCCGCCGTGCGCTCGACCACGTGGAGCCATTGCTCGTCGGGCGAACCCACCGGGATCACGAGCCGGCCGCCCACCGCGAGCTGCTCCTTGAGCGCCTCGGGCACCTTCGCCGCGGTGGCCGCGCACAGGATGCCGTCGTAGGGCGCGCCCTCGACGTAGCCCTTGTAGCCGTCCGCGTGCTTGAAGCGCACGTTGTAGACGCGCAGGTCGCGCAGGTGCCGGCGCGCCTTGTCCATGAGGGGCGCGATGCGCTCGAGCGTGTAGACCTCCTTCACGAGCTTCGAGAGCACCGCGGCCTGGTAGCCGCAGCCGGTGCCGATCTCGAGGACCCGGGCGAGCGGTCCCTTCTCCAGCAGCAGCTGCGTCATGAGCGCCACGATGTACGGGCTCGAGATCGTCTGCCCGTGGCCGATGGGCAGCGGCGTGTCCTCGTAGGCGCGCGAGGCGATGCCCGGCTCGACGAACGCGTGCCGCGGCAGCTCGAGCATCGTGGCGAGGACCTTCTCGTCGGCGATGCCGGCCTTGCGCAGCGACTCCACCATGCGCGCCCGCGTGCGGTCGGAGGTCATCCCGATGCCGGCGGAAGCGCTCATCGGGCGAGCCAGCCCTTGAGCGGATCGAGCTGCCCGGGGTGCGTGAGGTCGACCTGCAGCGGCGTGACCGAGACCACGCCGCGCTCGACCGCGTTGAAGTCGGTGCCCGGCCCGGCGTCGCGCGCCGCGCCCGCGGGGCCCACCCAGTACACGGTCTCGCCGCGCGGGTTGGTGCTCTTCACCACGGGCTGCGCCTTGTGCCGGCGGCCCAGGCGCGTGATCTCCAGGCCCGCGAGCCGCTCGTAGGGCACGTCGGGGACGTTCACGTTGAGGAGCACGGGCTCGGGCAGGGGGGAGCGGCGGATGCGCTCGACCAGTTCGCGCGCCACGCGGGCGGCGGTGTCGAAGTTCGCGAAGTCGCTGCCGGAGGCGAGCGAGACGGCGATGGCCGGCACGCCGAGGAGATAGCCCTCGGTCGCCGCCGCGACGGTGCCCGAGTAGAGCGTGTCGTCGCCCATGTTCGAGCCCGCGTTGATGCCGGAGACGACGATGTCCGGCTCGATGTCGAGCAGCCCCGTCACCGCCATGTGGACGCAGTCCGTGGGCGTGCCGTTCACGTACCACCAGTCCTCCTTCGCGCGCCGCAGCGTGAGGGGACGATCGAGCGTGAGCGAGTTGGAGGCGCCGCTGCGGTCGCGCTCGGGCGCGACGACGGTGAGGGCGCCGAGCCCGGCCAGGCCTTCCGCGAGCGCCGCGAGCCCGGGAGCGAAGTAACCGTCGTCGTTGGAAAGGAGGATGCGCATCTCGGGGGCTTTGCGCCCGGGGTTTTGGACGCGGATTATACCCGATGCCCCTCGCGAGCCCGGGCCGGGCCGTCCGCTAGAATGGCATTTCCCCGTCCGATCCCCCGCCTTCCATGAACGCCCCGCCGTCCGCTTCCCTCCCCAGGACCGACCCCGGTCCCGCGAGCGATGCGCGCGCGCGCGCCGAGCGGCTGCTCGCCGCCGCGTGCCGAGCGCCCGTGCAACTCGTGTCGTGGCAACGCCTTTCCGGCGGCGCGATCCAGGAAAACGTCGCCGTCGAGGCGCTCGTGGCCTCCGGCGCGCACGCCGGCCGGCACGACTGGGTGATCCGCATGGACGCGCCCTCGGCCGTCGCCGTGAGCCATTCGCGCGCCAACGAGTACGAGATCCTGCGCGCGGCCCACGGCGCGGGCGTGCGGGTGCCCGAACCGCTCTTCCTCTGCGAGGACGAGGGCGGGCGGGCCTTCTTCGCGATGCGCCGCGTGCCGGGCGTCGCGGCCGGGCACCGGCTCGTGAAGGACGACGCGCTCGTTCCCGACCGAACGCGCCTCGCGCGCGAACTGGGCGCGAATCTCGCGCGGCTGCATCGCATCGCGCCCCCCGTCGCCTCGCTCGCGTTCCTGGGCAAGGCGCCGTCCGACGGCGCGCTCGCCTGCGTGGCCGATTACCGGAAGGGGCTCGACGAACTGGGCGCCGTTCGCGGCGAATCCTGGCCCGCGCTGGAATGGGGCCTCGCGTGGTGCGCGCGCCACGCGCCCGCGCCCCTTGCCTCGCGCCTGCTGCATCGCGACTACCGGACGGGCAACTACCTCGTGCACGAGGGGAGCCTTTCCGCGGTGCTCGACTGGGAATTCGCCGGCTGGGGCGATCCGCGCGAGGACATCGGATGGATGCTGGCCCGGTGCTGGCGCTTCGCGCGGCCCGATCGCGAGGCGGGCGGCATCGGCAGCGCCGGGGACTTCCTCGCCGGCTACGAATCGGAGGGCGGCGCGAAGGTCGGCCCCGAAGAGACGGCCTACTGGCAGGTCCTCGCGCACCTTCGCTGGGCGCTCATCGCCCTTCAGCAGGCCGAACGCCACCGCTCGGGCAGCCAGGATTCGCTCGAGCTCGCCCTCACCGCCCACATCGTTCCCGAGCTCGAGGCCGAGATCCTCGCGCTCACGGAGGCACGCCCGTGAAAGTCGAACCCGGCGCCCGCGCGCTGCTCGAGGCCGCCCGCACCGCCCTCGTGAACGAGGTCGTCCCGTCCCTGCCTCCCGACCGGCGCTACGCGGCGCTCATGGCGGCCAATGCGCTCGCCATCTCGATGCGCGCGCTCGACGCTCCCGATACCGGCCCGGAAGAGCTCGCGCGCATCGCCTCGTTGCTGGACGACCCCGGCTGCGGGCCGCTCGAGCGCGCCAACCGGACGCTCGCCTCGCGCATCCGCGCGGGCGCCTTCGACGCGGGCGCCCCGCGCGAGGCGCTGCTCGCCCACCTGCGCCAGTCCACCCGCGAACGCCTCGCCGTGAGCAACCCGAAGGCGCTGCGCACCTCCCCGGAGAAGCCATGACCCCCGACACGCTCTTCGACGTGAGCGGCAAGGCCGCGCTCGTGACCGGCGCCTCGAGCGGGCTGGGCGAGCATTTCGCGAAAGCCCTCGCCGCGCGTGGCGCCATCGTGGTCGCGGCGGCGCGGCGCGCCGAGCGCCTCGACCAGCTCGTGGCGCAGGTGCGCGCGGACGGGGGCACGGCCCATGCCGTGTCGCTCGACGTGACCAGCCCGGCGAGCGTGAAGGCCGCCGTCGCCAAGGCCGCGGACCTGGCCGGCGGCCTCGACATCGTGGTGAACAACGCCGGCATCGCGGACACCCATCCCTCGATGAACCTGCCCGAGGAGAACTGGCGAAGCGTGCTCGACACGAACCTCGACGGCGCGTGGCGCGTCGCCCAGGCCTCGGCGCAGGTCATGCTGGCCTCGGGGCGCGGCGGCAGCATCGTCAACATCGCCTCCATCCTCGGGCTGCGCGTGGCCAATCACCTGCTCGCCTACAGCACCGCCAAGGCCGCGCTCATCCACCTGACGAAGGCGCTGGCGCTCGAATGGGCGCGCCACGACATCCGCGTGAACGCGATCGCCCCGGGCTACGTCGAGACGGAGATCAACAGCGGCTTCTTCAAGTCCGAGGCGGGCCAGGCGATGGTGAAGAAGATCCCCCAGCGCCGCATCGGCACGCCGCGCGACCTCGAGGGTGCCCTCCTCCTGCTCGCCTCCGGCGCCGGCGCCTACATGACCGGCTCCATCGTGGTCGCCGACGGCGGCCACCTCGTCAATTCCCTCTAGGAACGCCATGGACTTCACGCTGCCCCCCGCCGTCGAGGACTTCCGCCTGCGCTACCGCGCGTTCGTGCGCGAGGCCGTACTGCCCCTCGACACCGCCCCTTCGTCCTTCGACGCCCACGAGAACATCCGCGCCGACCTGCTCGCGGGCCTGCGCGCCAAGGCGAAGGCCGAGGGCCTGTGGGCCCCGCAGATGCCGAAGGAGCGCGGCGGGCAGGGGCTTTCCGTGGCCGGCATGGCCGCGTGCTACGAGGAGCTCAACTACTCGCTCTTCGGCCCGGTCAGCGTGAACTGCGCGGCGCCCGACGACGGCAACATGATCCTGCTGAACAAGGTGGGCACGCCCGCGCAGAAGGAACGCTGGCTGCAGCCCATCGTGGATGGCCAGGTGCGTTCTTCCTTCGCGATGACCGAGCCGGCACCCGGTGGCGGTTCCGACCCGTCGATGATGCGCACCACGGCCACGCGCCACGCCGACAAGTGGGTGGTCCACGGGCGCAAGTGGTTCATCACCGGCGCCGAGGACGCGCAGCACTTCATCGTCATCGCCAAGACCTCGGAGGACCCGCGCAAGGGCCTCACGGCCTTCCTCTTCGACAAGGACGACCCGGGCTGGCACGTCGCGAGGCGCATCGGCATCCTCGGCCCCGAGGAGCACGGCGGGCATTGCGAGATCGTCTTCGACGGGCTCGAGATCCCGGACGCGAACCGGCTCATGAACGTGGGCGATGGCCTCAAGGTCACGCAGATCCGCCTGGGCACCGCGCGCCTCACGCACTGCATGCGCTGGCTGGGCCTGTCGAAGCGCTGCCTGGACGTCGCCGCCGACTACGTCACCGAACGCATGAGCGGCGGCAAGACGCTCGCGCAGCGCGAGTCGGTGCAGGCGAAGCTGGGGCATTGCGCGATGCAGGTCGAGATCGGGCGGCTCCTCACCATGAAGGCGGCGACGCTGCTCGACAGGGGCGACTTCGCGCGCAAGGAGATCTCGATGGCGAAGGTGCAGGTGGCGGACACGCTGCACCTGTGCGCCGATGCCGCCATCCAGCTGTGCGGGGCGAAGGGCTACTCGACCGACACGCCGCTCGAATGGATCTACCGCTACGCGCGGCAGGCGCGGCTGGTGGACGGGGCTTCGGAGGTGCACATGCAGGTGCTCTCGCGGCTTTTCCTCGAGGAGCGGGGGGATTTCTGGAATTGGCGGTGAGCGGTGGGGAGTGATGCGGGTGCAAGGCATTGGAACCGCAGATGAACGCAGATGAACGCAGATGGCCTGAGATTCCTTGATGTCATACCCCAGGTCGAGCATGGATGACCTACGCAAGCACGACTATCCCAACTGAATATCCCGATCATCTGCGTTCATCTGCGTTCATCTGCGGTTCCAACGCCTTTGACGGCTACTGCGCCCTCTTGAGCGCCTGCACGTAGCGGAAGCGCCCCGCCGGATAGAGCGACACGGTGCAATAGAGCGTCCCATCCGTGGACGAGATCATCCGGTGGATCACCCGCAACGTCGGCGAGCCCGGCTCCGCCGCCAGCCGCCGCGCGATGCCCGCCGGCATCGCGCAGGCGCCGATGTCCTGCTCGATGCGCGAGATGGCCACCTTGTAGCGCTTCTCGAGGAGCGGGTACACCGGCCCCGCCCGCAGGCCCATCTGCTCCACCACCGCCCGGAAGCGCGGCTGCAGGTAGTACTCCGTCCACGAGATGGGCAGCTTGTCCCCCGCCGGCGTGCGCAGGGTCCGCACGCGGATCCACGGGTCGCCCGGCTCGCAGCCCAGGTCCGCGGCCAGCTCCGCCGAGGCGGCCACCTCGCCCGAGTCGACCGGGCGCACGTGCGTGGAATCGAGGAAGACCAGCAGCTCGGAAAGGCTCCCGACCGACACGGCGTAGCGCGCATCCGGCACGCGGGACCTCACCACCGTGCCGACCCGCGGCCGGCGCACGATCATGCCCAGCTTCTCGAGCTGGTCGAGCGCCGCGCGGACCGTGGCCCGGCTCACGCCGTGCGCCCCGGCGAGCTGCGCCTCCGTCGGAAGGCGCTCGCCCACGCGGTAGCCGCCCTTCGCGATCTCGCCCTTGAGCACGCCCTCGAGCTCCCGGTAGGCCCTCACGGGGCCCGCCTTCTCTTTCGCCTTGCCGCCTGCCACCTTGCCCACGCGGGTGTCCTCGTCGTCCCGGGAATGAGCGCGATTATAGGGAGGCCCCGCGGCCCGCGCCTTCCTTGACTTGCGCCGGACGCGGCGACTACCATTTGTCCGGACCATTAACCGCACTGCCCGGACCCCAGGGCGGCGCTTCCCAGCGAAAGGCCTTCCCCATGCGGGGCATCCCCCACCTCGGCGCCTTCATCGAGCAGGCCCGCCGCGACGGCGACCTGCTCGAGATCGACCGCCCGGCCGACCCCTACCTCGAGATCGCCTCCGTGGCCCGGGCCACCGATGGCGGCCCCGCCGTGCTCTTCCGGAACGTCACCGGCCACCCGGGCCGGACCGTCCTGTCCAACGTGTTCGGCGACCGGCGCCGCATCGCGAGGATGTGCGGCGTGCATCCCGACTACCTGCCCCGCTACCTCGCGGATGCGGCCCACTCGCCCGTGCCCTCGGTGGAGACGAGGGCCGCGCCCAGCCAGAAGAACGCGATCGTGAAGGACATCGACATCGCGCGGACGGTGCCGATCACGCAGCAGACCAAGGAGGATGCGGGCTACGTCATCACCGGCGGCCTCGTCATCGCGAAGGACCCCGAGACCGGCGCGTTCAACGGTTCGTACCATCGCATGCGCGTCCTGTCGAAGGACACCACCTGCATGACGATCCAGGCCGGCCGGCACCTGCTCGAGATCGCCCGCAAGTACAAGAAGGCCGGGAAGCACCGCGTGCCCGTCACCGTGAACATCGGCGCCGGCCCGGCGGTGCTCCTCGCGACCTCCGGCAGCACGCAGCAGACGCTCACGCCCATGGGCTACGACGAGCTGGGCTTCGCGGGGGCGCTGCAGGGCGAGCCCGTGACCATCGCGCCCGCCCTCACCCAGCCGGGCGCCTGGTCGCTCGCCGAGGCCGAGCTGGTCCTCGAGGGCTACATCGACATGTCGCAGCTCGCGAGCGAGGAAGACTCGGGGCAGGACGGCGTGAAGGGCATGATGCCGGAGGCCGGCGGCTACATGGGCCGCGCGTGGAAGGTGTGGACCTTCACCGTCACCGCCATCACGCACCGGGACGACTACGCCTACTGGTTCCCGCTCGCGGTCAACGCCGAGACGACGAACCTCATGGGCCTGCCCGCCGAGGCCTCCGTCTACGACGCGTGCCGGCGCATCAGCCCGCGCGTCTTCGACACCTGCCAGGTGCTGCAGGGCATGCGCGGCTGCCTGGGCGTGGTGATCCGCATCAACCGCAAGAGCTTCCGCGACGAGGGCCTGCAGAACAACCTCGCCTTCGGGGCCCTCTCGGCGCACTCGGACATGGGCTGGGTCATCGCCGTGGACCACGACATCGACATCGGCAATGCCGACGACGTGCTGTGGGCCGTCATCACGCGCGGCGACATGAAGGACGGCCTCATGCTCTCCCCGCTCGCCAAGGTGAGCGGCATGCTCGCCGAAGGCAGTGCGGCCGGCCTGGGGCGCAAGGTCTACATCGACGCGACGGCGCCGTTCGCCGAGCGCGAGCGCTACACGCGCGGCGTCTTCGAGCCCGTGGACCTCGAGGCCTGGCTGGGGCCCGAGCAGGCGGCGAAGGTGCGCGGCCGGCAGGCCGACTACGTGAAGTCGCTGCTTTCGCGACACTACTGACATCCACCCCGCGAGCGGGAGGCCCCATGACCGACGAGACGGCGAAGAAACCCTTCAACTGGGAGAAATTCCAGAAGAACCTGGGCTACACCGATGCGCAGATGGCGGAGTTCAAGGCCGACGAACGCCGACGGCGCGCCGCCGAGGCGATCCCCGAGGCCAACCGCCGCACCATCGTCGCCACGGTGGTCGCGAGCCACGGCTGCGCGGCCGGCTTCAAGACGGGCGACACCATCGAGGTGAGCGGCGCGGGCATCGTGAAGTCCTGCAACGTGTGCATCTACGCCGTCGCGCCGATGACGATCCACGCGGCCATGGCGCACGACCGCATCGCCGAGGGCCTCGACCCGAACGGCATGTGGTTCAACCACTTCAGCTGCCAGGACGCCGGCTTCTGCAACGGCAGCTGGGGCCAGGTCTCCTTCAAGGTCGAGGTGAAGTAGCGTGGGCGAGACCGACTACGCGGCGGCGAGCGAGGCGCTCAGGACGAAGCTGCGGCTGCGCGCCGAGCCCATCGCGCTCAAGCTCTTCGAGACGCCGGAGGCGATGGAGGCCGTGAAGGGCATCCGCCGGCCGGAGGCGGGCGTGCGCTTCTCGATGTGCCAGCTCATCGGCCAGGTGCGCTGGCTGGGCTTCACGCTGGGCATCACCCACGACAACGTGATGCCCGACAGCAACTGCGGCGGCGTCGCCGGGCTGAACGTCCCGGCGCAGAAGTACCTGGACGGCAGCATGTTCCACGACGTCTGGTTCGCCACGGTGGAAGCCTCGCGCGAGCACCAGGCGAAGATGCCGCGCGTGCCGGCCGGCAAGTACCACGCGCTGGCCGCCTCTCCCCTCGCCAAGGCGCGGCTCGACCCGCCCGACGCCGTGCTCGTCTACGCCACGCCCGGCCAGATGATGCTGCTCGTGAACGCCCTGCAGCACCGGAAGTACTTCCGCGCCGATTTCACGGTGACGGGCGAGACCGCCTGCGCCGACTCGTGGGGCCGGGGACTCGCCACGGGCGAACCCAGCATCTCCATCCCCTGCTACGCCGAGCGGCGCTTCGGCGGCGTGCAGGACGACGAGCTGCTCGTGTCGCTGCGCATGGCGCACGTGCTCGAGGTCCTCGCCGGGCTCGACTGGCTCGCCGCTCGCGGCATCCGCTATCCCATTCCGCCGTACGGGCCGCAGTGCGACCCGGCGCCCGCCTTCAAGGTCAACTACGCGGACAAGATGTAGCCCGCCCCCGGAGAAATCGAGAGCCATGAACCGTCGCCTCCTCCTGCAATCCGCCCTCGCCCTCGCCCTGGCGCCGCGCCTCGCGCTCGCCCAGGCCTACCCGTCCAAGGCCATCCGCCTGGTGAACCCTTTCGCCGCGGGCGGGGGCCTCGACCAGCTCGCGCGGAACCTCGCGCAGAAGCTCTCGGAATCGCTGGGGCAGTCCGTGGTCGTCGAGAACCGCACGGGCGCCGCCGGCAACATCGGCGCCGAACTGGTGGCCAAGGAGAAGGCCGACGGCTACACGCTGCTCATGGGCTCCTCGGCCACGCACGGCATCAGCCCCGCCCTCTACGGCGCGAGCCTGCCCTTCGATCCGGTGAAGGACTTCACGGCGATCTCCGTGTGCATCGTGCAGA
The DNA here is from genome assembly GCA_964587315.1 of uncultured Lysobacter sp. Lineage (GTDB taxonomy): Bacteria > Pseudomonadota > Gammaproteobacteria > Burkholderiales > Usitatibacteraceae > FEB-7. Next base: position 9,468 of record CAZPLW010000128.1, read on the forward strand.
AGAACGTGCTCGTGGTGAACGCCGCCCTGCCGGCGAAGAGCGTCACGGAGCTCGTGGCCTACGCGAAGGCCAACCCCGGCAGACTCTCCTACGGATCCCCCGGGGCGGGGACGTCGCAGCACCTTTCCGGCGAGCTCTTCAAGAACCTCGCCAAGGTGGACATGGTCCACGTCCCGTACAAGGGCAGCGCGGCCGCGATGACGGACCTGCTGGGCGATCGCATCACGATGATGTTCACGGACATTCCCACCGCCATCCCGCACATCAGGGCCGGCCGGCTGCGCGCGCTCGGGGTCACCTCGGCGCAGGCCTCGCCGGCCCTACCCGACGTGAAGCCCATCGCCGACCAGGGGCTCGCGGGATTCGACCTCAAGGCGTGGTACGGCGTCATGGCCCCGGCGAACCTGCCGCCCGGCGTCGCGGAGAAGCTCAACGCGGAAATCACCCGGGTCCTCAAGGCGCCGGAGATGCACGAGAAGCTGATGGCGATGGGCCAGGAGCCGATCGCCCTGGGCCTCGCGGAGAGCGACGCCTACGTGAAGCGCGAGATCGCGCGCTGGGCCGACGTGGTGAAGACCACCGGCGCGAAGGCCGACTGACGACCGCGCCCGGCCGGGAAGAGAGGCGACCATGAACCCCTCCGCCACGCCGATGCGCCGGCTCATCGTCGGCATCACCGGCGCCTCGGGCGTGATCTACGGCGTGCGCGCGCTCGAGGTCCTCAAGGGCGTGCCGGACATCGAGACGCACCTCGTGCTCTCGGCGGCGGCCAAGCGCACGCTGCTCGAGGAGACCGACTGGGCCGTCGAGGCCGTCGAGGCGCTGGCCGACGTGGTCCACAGTCACCGCGACATCGGCGCGGCCATCGCGAGCGGGTCCTTCCGGACCGAAGGCATGCTGGTGGCGCCCTGCTCGATCAAGACGCTCTCGGGCATCGCCCACTGCTACTCCGACAACCTGCTCACCCGCGCGGCCGACGTCTGTCTCAAGGAACGCCGTCCGCTCGTGCTGCTGGTGCGCGAGATGCCGCTGCACCCGGGGCACCTGGAACTCATGGCCGCCGCCGCGCGCAGCGGCGCCGTGATCGCCCCGCCCGTCCCGGCGTTCTACAACCGCCCGGCGACGGTCGACGACATCGTGAACCACTCGGTGGGCAAGGCGCTCGACCTCTTCGGCATCGGCCACCAGCTCTTCAGGCGCTGGAAGGAGAGCGTCGCCGAGGACGCGTTGCGCAGCGCCCGGGACGCCTGATGGCGCCGGCCCGCGACCGCGCGCTCGCGTACCTCGCCGGCCACCACGTGATGACCCTCGCCACGCAGGGAGCGGAAGGCCCCTGGGCCGCGGCGGTGTTCTACGCCCACGACGGCTTCGACCTGTATTTCCTCTCCTCGCCGGGCACCCGCCATTGCCGGAACGCCGCCGCGGACGCCGCGGCCGCCGCGACCGTCCAGGAGGACTACGCCGACTGGCGCGAGATCCGCGGCGTGCAACTCGAAGGGCGCGTGACGGAACTCGACGGCGAGGAGGCCGGGAAGGCCCAGGCGCTCTACGGCGCGAAGTTCCCGGTCGCCCGCCTCACGGAAGAGACTCCTGCCGCGATCGCCGCCGCGCTCGCGAAGATCCGCTGGTACCGGTTTTGCGCGACCCGCGCGTACTACATCGACAACGCGGCCGGATTCGGCAAGCGGGAGACGGTGCTCGAGCCGGAAGGCTAGCCTTCGCGCGTGAGCGTCTGCGCGAGGTGGAAGCGCCCCGCCGGGTAGAGGCTGATCGCCGCGTAGAACCTTCCCCCATCGCCCCGGCAGAACAGGCGGTACACGGCGCGCAGCGCGGGGCTTCGCGCGCGCACGCCGAGCACGCGGGCGATGGCCGCCGGCAGCACGCACGCCTCGACCTGCTGCTCCACGCGCTGGACGGGTCCGCCGTGCCCCTGCTCGATGAGCGCGTGCACGGGACCGCGCTTCGAGCCGATCTGCGCCACGATGCCGCGGTGCTCGGGGCGCAGGTAGAACTCCGTCCACGACGCGGCCCGGCCCGTCTCGGGCGTGGTGCGGTAGGTCGACACCCGGATCCAGGCCTCGCCCACGGGACACCCCAGCTCGCCCGCGAGGGCCGCGTCCGCGCGGACGTCGACGGCCTCGACCGGGTGGATGTCCGTCGCGCCGGAGAAGCGCAGGAGGTCCGCCGTGCTGTGCGCGAGGACGCTGTACTTCGCCTGCGGACCCTGCGCCACGACGACGCTGCCCACGCGCGGCCGGCGCGAGAGGTAGCCCTGGCGCTGCAGGCTCGCGAGCGCCGCGCGCGCGGTGAAGCGGCTCACGCCGAAGCGCCCGCACAACTCGACTTCCGACGGAAGCGTGGCGCCCACGGGGTAGTCGCCCGCCGCGATGGCGCCGGCGAGCGCCCCGGCGATCTCGACATACCGCGGCGTGCGTCCCGCGCCGGGCTTCCTGCCGTCGGCGAGCCTCACGGGCCGGCTTCCTCGCAGGCGATCACGGCGTCGAGGGCGAGGATGCCCTGCCCCTTCGGCAGGACGAGCACCGGGTTCACGTCCATCTCCCGCAGGCGGCCCTCGTGACGGGCGGCGAACTGCGACAGGCGCACCATCGCGGCCACCAGCGCGTCCAGGTCCGCCTCGGGCTGGCCGCGGAAGCCGCGCAGGAGCGCCGAGGCCTTCGTGAGGCCGACGAGTTCGCGCGCGCCGGCCTCGCTGAGCGGGCAGGTGCCGAAGGCCACGTCGCGGAAGAGCTCCACGGCGACGCCCCCCAGCCCGAACATGAGGACGGGCCCGAAATCGGGATCGCGATGGACGCCCAGCACCACCTCGACGCCGCGGGGGGCCATGCGTTCGACGAGAAAGCCGCGGAACGAGAGCCCCTCCGAGCGGCGCACCATGTCGATCGCGGCCTGCTGCGCGGCCTCGGGCGTCGCGAGCGCGAGCGCCACGAGGCCGAGCTCGCTCTTGTGCGTGACGCCTTCGGCGAGACCCTTCACGACGACGGCGCCGCCGAGTTCCCGCGCGAGCGGGGCGATCTCCTCGACGCGTGACGCCACGCGCGAGTCCGGCACGGCGATGCCCAGCCGGGCGAGGACCGCCTTCGCGCGCGCCTCGTCGATGAGCGCGCCCTCGGGCAGGTCCGGCAGGCCTTCTCCCGGCACCCCCGGCGCGGCCACGGGCCGTCGCGCGGCGCG
>CAZPLW010000129.1:0-12549 GCA_964587315.1 uncultured Lysobacter sp.
GGCGCGGCGGCACGGGGTTGGCGGGGAAGTTCGCGGTGCCGGCGGCGGCGAGGGAAGGCCCGCGCGCGCGCACCGCCACCGTCTGCGGCCCGTCGCCCTGGATGATGAAGCTGCCGATCATCACGTCGCCGCCGGTGAGCACTTGGCCGCGCGTGGAGATGTTGATGAGCGGCAGGTCCGGCCGGTCCACCTCGAACACCTCGATGATCCCCACGCCGGTGCCGTTCTGGAAACCCGCCACGATCGCGGTGTACGCGCCCGGGTTGAGCGTCACGTAGAGGGCCGATTCGAGGTTGTTCGAGGGCGCGAAGCCGCTCGCCTGCAGCGTCGCCGCGTTGGCGGCATCCGTCCAGTCGTCGTTGGAAGCGATCACGGTCTGCCCCGCGTAGAGCGCCAGCGTCGGATCGGCGAGCGCGTTGGGCACGCCCAGCGGGACGAGCGAGGGCCCTCGCGCGCGCACCACCACCGTCTTGGGCGCGTTGCCGCCGATGATGAAGCCGCCGATCAGCACGTCATTGCCCGTGAGCACCTGCATGCGCGTGGAGATGTTCGCGAGGCGCGCGGGGTTGGCGGGCGGCGGGGGGACCGTGAGCGTGAGGACGGGCGTGCCACTTGATGCGCCCCCCGTGCCGAGCTGCCCGTTGGCGTTGTCGCCCCAGCAGTAGATCTGCGTGGCCGTGGTCGCGCAGGTGTGAATGCCGCCGGCGGAGATGTCGAGGATGCCGCTCGAGAGCCCCTGCACCGCGATGGGCGCCGTGGTGCCGCCGAACGCCCCGGGGTTGCCGAGCTGGCCCGCATTGTTGAGGCCCCAGCACTGTGCCCCGCCGTTCGCGACGGCGCAGCCGTGATTGCCGTTGCCGGCGGAGATGGCCGCGACGCCGGCGGTGAGACCGACGACCTGCTGCGGGACATTGCTCGGGTTGTTGTTGCCGCCGCCCAGGCGCCCGCTCGAGCCGAAGCCCCAGCACTTGGCGGCCGCGTTCTGGATGCCGCAGGCGAAGTACGCGCCGGCGCTGACCACCGCGACATTGCTGCCGTAGCCGCTCACCGCGACGGGGGCGAGGTTGACGTACGTGTTGGTCCCGTTGCCCATCTCGCCCGAATCCCCCTGGCCCCAGCAAAGCGCCGCGCCGTTCACGAGAGCGCAGCTGTTGAAGCGGCCGGTGGTCACGTCGGAGGCGTTGGCGGTGAGTCCCGCGACCTGCACGGGCACGGCGCTCGAGAAGATCGAGGCGCCCGTGCCGAGCTGGCCGACGCCGCCCGCGCCCCAGCACTTCACCGCGCCGTTCTGGACCGCGCAGCTGTGCAGGTCGCCCACGGCGATCGACGTGACGCCCGAGCCGAGCCCGGTCACCGCGACGGGGATCGGGCTGTCCTGGCTGCCGTTGTTGCCGAGCTGGCCGTAATCGTTGTTGCCCCAGCAGAAGGCGCCGCCGTTCACGATGGCGCAGCTGTGGGCGCCGCTCGTGGTGACGAACGTCACGCCGGTGGAGAGCCCCTGCACGGCGGTGGGCGTGGTGGCGACGGCGAAGGTGTTGTTGCCCACCTGGCCGTCCGTGTTCTTGCCCCAGCAGTAGGCGCCGCCGTTGACCACCGCGCAGGTGTTGTCGCCGCCCGCCCAGACCTGGGGCGGGATGGCGTTCGCGGCGGGGGCGCCCAGGGCCAGGGCGACGAGCGCGCCGGCGAAAGGCGTGAGGAGGCGGGCGGCGGCGCGAGGCGCCAGGGCGAGGGATCGACGGTTCATGGGCGTGCTTTCGGGAACGAGGGACACTCCGGATCGAGACTAGCGGCAATCGCGGTCGCCGCCTGTCCCCTCAAACGGGGACGCGGCGCAAAACCGGACAAGTGAAGGGGACGCACGCCTTCACGTGGCCTGAAGGGGACGGAGGTGTTTTCGCAACAAGGTGTTGCGGAAAAGCCTCCGGCAAAAGGGGCAAAAGGGGACAGACACATTCAACTCGCCTGAATGTGTGCGTCCCCTTCAGGGGCGATGAAGGCGTGCGTCCCCTTCAGGTGATGTGAAGGCGTGCGTCCCCTTCGTTACTGGGCGAAGACCTCGATGATGCCCACGCCCGTGGTGCCGCCCGCGCCGGTGACGATGGCGGTGTAGGCGCCCGGATTCAGCGTCACGAGAAGGGCGGACTCGCGGGCATCCGACGGGGCGAAGCCGGCCGCCTGGATCGCCGCGGCATTGCCCGCCGTGCCCCAGTCGTCGTTGGCGGCGATCTGCGTGGCCCCGGAGAAGAGCTGCAGCACCGGGTTCTGAAGGGCCCCCGGGACTCCGGCCGCCGTGAGCGAGGGGCCGCGCGCCCGGATGATTACCGTCTGCGGCGCGTCGCCCTGGATGATGAACCCGCCGATCATCACGTCGCCGCCGGTGAGCACCTGCCCGCGCGTGGCGATGTTGATGAGCGGGATCTCGGGCTTGTCCACCTCGAACACCTCGATGATGCCCACGCCCGTCCCCCCTCCGAAGCCGGTCACGATACCGGTGTACGCGCCCGGGCCCAGCGTCGTGTAAATCGCGGCTTCGAAATCGTCGGCCGGCGCGTAGCCCGAGGCCGCGAGCGTCGCCTGGTTCGCCGCCTCCTTCCAGTTGTCGTTGGCGGCGATCTGCGTGGCCCCGGAGAAGAGCTGCAGCACGGGATTCGCCAGCGCATTGGGCACGCCCAGCGGAACGAGCGAAGGCCCGCGCGCGCGCACCACCACCGTCTTCGGTTGCGACCCGCCGATGATGAACCCGCCGATCAACACGTCGGCGCCCGTGAGCACCTGCATGCGCGTCGAGATGTTGGCGAGTCGCGGGATGGCCGCGTTGGGCGAGAAGGTGGCCGTCACGTTCCGCGCGGCGGACATCGTCACGTTGCACGCCCCCGTCCCGGTGCAATCGCCACTCCATCCGGCGAAGAACGATCCGGCCACCGGCGTCGCCGCCAGCGCCACCGCGGTCCCCGAGCCGAAGCCCGCGGAACACGTCGCCCCGCAATCGATGCCCGAGGGCGTGGACGCGACCGATCCGCCGCCCGTCCCCGCCTTCGTGACGGCGAGCGCGAAGGTGACGCGCGTGAACGTCGCCGAGATCGCCTTGGCGGCATCCATCGTCACGTTGCAGGCGCCCGTGCCCGAGCATCCGCCGCCCGTCCAGCCCGCGAACGTGGAGCCGGCATCCGGCGTCGCCGAGAGCGCCACCGCGGTGCCGTCGTCGAAGTCCGCCGCGCAGGTGGCGCCACACGAGATGCCCGCCGGGTTCGAGCTCACCGAGCCCGTGCCCGTGCCGTTTCGCGTGATCGTGAGCGTGCGCGGCACCGGCGTCGCGAGGACGAACGCGGCGGACACGGACTTGTTGGCGTTCATCGTGACCACGCAGGGGCCCGTCCCCGTGCAGGAGCCGATCCAGAAGCTGAACACGTGGCCCGCATCGGGCGTGGCGGTGAGGGTGACCTGCGTGCCGGATCCGAAGCTCGCCTGGCAGTTCGAGGTGAGGGTGCCGCAGTCGATGCCCGCCGGCGACGACGTGACGGTCCCCTTGCCGACGGTGCCGCTGCCGTCGCTCGCGGGCCCGGCGACGAGCGTGAACCCGGACGAGATCACGGTCTGCACGTAGGTCGCGGAGCTCGACGGTGCGTTGGCCGCGTCGCCCTGGTACTCGGCGGTGAGGTTGTGCGATCCGACCGAAAGCGCGCTGGTGAAGCACGTGGCCTCGCCGGCGGTGACGTTGCCGCCGCTGCAGCCGGAGGGCATCGTGACGCCGCCGTCCTTGAAGACCACCAGGCCCGTGGGCCCCTGCCCGGTCACGGTGGCGATGAGGAAGATCTGCGCGCCCGAGAGCGACGGGTTGGCGCTCGTCGTGAGCGCGATCGTCGTCACCTTGCGGGGCGTGACGCTGGCCGAAGGCACGGAGGCCGGGCCCGTGCCCGCGCTGTTGGTCGCGGTGACCGTGCAGGTGACCGCGATGCCGTTCGTGAGCCCGGTCACGACGAGGGGCGAGCCGGCGCCGGAGGCGGACTGGTCGCCGCAGGTGGCCTCGTAGGTGAGGATGGGATTGCCGCCGTTGTCCGTGGGCGGCGTGAAGGCGACGCTCGCCTGGCCGTCGCCCGCGGTCGCGACGACGGAAGTGGGCGCGCGCGGGACGTCGTTGGGCAGGAGCGCGAAGGCCGCGAGGGTGAAGCTGCCGGCCTGCACGAGCGCGACGACGCGATCGCCGTCGCGAAGCAGCGCGCGGCCGTAGCTGAAGGTGAAGCTCTGCGGGCCGAAGGGCGCGGCGAAGACGCCGCTGTCGTTGAACGCCGGGTCGAGCGTGCCGTCGGCGAGGAACCGCGCCAGGCAGAAGTCGTAGACGACGGTGGTCCCGGCGCGCTTGCAGTTCCCGCCCACGAGCAGCCCCGTGCCGTCCGCCAGCACCGAGAGCGCGTTGTCGTCCAGGCCGCGCACGGGAGCGCTCGCCTTGCCGTCGCCGCTGAAGCTCGCGTCGAGCGTGCCGTCGGGCATCAGCCGCGCCACGCAGAACTGGTTGACGCCGCCCACGATGCACGTGCCCGCGAGCCAGATGCGGCCCGTGGCGGACAGGGCCGCCTTGGGCCGGAACGCGTTGCCCGTCCCCATGGAGACTTGCACCTGCCCGGTGCCGCCGCCGAAGGCAGGGTCGGGCAGTCCGTTCGCCGCGAGGCTCAACACGCAGTACCGGACGGTGCCGCCCGGGAAGCAATCGCCCGAGACGAGGAAGCCGGTCCCGTTGGCGATGAAGGACGCGGCGTTGTCGTTCGGCCCGAGGGAGACGAACGTGCGCCCGCCCGTCCCGAAGGACGTGTCGAGCGCGCCCGCGGGCGTGAACTTCACGGCGCAGAAGTCGGCGAGTCCGTTCGAGTCGTAGCAATGGCCGCCGGCCACCGCGGCCCCGGTCGCGTCGACGACCACGCCCTGGATGTCGTAGACGAAATAGCCCCCGCTCGTGAGCGCCGACGCCGTGCCGCCGGTTCCGTAGGTGCCGTCGACGGCGCCGCTCGCGAGCAGGCGCGTCACGCAGAAGAGGGTGCCGTTCGAGCACCCGCCCGCGACGTAGATGCGGTCGGCCGAATCGAGGGCGAGCGCGGCGTCGTTGGTGTTCGCGCCGAGCGGGATGAGCACGATGCCGGCCGTGCCGAAGCCCGCGTCGAGCGAGCCGTCCGGGGCGTAGCGCGCGAGGCAGCGCGAGTAGAGGACGGCGTCGTCCGAGCAGGTGCCGGAGACGAGCAGCTTGCCGTCGGGCTGGCGCAGCAGCGAGACCGGCGTGTCGTAGCCCGGATAGACCCGCAGGTCCTGCACGACGAGGCCGGTGGAGGCGAGCGAGGAATCCCGCTGGCCGGAGAGCGAGTAGCGCGTGAGGCACCAGTCGAGGGTGAAGAGCTCGCCGCAGGTGCCGGCCATCGTGAGCGTCGAGAAGCCCGCGGCGAGGCCGTTGCCGAAGGCGTTGGTGCTGCCGATGGGGTCGAGCAGGGGCACGCCGCCATTGAACGAGCCGCTGATGCCGCCCGTCTCCGTGAGCTGCACCAGGCAGAACACCTTTCTGACGCCGGCGTCGCAGTTTCCGGAGAGGTACGTGCTCCCGCCCACCAGCGTGAGGCCGGTGAGGCGGTCCTCGCCCGCGCCCATCGGCAGGATGACGATGCCGTTGCCGTTGAGCGTCGCGTCGGGCTGGCCGGTGGAATCGATGCGCAGCAGGCAGAAGTCGGTGTTCGCGCCGTTGCTGCACTCGCCGGCGGCGAGCAGGCGGGACCCCGAGGCGGCGAGCGCCGTCACCCGCGACTGGTTCGTTCCCACGCCCTGGTAGAGCTTGCCGTTGGCGGCCCACGTCGCGTCGAGCGCGCCGGCGGCCGTCAGCCGGATCACGCAGAAGGAGATCGGGGCGGTTCCGCAGCGTCCGCCGGCGTACACCTGTCCGCCGATCACGGCGAGCGCATACGCGCCGTCCAGCTGGTTCGACAGGGCGAAGACCGCCTTGCCTCCCGTGCCGAAGGTCGCGTCGAGCGAGCCGTCGCCGTTGAAGCGCACGAGGCACATGTCGGTGGAGCCGCTCACCTCGCACTCGCCCGCGACGACGACCTTCGTGCCGTCCATCGCGACGGCGTGGGCCTGGTCGTCGAGCAGGCCCACCGGCGTGACGGCGATGCCCGTCGCGTTGAAGGTCGTGTCGAGCGTGCCGTTGGCGTTCAGGCGCAGCACGCAGAAATCCTGCGCCGCGTCGATGCCGCAGCTGCCGGCCACGACGATCTTCGTGCCGTCGAGCGCGAGGGCGCGGATCCGGGCGATGCCGACCGGGGCGGGGATGTTGAAGACGCCGCGGCCGGCGAAGGTCGTGTCGAGGGCGCCGGCGTTGGTGAAGCGCGCGACGCAGATCTCGGTCGCCTGGAAGGGGACCGAGCCGCCGCAGTGGCCGGCCACCACCGTCTTGCCGTCGGGTTGCACGAGGACCGCGCGCGCGTCCTCGTCCGAGGTGCTGTGGGAGATGGCCGTGTTCGCCTGGCCCGCGATGCCGAAGGTCGGGTCGAAGGCGAGGGGCGCCGCGGCGGCGGGCAGGGGGCCGGCCAGGGCGAGGATTCCCCCGAGGCACAGGAAGGCATGCAGGAACGGGCGCTGTGACATGGAATCTTCCTTCGGGGCGGGATTGCCCGCGATGCTATCGGCCGCTCTGTCTCGCCGATGTCCCCACAAAGGGGGACAAGCCTCGCCCGCACGGAAACGGTCCGGGCACTGCTGGAACGCAATCGGGAAGGAAAGGAGGACAGGCGCGGGCGCGGGCGGCCCGGGTGAGGGTGTCGCTACGGCGTCCCGATCAGGCGGCCGGAAGCCGGGCGATGGCCTCGTCGCATTGCCGCATCGCTTCCCGCAGGCGCTTCTCGACGCCTTCGGGCACCGTGCCGAGGTTCTTCTCGCGCATCTCGGCGACGAAGGCGATCCCTTCGGCGAGCAGGCCGCGCGCCTCGCGGAGCGTCGCGAGCCGGACGTCGGCTTCGGGATTGCCCGCACCGGCGGACGCGAGCAAGGCATAGCCCATGAATACCTTGGCCTCCGCGATGCGCGCCTGCACGTCCCGCGACTTCCGCACTTCCGGGGGCAGGCGCGTGCCGCTCGCGAGGACCTCGCGCCCCAGCCGAACGGCCCGGGGGGAGTCGCCGAGCCGCACGGCGATGTCGGCCGCGACAGTGAGCGTCTTCATCCGGTCGAAGAGGAGCGTGGGGTCCTTCGGGTCCTGGGCGACGAGGCGCCGGTTGATCGCGAGGGCCTCGCCGATCGTCCGGTCGGCCTCGCGCAATTCGCCGGCCCGCATCAGGCCTTCGGCGAGAAAGGTGACGGCCTCCTGTTCCTTCGAGAGCTTGCTGGCGTCGTCGGGACTGGCCACGGCGAGTTCGTGCGCCAGTTCCCGCGCCCGGCGGAAGTGGTCGATGGCCTCGCGCGCGCTCTCGGGCGTCCGGCCGGCGAGCACCTGGATCGCGCCCGCGCGCGAGTGGAGCCCGGCCAGGATCTCGCGAAGGTCGGGATCGTCCGGTGCTTCCCGGACCGCGGCTTCCACCAGCGCGATCGCCCGGGCCATCGTGGGGCCGGCCTGCGGGTTGGGACCTTCCATGATCGTGGCCAGGTGGGCCCGTTCGCCCAGGACGAGGGCGAGTTGCGCACGATCGGCGGGGAGCGCGCCCGAGTGCGCCGCCAGGCGCTCCGCCAGCCGGATGGTCTCGGCCATCTCCGCCTGCCAGCGCGGATCGGCCACCGAATAGCGGCCGCGGGCCATCGCGTAGCTCAGCTTCCGGTGCTCGCGCAGCGCCGCGAGATCGTCCGGCCTGAGCCGTTCGAGGGTGGCGAACAGGCCCTTCGCCTTCTCGTAGTTGCCCAGGGCCGCGGCCAGGTTTCCCCGGTTGGCGGAACCCACCTCGCCCTGGATGTTGCCGATCTTCCGGTAGGCCGCGGCCAGCTCGAAGAGCAGCGCCGGGTCCTCGCCCACCTCGGCCGAGAGCGAGTCGAGGTACTCGAGCGAGGTCTTCACCAGCAGCTCCCGGGCCTCCAGCGACCCGGCCAGGTGCTCGATCTTGCCGTGCACGTCGAAGATGAACGCGTTGGCGAGCTTGCGCACGCTGGCCAGGTGCCGCTCCGCGCGCGCCTTCTCGGCCACCGTCACGCGGCGCTCGCGCTCGACCGCCACGAGGCTGGCCGCCAGCATCGCGACGGCGGCGGCGGCAAGGGCCAGGGGCGCCTTGTGCCGTGCCGCGAACCGCCCCGCGAGGTAGCGCCAGGTGCCCGCGCGCGCCTTCACCGGGCGATTCTCGAGATGCGCGAGGACATCCTCGTCGAACAGGTCGATGGAGGCATACCGGTCCGCCGCCTCGCGCCGCATCGCCTTGAGCAGGATCGCGTCGAGATCGCCCGACACCAGCCGGGCCAGTTGCTTCGCGGAGGCGAGGCCGCAACCGCGCGCGGCGGCGGCCGTCAGGTCCAGCCGCGAGGGGACGGCCACCAGTTCCTGCAGCAGCATCGCCTCGGTGAGCGGCTTGCCTTCGCGCACCGCGCGGTAGGGGGCGAGCCCGGTGACCAGCTCGTGCAGGATCACGCCGAGCGAATAGATGTCCGTCGCCGTGGTGATGAGGCCCGCGGCCACCTGCTCCGGCGCGGCGTAGCGAAGGGTCATCACCCGCCCGCCCAGGCGGGTGAGATCTCCCGTCGCGCCGGGCGAGCCTTCCTCCATCAGCTTGGCGATGCCGAAATCGAGGAGCTTCACCTGCCCGGCCGCGTCGATGAGGATGTTGGCGGGCTTGAGGTCGCGATGCACGACGAGGTGACGATGGGCGTGGGCCACCGCGGCGAGCACCTGCCGGAAGAGGGCGAGGCGACCGGCGACGGGGAGCGATCGGGCCGCGACGTGCTCCGAGAGCGAGAGGCCCTGCACGAATTCCATCGCGAGCCAGGGCTGTCCCTGCTCGGTCACGCCGGCGTCGTAGAGGTGCGCGATGTGGGGATGCTCGAGCTTCGCCAGGATGTCGCGCTCGCGGCGGAAGCGCTCGCGCAGCACCTCGCCCTGCTCGTGGAGCGCGGGGAGCTTGAGCGCCACGTCGCGCTCGAGGCGGCCGTCGACCTGGCGGGCGAGCCAGACCTCGCCCATGCCGCCGCGGCCCAGCCGCCTCGAGAGCTCGAAGGGACCGATCCTCTCGCCGGCCGCGTGCAGTTCGTCCCAGTCCGTCCGCGAGGCCGGCCGGGGCAGGGTCTCCAGCTCGCGGGAACTCTCGGCGCGCTCGTGGACCTCGAGCATCCGGCGCAGGAGGGGAGCCGCCTGCGGATGGGAGAGATCGACCTGCGCGAGCCACGCGACGCGATCGGGCGCGTCCATGCCGAGGGCGGCGGTGAGCAGCGGTTCGACCTGCCGCCAGCTTTCGGGCGAGATCTTCAAGGGCCGGTGGCCGGGCGTGGCCGGAGAGTCGCCGGCTCCGCGAGCGGCAGGCGAAGGCGAAGCTGCGTGCCGCCGTTCGGCCCGGCACGCCATTCGACCGTCGCCCCCAGCCGCGCCGCGCGCGCGCGGATGTTGCGAAGCCCGCGCCCCTCGCTCGCCTGCGGCGGCATGCCGCGCCCGTCGTCGGCGACGGTGACGACCGCGGCCTCGTCGCCCTCGCGCTCGGTGAGGATGCGGATGTTCCTCGCCTGCGCGTGGTGCATCACGTTGTTGATGGCCTCCTGCACGATGCGCACGAGGTCCGGGCCGCCGGTGCCGCGAAGGGCGGGCACGAGCGGCGTGTCGCCCACGGACCACTCGAGCGCGAGGCCGGCCTCGCCGATGCGCGCGCCGAAGCGGTGGCGCAGGTTGGCGAGCAGGAGCGCCAGGTCGCCGTCGGCCACCGAGAGCCCGTCGACGGCGAGGCGCATCTCCTGGATGCAGTCGTCGCAGGTCTTCACCATGGCCTCGCGCGAGAGGTTCCCGCGCTGCGCGTTCATCTTGGCGAGGAGCAGCTGCGAGCCCAGGCCGTCGTGCATCTCCTGCAGCAGCCGCTCGCGCTCGAGGACGGCCATGCGCTGCGCCTCGCTCTCGCGCAGGGCCGCGAAATTGGCCTCGAGCTGCGACGTGCGCTCGCGCACCTGCCGCTCGAGGTCCTCGCGGGCGTCGGCCTCGCGCTGGAGCGAGGCGACGTAGCGGTTGCGCAGCAGCGCGCCCAGCAGCATCACCCACGCGCCGTAGCCCACGAAGTTGAGGTCCGTGACCGACACCCGGCCGGGCACGACGAGGATGAAGAAGCTCACGTAGAACCAGGTCCAGGCGCCCAGGCCGACGACGATCGCGGCCGCGAGGCGCATCGGCCCGCCGTGCCGCCACACCGCGCGGGCGAGGAGCGCCGTCGCGAGGCCGAGCACCGCCGCGCGGCTGCCGAGCGCCCACCAAGGCCAGGGGTGCGAGAAATCCGTCCAGGCGTAGCTGTGGTACGCGGCGAACGCGTCGATGCCGGCGCCGATCACGAGATACGCGACCGCCGCGCGCGCGAGGGCCGGCGGCCCGGCCTCGAAGAGCCGCACCACGAGCACCAGCACGAGCGCCTTGGCGGCGACGTCCGCGCTGTCGAGCGTGAGGCGCCACCAGGGCGCGGGCAGCGGTGCGTCGGCCAGCAGGTTGGGCGAGAGCAGCAGCGCGAGGAGCAGGCACTCGACGCCGGCGAGGCCGTAGAGCCATTCCTTGCGCAGGGCCGCCCACACCATCACGAGGAAGACGCCCAGCACCGCCGCCGCCGCGATCACCATGCCGCGGCTCCACATCAGCCGGGCGCGCGACTCCTGCAGGCTCTCCATGAGCCGCACGGGCCCGATCTGCACCGTCGAGAGCGTGGCGCCGTCGTAGCCCGCGGCGCCCACGCGCAGCATCAGCTCGTGGCGGCCCGCGGTGAGGAGCGAGGGCGGCACCTGGATCGCGAGCGTGCGGCTGCCCAGCTGGAAGCCGCGGTCCCCGCGCGAGAAGAGGTTGCTCGCGGTGGATTGCGCGAGCAGGTGCCCGTCCAGGTACGCGAGCAGGTTGGGACGGAAGCTCACGACGAGGAGGTACGGCTCGGCGGCGTCGGCGGGCATGGCGAACGGCACGCGGAACCAGGCCGATTGCGGCACCTTGTCGTCCTCGCGCGGCTCGTAGAGCGGCAGCGCGAAGGGACGGCCCGCTTCCGCCGGCGGCTCGAGGCTGTCGGAATCGATGCGCGAGGCGCCGGCGAGGCGCTGCTGGCGTTCGCCCACGTCCACGCGCGTGGCTTCGAGCACCGCGTGCAGCAGGACCACGAGGGCCACGGGTGCGACGATCGCGATGGCGAACGCGGCGAGGTGGCCGCGCCGCGCGGGCGGGGCCGGCAGGCCGGCGACGGGAAGGGGAAGGGCGCTCAAGGAATGCGGGCGGAACGATCGCGGAGGCGGTAAGGCATGTTACCCGCGGCCGGCATCCCCGCATCCGGCCCCGCGCGGGCGTGTCCCGCGATCCGGGGACAGGAAACGGGCCCGCGGGCCCCCGCGGTGGATGCGGTCGTCCGGAAGCGGGTCTAGACTGCCTGCCATGCTCTCCCCCGGCATCGCGGTCCTCCTCGTCGAGGACGATCCCACCTTCTTCGCCGCCTTCACGCGCGCCATCGAGCGGGCGCCGGACCTGCGCCTCGCCGGGGCGGCGGCGACCTTCGCGGAGGGCAAGGCGCTCATCGAGCGGACCTCGCCCGACGTGCTGCTCGTCGACCTGGGGCTGCCCGACGGCAGCGGCATCGACCTGATCCGCCTCGTGCGCGAGCGACACCCCGATTGCGACGCGATGGTGGCCACCGTGTTCGGCGACGAGGCCCACGTCATCCAGTCGATCGAGGCGGGCGCGAGCGGCTACCTGCTCAAGGATTCCGCGGACGAGGACATCGCCGAGCAGATCCGGCGGCTGCACGGCGGCGGCAGCCCCATCAGCCCGGTGATCGCGCGCCGTCTCCTCACGCGCTTTCGTCCCGCGGCGCCCGCGCCCGATGCCGCGCCGCGCGCGGACCTCTCGGCGCGCGAGCTCGAGGTGCTCGGGCTCATCACCAAGGGCTTCACCTTCGAGGAGATCTCGCGCCTCATCGCCGTCTCGCCGCACACCGTGGGCACGTACGTGAAGCGCATCTACGGCAAGCTGCAGGTGGGGTCGAAGACCGAGGCGGTCTACGAGGCGAGGAAGCTGGGGCTCGTGCGGGACTAGGTAATGGGCGACGGTTTCGCTACGCGATCCACTTCGCCAGCCGGACCAGGATCGCCGCCGCGGCAAGGAACAGGGCCAGCTGCCCCAGGGTGCGGAAGGCGGTGGACTCGAATCGTTCGCAGGCGGTGCGGGTGGTCATGGTCGGTTCCTCGGTGCGTCGTGGAACCCACTCTAGTCCCTCCGGCGGGGGAAATCGGCGACCGAAGCCGCAGCGCCGCCGTGCATTCGTGGACGGGACGCTGTGCGAAATCCCACAGGAACGAAACCGGGGACGGTGCCCGATTCGGAAATCGGGCACCGTCCCCCATTCTTTACTGGACCGCGAAGACTTCCACGATGGCGACGCCGGTGGTGCCGCC
>CAZPLW010000130.1:0-8055 GCA_964587315.1 uncultured Lysobacter sp.
CCGTCTTGCCGGCGGCGAGGAGGTCGCCCACGACGTTCATGCCGTCCATGAGCGGGCCCTCGATCACCTGGATGGGGCGCGCGTACTGCTGCCGCGCCTCCCCGGTGTCCTCGCCGATCCACTGCGTGATGCCCTTCACGAGCGCGTGCGTGAGCCGCTCGCCCACGGGGGCGCTGCGCCACGCGAGGTCCTCGGCCGCGTCCTTCTTCTGGCCCTTGAAGCTCTCGGCGAAGGTGACGAGGCGCTCGGTCGCGTCGGGGCGGCGGTCGAAGATCACGTCCTCGCAGCGCTCGAGCAGGTCCTTCGGGATCTCCGCGTACACGCCGAGCTGGCCGGCGTTCACGATGCCCATGGTCATGCCGGCCTTGGCGCCGTGGTACAGGAACGCGGTGTGCATCGCCTCGCGCACGGGCTCGTTTCCCCGGAAGGAGAACGAGAGGTTCGACACGCCGCCGGAGGTCTTCGCGTGCGGGAGGTTGCGGTGGATCCAGGAGAGCGCCTCGAGGTAGTCGAGGCCGTAGCGGTTGTGCTCCTCGATGCCCGTGGCGATCGCGAAGATGTTCGGGTCGAAGATGATGTCCTCGGGCGGGAAGCCGACCTTCTCGGTGAGCACCCGGTAGCAGCGCTCGCAGATGGATTTCTTGCGCTCGAGCGTGTCCGCCTGGCCCTTCTCGTCGAAGGCCATCACCACCACGGCCGCGCCGTAGCGGCGGGCGAGCTTCGCGTGCTTCACGAACTCCGCCTCGCCTTCCTTGAGCGAGATGGAATTCACGATGCTCTTGCCCTGCACGCACTTCAGGCCCGCCTCGATCACGCTCCACTTGGAGCTGTCGAGCATGATGGGCACGCGCGAGATGTCCGGCTCGGCGCCGACCAGGTTCAGGAACTTCGTCATGGCCGCCTGCGAGTCGAGCATCGCCTCGTCCATGTTGATGTCGATCACCTGCGCGCCGCTCTCCACCTGCTGGCGCGCGACCGCGAGGGCCTCGGTGTAGTTGCCCGACAGGATGAGGCGCGCGAACATCTTGGAACCGGTGACGTTGGTGCGCTCGCCCACGTTCACGAAGAGCGAGTCCTCGCCGATGTTGCAGGGCTCCAGGCCCGACAGGCGCAGCTTCTTCTCGATGACCGGCGCCACGCGCGGCTTGCAGGGCGCGACGATCTGCGCGATGGCCTTGATGTGCGCGGGCGTGGTGCCGCAGCAGCCGCCGGTGATGTTGAGCCAGCCCGCCTCGGCCCATTCGCGGATGAAGGCGGCCGTCTCCTCCGGCAGCTCGTCGTACTCGGCCATCGCGTTCGGCAGCCCGGCGTTGGGATGCGCGGAGACCAGGCAGTCGGCGATGCGCGCGAGCTCCTCCACGTGCGGGCGCAGCTGGCGCGCGCCCAGCGCGCAGTTGAAGCCGACCGACAGGGGCTTCGCGTGCCGCACGGAATTCCAGAAGGCCTCCGGCGTCTGGCCCGAGAGCGTCCGGCCCGAGGCGTCCGTGATCGTGCCGGAGATCATCACCGGCAGGCGCACGTCGTGGTCCTCGAAGTACTCGTCGATGGCGAAGAGCGCCGCCTTGGCGTTCAGCGTGTCGAAGATGGTCTCGACCATCAGGATGTCGGCGCCGCCCTCGACCAGTCCCTTCACGGCCTCGAGGTAGGCGTCCTTCACCTGGTCGAAGGTGACCGCGCGGAAACCCGGGTCGTTCACGTCGGGCGAGAGCGAGAGCGTGCGGCTCATGGGGCCCAGCACGCCGGCGACGAAGCGGGGGCGCTTCGGGTCCCGCGCGGCGAAATCGTCCGCCACGGAGCGGGCGAGGCGCGCGCCCTCCAGGTTCAGCTCGTGAACGATCGACTCGAGCCCGTAGTCCGCCTGCGAGATGGTCGTCGAGTTGAAGGTGTTGGTCTCGAGGATGTCCGCGCCGGCCTCGAGGTACTGCGCGTGGATCTCGCGGATCACCTGCGGGCGGGTGAGCGTGAGCAGGTCGTTGTTGCCGCGCAGGTCCTTCGGGTGGTCCTTGAAGCGATCCCCCCGGTACGCCTCCTCCTCGAGCCGGTAGCGCTGCACCATGGTGCCCATGGCGCCGTCGAGCACGAGGATGCGCGCGGCGAGCGCGTCGTGGAGCGCCTTGAGGCGCGCGGGGCGGGTGGAGAGGGCGTGGTCCATGGCGGCAGTCCTGGAAACGAAAAAACCCGTCGGCTCGGGCGACGGGTTCGGGGCCTGTCGCTTTAGCCGCATTTGTAGAGCGCCCGCAAGCTGAACGGTCAAATCGGCGCTTAATTCCTCATTCTACCGCCCCCCGCCGGGCCGCGCGAGGGGATGGGCGGGCGGGTTTGTTTCCGCCGCAACCCGAAGTGCTTCGCGAGTCTTGAACTGCCGTGCATAATGTCAACCCGACTCGACAGTACGGGACGGCACGCCGGGAGCTAACCCGCGGCCGCCACGGTACGGGCCACGCACGCCCGTCCGGGAACCTGAACAAGAACAGAACCACAGGAAGCCCGCGCCGCCGGCGCACCCCTTTCCCATCCCCTGGGAGGGCCTCGGCGTCCGGGACACCCGACGGCGCGCCCCATCCCCCAGGGCGCATTTCCGCCGGGATCACCAGGGAAACCGGGTGCGGATCGCTCCGCCCCGCAGGGAGCATTGACCATGAAGAACAAGAACGCCACGCCGGCCCGTTCCGGATCCCGATTCGTCCCGATGCTGGCGCGTGGCCTCGCCGCCTTCGCGCTCGCGGCCTCGGCCCACGCCGCCGCGCCGCTGGCCGGCCCCAACGTGAACATGATGTCCGGGAACAAGTTCCCGGACGGCGACCCGTTCCTCACCAAGCAGAACGAGCCGACCATCGCCGTCTCCTCGCGCAACCCCCGCCACCTGCTCGCGGCCTCCAACGACTACCGCGTGGCGGCGCTGCCGACGATCGAGGGCGTGGTGGGCGGCCGAGGCTGGCTCACGCTCTACCGCTCGACCAACGGCGGCGCGACCTGGCGCCCGCTCCTGCTGGCCGGGTGCCCCGTCCCGTTCGCGCAGTGCACGGGCGGCAACGCCGTGCTGGCGGGCCAGGATTTCACGGCGGACCCGACGCTTCGCCCCGGCCCCTACGGCACGTTCTTCTTCACCTTCATCGCGGGCAAGCGCGACACCAGCGCCGGCGGCGTGGTGGCCGTGCAGCGCTTCATCGACCGGAACGACGCCGTGCGCAACGGGCAGGACCCGTTCGTGGCCGACGCCACCAACATCATGGATACCGGCACGCCGGGCCAGTTCAAGGACAAGCCCTGGGTCGCCTCGGACGTCCCCGGCCGCGCCTGGAACTCGGGCGCCACCTGCGACCTGCGTCCCCACTACGGCAGCGCCCCGGTGCCCGCCTTCAACGTCTACGCGTCGTTCTCCAACTTCGTCGGCAACGTGGGCGGCGAGGGCAATCCCCAGCTCTTCGTGGCCACCTCCACCGATTGCGGCAAGACCTTCCAGAAGCCCGTGAAGGTGAGCGAGTCGGTGAAGCGCAACTCGGGCTCCTTCCTCGCCGTCGATCCGGCCTCCGGCACGGCCTACGTCATCTGGCGCCAGTTCGCCGACGCCGCGGGCGAGCCCAACGGCCTCTACATCAGCCGCTCCACGGACGGCGGCAAGAAGTGGTCGAAGGCCACGCTCGTCGCGAACATCCTGCCGTTCGACCAGGGCACCACGGCCACGGCCTTCCGCAGCACGGCCTTCGCCTCGCTCGCGGTCTCCGTCGACCCCGCCGGCGCGAGCCGCGTGCACGTGGCCTGGGCCGAGCGCAAGGCGCCCCTGGACCCCGTGACCGCCGCCTGCACCGCCGCCGACGGCAACTGCGACGCGCGCGTCGTCATCGCCACCTCCTCCGACGGCGGCGCCACCTTCCCGTCGCGCGCGTACGTGGACGACTGGTCCGTCGACCCGGCCAACCCCGCCAACCCGGGCCGCGGCCACCAGATCCAGCCGGCCATCGCCTTCGCGGCCGGCAAGCTCGCCGTCACCTGGATCGACAGCCGGCACACGCAGACGGTCGGCGAGCTGCGCTGCGACAAGCCGTCCTGCGCCTATCCGACCGACTACGCCGAAGTCCGCCTCCCGGTGGGCGCCCTCGCGGCCTGCGCGCCGCAGGCGGGCGGACCCTCGAGCGCCGCGTGCGCGGCCGGCCGCGCCAAGGCGTTCCAGCCTTTCATCAGCGACGCGGGCCTCTCCCGGCGCCACACCATCGACGCCTTCGTCGCCACCGCCCCCGTGACGGCCGACGGCGTGCTTCGCTTCACCTCCTCGCGCGCGGCCCAGTACCGCTTCGCGCAGGTCGACGCGGCCACCGGCGGCAAGTGCACGCCCGCATCCGGCCCGTGCGCCATCCGCCAGATCCGCTTCAACGTGCCGAACCTGCCGATGTTCGCGAACGGCACGCGCCCGTTCATGGGCGACTACGTCGACATCGCCGCGCAGCAGATCGTGCCCGCGGGCGGCACCTACAAGTTCAACACCGGCGTCGACGGCGCGAGCCAGGCGGGCGGGCGCAAGGCGGTCTTCCACGCCACGTGGGCCGACGACCGCGACGTGGTCCCGCCGAAGCGCAATGCCGACGGCACGCAGAACTGGGCCAACTACCAGCCGCTCAACAGCCTGGACGCGGTGAACGCCGTGATCACGCCCAACGCCGCGGCCTGCACGCTGGAAGGCAGCAAGCGCGTGAACACCGGCCAGTCCGGCAATCGCGACCAGAACGTCTACACGGCGGTCGTGAGCGAAGGCTGGACCGCGTTCGCCAACGCGCCCTCCAAGAACCTCGCCGCCAATGCCGGCACGGCGCCGCGAGGCTTCGTCGTGACGGTGCAGAACCTCGAGCTCGCCGCCAATGGCCGGTTCCGCCTCACGGCCTCCGCCGCCGCCGGCGCGCAGGCGAGCTTCACCTACCCCGGCGCCGGCCCCGCCACGCCGTCCATCGTCGTCGACGTGACGCGCCGCTCCTCGGCCACCCGCACGCTGTGGGTCACGGCCAGCGACCCGGCGGCCCCGGTCACGGTGCAGGTCGAGAACCTCAACGCGCCGGGCGACGCCACCACGCTCGCGCTGAACGCCGACCGTTCGGATTCGCTCCTCGGGACCGCGGACGGCCAGCCCGACCTCGCCAACAACAACCTCTGGTACCCGAACACGGGCCCCGGCGTCTCGGGCCTCGCCAACGCCGTCACGTTCAACGCGATCACGAACAACGAGCTGGCCAACGTGGAACTCGCCAACGTGGAGCTCGCCAACGTCGAGCTCGCCAACGCGGAGCTCGCCAACGTCGAGCTGGCCAACGTGGAGCTCGCGAACGTCGAGCTCGCCAACGTGGAACTCGCCAACGTCGAGCTCGCCAACGCGGAGCTCGCCAACGTCGAACTGGCCAACGTGGAGCTGGCCAACGTCGAGCTCGCCAACGCGGAACTGGCCAACGTCGAGCTGGCCAACGTGGAACTCGCCAACGGCCCGATCATCGAGTCCACGGTGATCGTGAAGAACTCGGGCAACACCGACACGACCCTCGCGGTGAAGCCGGTGCTGCGCTCGCTGCCCGCGGGCGCCAAGATGCAGCTCGTCGTGCGCAAGATCGCGCTCGATACCGTCGTGGGCACGGGCTGCCTGCCGCAGGTGGTCCAGCGCAACGCGCAGGTGGCGAGCATCCCCTCGCCGAAGGTCTACACGCCGGACACCATCGACACCTCCTTCCCGGACGTGCGCACGGAGACCGGCGCCGCCACGCTGCCGCTTTCCGTGGACGAGCTGGCGCAGGTGACCCTGCGCATCGTCGGCACGCGCCTCACCCCCGCCGAGGCCCTCGACTTCGGCCGCTGGGGCACGAAGTTCGTCGTCGTCGACGCGAAGCCGAGCACCATCACGACCATCCCGCTCGTCATCAAGACGATGACGCTGCCGGCCGTGCAGGCCGGGGCCGTCGTGAAGATCCCGGCGACGCCGAACGGCCTGCAGGCCATCGGCGGCGCGCCGGGCTCGGGCCTCGCCTGGGCCGTGGAAGGCGTCTCGCCGCAGGCCGGATATCCCGCGATGCCCGCCGGCGCCGTCACCGTGAACGCCTCGACGGGCGAGCTCACGGTCGCGAACGCCCCGGCCGGCAAGTACGACCTCTTCGTGAGCGTGCGCGACTGCGCGGCCGCCCCCTGCAACGTCGCCCCGCAGCAGGACTTGCAGAAGCTCACCCTCACCGTCACCAGCATCTCGTTCGCGAACCCGTTCCCGGCCGAGCTGGCCACGGGCTCGTCGATCGTGCTGCCCGCCGCCACCAGCGGCGCCGGCGACCCGGTCAACTACACGACCCCGACGGACCCGGCGCTCGCCCCGCAGCCGAACGCCTGCACGATCTCGGCATCGGGCACGCCGCCGGCCTACACGCTGACGGCCTCCACGACGCCGGGCACCTGCACCGTGCTCGCGTGGACGGGCGGCGCGACGATCGCGCTCTCCGTCACGGTGACGAAGACGATCGCGGTGAAGACCTCGCAGGCGATCACCTTCCCGCCGGTCCCGGCGCAGACCTATGCCCCGAACGGCACGTTCGCGGTGTCGGCCACCGCCAGTTCGGGCCTTGCCGTCACCTTCTCGTCGGGCTCGCCGTCCATCTGTTCCGTGAGCGGCGGCACCGTGTCGATCCTCGCGGCCGGCAATTGCGTGATCGCGGCCGACCAGCCGGGCAACGCGGGCTTCCTCGCCGCGGCGACGGTGACGCAGACGATCGTCATCAACCGGGCGGCCCAGGCGATCGCCTTCCCGCCCCTCGGTCCGTTCAGCTACGCGCCGGGGGCCACGTTCGCCCTCGCCGCGACGGCCTCGTCCGGCCTGCCGGTCTCCTTCGGCGGCTCGGGTGCGTGCGCCGTGAGCGCAAGCACGGCGACGATCCTCGCGGCAGGCAGCTGCACCGTCACGGCGAGCCAGGCCGGCAACGCGAACTACCTCCCGGCGCCGTCCGTCTCGCAGGCGATCGCCATCGCACCGGGCGCCCAGACGATCTCGTTCGCGCCCATCGGCGCGGCGACCTACTCGCCGGGCGGCACCCTCGCCCTGTCGGCCACGGCGAGCTCGGGCCTGCCGGTCTCGTTCGCCTCGTCGACGCCGGCCACCTGCACGGTGAGCGGCACCACCCTCAGCCTCGTGGCCGGGGGCAACTGCACGGTCACGGCGACCCAGGCGGGCAACGCCAACTACGCCGCCGCGACGCCGGTCACGCAGAGCTTCAGCATCGCGAAGGCCGCGCAGACGATCACGTTCGCGGCCCTGGCCGACGTGAACCTGCCCGTCGCGCCGTTCACCGTGAGCGCGACCGCCACGAGCGGCCTCGCCGTCACGTTCAGCTCGCTCACCCCCGCCGTCTGCACGGTGACCGGCAGCACGGTCTCGGTGCCGGCGTCCGGCACGTGCACGATCGCGGCCGACCAGGCCGGCAACGCCAGCTGGCTGCCCGCCACGCGCGTCTCCCGCAGCTTCACGGCGAACTCGCCGTGGATCTCGACCGGGCCGATGCGCCAGCCGCGCACGGGCCACACGTCCACGCTGCTCGACGACGGCCGCGTGCTGGTCGCGGGCGGACTCGACGCGACGGGTGCGCCGACGGCCACGTCCGAGCTCTACGACCCCGCGACGGGCGTCTTCACCGCCACGGGCAACCTGCCGAGCAAGTCGACGGGCCACACCGCCACGCTGATCGACTGCGCCTGCGCCAACGACGGCCGCGTGCTGCTCGCGGGCGGCGGCAACTCGAGCGCCGGCATCTACAACCCGGCGACGGGCGTGTGGGCCGGCGCCGGCGGCATCGGCGGCAACCGCTCGTGGCACACGGCCACGCCGCTGCCCGGCGGTCGCATCCTCATCGCGGGCGGCGCGGACAACGCCGACAAGCCCCAGGCCACGACGCTGGTGTTCGATCCGGTGACCGGCGCCTTCTCGAGCGGCCCGACGATGGCGGTCGCGCGCGAGCGTCACGTCGCGGTGCCCCTCGCCGACGGCCGCGTGCTCATCGCCGGCGGCCGCGCGAAGTCCGGCGGCGGCTACGCGGTGATCGCGAG
>CAZPLW010000130.1:8155-12408 GCA_964587315.1 uncultured Lysobacter sp.
TGCTCATCGCCGGCGGCCGCGCGAAGTCCGGCGGCGGCTACGCGGTGATCGCGAGCGCCGAGATCTACGACCCGGCGCTCAACCGGTTCACGTCCGCGGGCAACCTCGCCGTGGCGCGCCACTCCGCGCAGGGCCTGCGTCTCGCCGATGGCCGCGTGCTCGTGGCCGCCGGCTCGGGCGACACCACGTCGGGCGGCACCGCCGCCGTGGCTTCCTCGGAGATCTACACGCCGTCCGCGACCGGCGCCGGCGCGTGGGCGACGTCGGCGCAGGTGCCTGCACTCGGCACCGCGCGCCGCGACTTCACGCTCACCGACCTGGGCGGCGGGCGGGCGCTCGTCGCCGGCGGCTTCAACGCCACGGGCCGCCTCGGCCTCGCGGAGCTCTACGCGGAGGCGCTGGGCGCGCCCGGATCGTTCACCGCGACGCTCCCGATGCTCACGCCGCGCGCCGGCCATGCGGCCACGCGACTGCCGAACGGCCGCGTGCTCGTGACCGGTGGCACGGGGTCGTCGGGAACGGCGATCGGCACGGCGGAGACGTACGGCGGACCCTGATCGCCGCGCGGCAGGCACGACGAGAAAGGCCCGGCGATGCCGGGCCTTTTTCCTTCAGTCCGCGAGGTTCATGCGCGCGAGCAGCGCCCGCCAGCGCGGGTCGCCGTGCAGCGGCTTCAGGAAGGGATCGATCTTCACGTAGGAAAGCCCCGGGTCGCGGCACGCGAAAGCGCGCTCGAGCCATTCGAAGGCCTCGTCGGGCTCGCCGCGGCCGCCGTGCACCTCGGCCACCTGGTAGGGGCTGTCGGCGCCGTGGCTGGCCACGAGGCTCTCGAGCGCGGCGTCGGAGGCCTCGCCCTCGCCGCGCTGCGCCTGCAGGACGGCGACGGATACGTCGCGGAAGATGTCGCTCGTCTCCTTCTCGGCGAACGCGAGCGCCTCGTCGGGACGCCCCAGGCCCAGCTCCGCCATCGCCCGCCACGCGTGGGAGAGGCCGCCCTGCGCGCTCAGCTGCAGCGCGGCGTCGAGCGCGGCGGCCGCCTCGTCGAACGCCCCCTTCGCAAGGCAATAGAGGCCGAGGTTGCGGTTCACCGCGACGTTGAGCGGATCGAGCGCCGCGGCGCGGCGGAAGATGACGATGGCGTCGTCCAGGCGCCCCAGGTTGCCGAAGAGCGTCGCGGCCGCGTTCATGGCGAGCGCGTTGTCGGGCGCGAGCTTGAGCGCGCGCTCGAACGCCGCTTCCGCGCCGCGCCAGTCCCAGTCCCAGGCGCGCAGGATCCAGCCGCGGGCGATGTAGCCCTCGGCGAGGTCCGGCGCGAGCGAGATGGCCTTGTCGGCTGCCTCCTTGGCGCGGGCGACGCCCTGCTCGCGCGGGATCCAGTTCTGCCCGACCTGGTCGGACAGCGCGCGCGCGAGCCCCGCCCAGGCGAGGGCGTACTCCGGGTCCAGCGCGAGCGCCGACTCGTAGCACCCGACGGCCTGCGCGGCGCTGGCGCGGTTCAGGAGCGCGCGCAGGAACTGGCCGCGCAGGTAGAGCCGGAACGCCTCGGCGTTCTCGCTGCGCCCGCGCGTGGCCACCTGCACTTCCGCGATGACGCGCGCGGCCTCCGCCTTCGCGTCCGCCTGCCCGCCCAGCAGCCGCATGCGCAGCTCGTTGGCCACCGACTGCGTGATGTCGTCCTGCACCGCGAAGATGTCGTCCAGCTCGCGGTCGTACGTCTCCGACCACACCTGCGTGTCGGCCGCCACCTCGATCAACTGGGCCTTCACGCGCACGCGCGTGCCGGCCGCGCGGACGCTGCCCTCGAGCACGTGCCCCACCTTGAGCTTCTGCGCGATCGTGGGCAGGTCGACGTCCTTGCCCTTGAAGCTGAAGGAGGAGGTGCGCGAGGTCACCTTGAGCCCGGTGATCTTCGAGAGCACGTTCAGGATCTCGTCGCTCAGGCCGTCGGCGAAGTACTCGTGGTCCTCGCTGCGGCTCATGTTCACGAACGGGAGCACGGCGATCGAGAGCGCCTGCGTCGCGCCGCCGCCTTCCAGGGCGGGCACCTTGAGGAGCGCGTAGACGCGCACCCGCCGGGCGATGTTCTTGAGCTCGCGCTCGCCCAGGTCGTGCGCGGGCACGGGCAGCCGGTCGCGCACCTGGCGGTAGACGTCCTCGGAAATGCAGATGCCGCCGGGCAGGGCGACGTTCTCCAGGCGCGCGGCGATGTTGATGCCGTCGCCGTAGATGCGCACCTCGTCGTGGATGACGTCGCCCAGGTTGATGCCGACGCGGAACTCCATGCGGCGGTTCTGGGGCACGTCGACATTGCGCTCTTCCATCGCGGCCTGCAGGCGCAGCGCGCAGTCGACCGCGCCGACGGCGCTGGGAAACTCGGCCATGATGCCGTCGCCGGCCGTGTCGATGATGCGCCCGCCGTGCTCGCCCACCAGCGGAAACACCGCCGCCTGGTGGCCCTTCAGGTCCCGGAAGGTCGCGACGTCGTCCTCGCCCATCAAGCGCGAATAGCCGGCGATGTCGGCCGCCAGGATGGCGGCCAGCCGGCGCTTGACGATCTCCTCGGACACGCGTCCCCCGTAAAAAACCCGTTCGCTTCCCGCCCGATGCGGGACTCGAAAGTCTACCGTGTAATGGCCCGCCATTCGCACAAGCGGGGTATCGCCTCCCGAAACGGCCGTGCGGACGCAGTTGACCTCCCTCAACCGCGCCCCGTCGATCTGGGCCATCATGGCCGCTTTCCGCTCGGGACTCATCGCCATGAAACTCCGCCTTCTCGCCGCCGCCGCCGCATTCGCCGCCACGACGGCCTTCGCGCAATCCTCCGCGCCCCCGCAGTTCTCGACGATCCAGGGCGAGGCCCAGGAAGTCATCGACGTGGATTCCTACACCTACATCCGCCTGAAGACGAAGGAAGGCGACAAGTGGGTCGCGGTCACGCGCGCGGCCGTGAAGAAGGGCCAGGCCGTCACCGTGAACGAAGCCTCGCTGATGCCCAACTTCGAGAGCAAGACCCTGAACCGCAAGTTCGACAAGATCTGGTTCGGCAAGCTGGGCGGCGCCGCCGGCATGCAGGCCAAGGCCGAGAGCAACCCGCACGGCGTGGCGCAACCGTCCGCCGGCGTCGAGAAGGTCGCGAAGGCCACCGGCGCCGACGCGAAGACCGTGGCCGAAGTGGTGGGCGGCAAGAGCGCCCTGAAGGACAAGACCGTCGCCGTGCGCGGCAAGGTCGTGAAGGTCACCTCCGGCGTCATGGACAAGAACTGGCTGCACATCCAGGACGGCACGGGCAAGGCCGCCGACAACACGCACGACCTCATCGTCACCACGAAGGAGCCCGCGACCGTCGGCGAGATCGTGACCGCGCGCGGCACCGTGCGCACCGACGTGAAGCTCGGCTCCGGCTACGCGTTCGAGCTCCTCGTCGAGAACGCGACGCTCGCCCGCAAGTAGTCCCTTCCCGCTCGTCCGCCGTCCGTGAAGGCCACGCGCATCGCCGCCGCGGCCTGCCTCGCGCTCGCGGCGCAGGCCTTCGCCGCGCCGCCCGCGAGCCCCCGGCTCGTGCCCGAAGGCGAGGCGATCCCGGACCAGCCGCTCTACGGGCTCTTCCACGACTACCGCAGGTTCTCCGACTTCAAGGGCAAGCCGCTCATCATCAACGTGTGGGCGAGCTGGTGCGGCCCTTGCCGCGCGGAGATGGGATCGCTGGACCGCATCGCCAAGCGCCACAACGGCAAGCAGTTCCACATCATCGGCATCTCGACGGACGACTATCCCGAAAAGGCCACGGACTACCTCGTGCGCACGACGGTCTCCTTCGACAACTACATCGACCGCAATCTCCTGTGGGAGACGATGCTCGGGGCCGAGCGCATCCCGCTCACCGTCCTCGTCGACGCCCGGGGCCGCGTGGTGAAGCGCGTCTACGGCGCCAAGGCGTGGGACAGCCCCGAGATGATCGCGCTCATCGAGAAGACGCTGGGCCTCAGGCTGCGCTGAGGAATCCCGCGCGAAGGGTAGGGCCATGGGGACACGGCCCTTGCAATGCGGCAATTCGATGCTATCTTCCCCGTCCACGGCCCGTTTCGAGGCCGCCGCCACGCATCGGAGATCGCAATATGAAGAACAGCCTCGTGATCGCCCTCGTCGCCCTGGGCCTCGCCGCGTTCAACGCGGATGCCGCCAAGCGCCTCGGCGGCGGCGGCAACATCGGCAAGCAGCGGCCCGCCCCGACGCAGAAGGAAGCCGCGCCTGCC
>CAZPLW010000131.1:0-11815 GCA_964587315.1 uncultured Lysobacter sp.
CACGGGCATGCAGGAGCTCGAGCGCAACACCCGCTCCCTGCAGGAATCGGTGATGTCGATCCGCATGATCCCGATGGCGGTCGTCTTCAACCGCTTCCCGCGCATGATCCGGGACCTGGCCGCCAAGCTCGGCAAGCAGGTCGAGCTGCGCACCGCGGGCGAGGCCACCGAGCTCGACAAGGGCCTCATCGAGAAGATCTCCGACCCGCTCACGCACCTGCTGCGCAACTCCATCGACCACGGCATCGAGCCGGTGGAGAAGCGGCGCGCGGCCGGCAAGCCCGACCAGGGCATCGTCTGGCTCTCCGCGGCCCACAAGGGCGGCTCCATCGTGATCGAGGTGCGGGACGACGGCGCGGGGCTGCCGCGCGAGAAGATCCTGGCCAAGGCGCGCGCGCAGGGCATGGACGTCTCCGACGACATGCCCGACGCCGAGGTGTGGAACCTCATCTTCGCCCCCGGCTTCTCCACCGCCGAGATCGTGACGGACGTCTCCGGCCGCGGCGTGGGCATGGACGTCGTCAAGCGCAACATCGCCGCGCTGGGCGGCACGGTCGAGATCAGCTCGGTGTTCGGCGAGGGAACCTGCATGTCGGTGCGCCTGCCGCTCACGCTCGCGATCATGGACGGCATGAGCGTCGGCGTCGCGGGCGAGACCTACATCCTGCCCATCGGCTCCGTGGTCGAGTCCTTCCAGGTCGCCGCCGGCGCCGTGCGCGGCATGGCCGGCCAGGGCGAGGTCGTGAAGGTGCGCGACGAGTACCTGCCGGTGCTGCCGCTGCGCGAGTTCTTCGCGGTGCCCGCGGACGCCCGCGCGCCCGAGGAGGAGGTGATGGTGGTGATCGAGGCGGAAGGTGCGCGGGTGGTCCTGCGCGTGGACGAGCTGCTCGGGCAGCACCAGGTCGTGGTGAAGAACCTCGAGACCAACTATCGCAGGGTCCCGGGCATCGCCGGGGCCACCATCCTGGGCGACGGCCACGTCGCCCTCATCGTGGATTGCGGCGCGCTCGTGAAGCGCCCGCGCCGCTGAACGCCTTCCGACCCGCTGCCCGAGGATTCTCCCCCATGGACGAACCGCGCATCTACTGGGACCCGATCCACTCTGTGCTCGGGCCGCCCAAGCGGTTCATGCGCTCGATCCAGATGGCGGGCAAGCTCGCGATCGTGGTCGGCCTCTTCGCCGTGCCGCTCACCTACCTGATGGCGGTGAGCTGGCAGCGGTCCTCCGAGGAGCTGAAGACCGCGCGCCTGGAGCAGGCGGGCAGCGCCCTGGGGCCGTTGCTGGTCGACCTGGGCCAGGCGGTGAACGGCAAGGCCGCCACAGTGCCCTCGGCGCTCGCCGCGATCGGCAAGCACCTCGCCGACACGGGCGACCCCCTCAAGGTGAAGCCCGCGCTCGAGGCCTTCGAGAAGTCGGTCGCCGTGACGAAGGGCGGCGCCGACCGCGCCAGGGTCGCGCGCGAGGCGGGCGAGAAGGTCGGCGCGCTGTGGGAGGCCGTCAACATGGCCTCCGGCATGGTGCTCGACCCCGACCTGGACACCTATCACCTGATGCTCGGGTTCGCGCAGACGCTGCCGCAGCTCAACGCCAATTTCCACGAGCTCTCGCTGCTGGCGGTCCGCGCCGAGTCCGGGACGCTGGATCCCGCGCAGGCCCTGCGCGCGGCCGGCCTCGCCGCGCTCATCGAACGCGACGCCGACGTGCTCAAGTCCGCGCTCGGCGACGTGAAGGAAGCCAACCCCGCGGCCGGCAAGCAGCTCGTCTCGACGGAAGGCTGGATCCCGGCCTACGTGAACCTCGCCGGCCAGGTGGCGCCCGCGCTCGCCGGCGGCAAGGAAGGCCTCGCGGCCTTCGCCGCGCTGGGCGCGTCCTTCCAGTCCGCCTCGCTCGCGACCGCCGACGAGGCCAAGCGCTGGGCCAAGGCGTTCGACGAGGGGGTGGGCGCGCGCGCCGGCAGGCTCGACCGCACGCGCTGGATCACCCTCGCACTCGCCCTCGCCGCGGCCTCGCTCGCCGTTTACCTCCTGCTGGGCTTCTGGATGGCCATCCGCGGCGGCATCATCGCCATTCGCACCTCGCTCGAGCGCATCGGCGCCGGGGACCTCGCGAGCGCCGCGGACGTGGAGGGCTCGGACGAGATCTCGCTCGCCCTGCACGCGATCCACCAGATGCAGACGGACCTCGCGCGGACCATGCGCGAGCTGAAGGACGTGAGCGACTCGCTCGGCATCGCCGGCGGCGAGATCGCCTCGGGCAACCAGGACCTCGCGAGCCGCACCGAGGAGCAGGCCTCGAGCATCCAGCAGACCGCCTCGTCGATCCGCGAGCTGGACGACGCCGTCCAGCGCAACGTGGGCAGCGCCGCCAAGGCGAGCGAGCTCGTCGCGGCCGCGAGCCGCGTCGCCAACGACGGCGGCAAGGCCGTCGAGGGCGTCGTGCGCACGATGGAGTCCATCCAGGCCGCCTCGCACAAGATCGCCGAGATCATCGGCGTGATCGACGGCATCGCCTTCCAGACCAACATCCTCGCGCTCAACGCCGCGGTGGAAGCGGCCCGGGCCGGCGAGCAGGGGCGCGGCTTCGCCGTCGTGGCCTCCGAGGTGCGGGCCCTCGCGCAGCGCAGCGCCACGGCCGCCCACGAGATCAAGGGCCTCATCGAGGAATCGACCCAGGCCGTCGACCAAGGCGCGCGCCAGGTGAAGGACACCACCGGGACGATCCGGGAGGTCGTCTCCTCGGTCGAGCGCGCCGCCCGGCTCATGGAGGAGATCGCGCTCGCCTCGCGCGAGCAGGGCGAGGGCATCGGCGAGGTGACCAAGGCCGTCGACCAGATGGACGGCGTGACGCAGCAGAACTCGGCGCTGGTGGAGGAGATCGCCGCCGCCAGCGATTCGCTCAAGGGCCAGGCCCGCGCGCTCGTGGAAGTGGTGTCCCGCTTCCGCGTCGAGCGCGGGACCGGCATCGCAGCGGCCTGAAACGACCAACCAGGAGACATGACAATGAAGACGGACACCCTCGACGGCCGCACGGCCGCGACCGAGGAATTCCTCAGCTTCCGCCTCGGGGCGGAGGAGTACGGCATCGACATCCTCAAGGTGCAGGAGATCCGCGGCTACGAGGCCGTGACCCGCATCGCGAACGCCCCCGCGTTCATCAAGGGCGTGACCAACCTGCGCGGCACCATCGTGCCGATCGTGGACCTGCGCCTGAAGTTCGGCCTGGGCGAGCCCACGTACGACGCCTTCACCGTCGTGATCATCCTCAACGTCGCGCGCCGCGTGGTGGGCATCGTGGTCGACAGCGTCTCGGACGTGACCGAGCTCACCGCCGAGCAGATCCGCCCGGCGCCGGAGTTCTCCACGGGGGTCGATGCGAGCTACATCCGCGGGCTCGGCACGGCCGGAGAACGCATGCTGATCCTGGTCGACATCGAGACGCTGATGGGCGCGGCCGACATGGCCCTGATGGACAAGGCCGCGGCCTGACCGCTCGGAAGGAAGATCATGAAATTCGGCAACTTTCGCATCGGCGCCCGGCTGGCCGGCGCATTCGGCATCGTGCTCGCGCTCTTCGTCGCGGTGGCCGGCTTCGCGCTCTGGGAAATCGACTACCTCGGCGACGTCTCGCGGGAGGTCGCCGAGCACGACGCGCGCATGCAGATCCACGCGCTCGAGGCGCGCATCCTGATGTCGCAGCAGGTCGGCCGGGCCATCGAGGCCGTGCAGGCGGGTGCCGAGCGGCGCGCCGCGCTCAAGGCGGAATCCGATTCGGCGCGGCAGAAGGTCGGCGAGCGCTTCGAGAAGCTCGAGAAACTCATCGACGACGACGAGGCGAAGGCCGCGTTCGTGGCGCTGACGAAATCCCGCGGCGAGTTCGCCGAGGCCTGGGGCGCCGTCTTTGCGGCCGCGCAGGCCGGCAAGGCGGACGAGGCGCGCGCGCTGGCCGCCTCGCGCCTGCAGCCCGCGTCCGCCGCCAACGAGGGCGCCGCGTCCGCGCTCATCGACGTGCTCGACACGAACCTGCGCCGGTCGCTCCTCGCCGCCCGCAAGGCGGAAGTGCGCGCCTTCTACATCGTGGCGGGCGCCACGGCCGTCGCTCTCCTGCTCGGCGCGCTGCTCGCCTTCTTCATGGCCCGCTCCGTCACCGTGCCCCTCGCGGGCGCCGTGGCGCTTGCCGATCGCGTCGCCGGGGGCGACCTCTCCCTCGTCGAGGCGGACGCACGGCGCGACGAGGTCGGCGACCTGGTGCGCGCGCAGGCGGCGATGGTGAAGTCGCTGCGCGCCATCGTGGGCGAGGTGCGCAGCGGCACCGAGCACATCGCCACCGCCTCCACCCAGATCGCGCAGGGCAACTCGGACCTGTCCTCGCGCACCGAGCAGCAGGCCTCGAGCCTGCAGGAGACCGCCTCGAGCATGGAGGAGCTGTCCTCGGCCGTGAAGCAGTCGGCCGAGAACGCGCGCCAGGCCAACCAGCTCGCCACGCAGGCGAGCGAGGTCGCCCTGCGGGGCGGGGACGTGGTCGGGCAGGTCGTGGACACCATGCACGACATCACCGAATCCTCGCGCAGGATCGCCGAGATCATCGCCGTCATCGACGGCATCGCCTTCCAGACGAACATCCTCGCGCTCAACGCGGCCGTGGAAGCCGCGCGCGCCGGCGAGCAGGGCCGCGGCTTCGCGGTCGTGGCGAGCGAGGTGCGCGCCCTGGCGCAGCGAAGCGCCACCGCCGCCCGCGAGATCAAGGAGCTCATCTCGAACTCCGTCGAGAAGGTGGACGCCGGCTCGCGCCTGGTCGAGGACGCCGGCAAGACCATGGGCGACATCGTGCAGAGCGTGCGCCGCGTGACCGACATGATCGGCGAGATCACGAGCGCGGCCACCGAGCAGAGCAGCGGCATCCAGCAGGTGAACCAGGCCGTGAGCCAGCTCGACCAGATGACGCAGCAGAACGCGGCGCTGGTGGAGCAGAGCACCGCGGCGGCCCAATCGCTCAGCGACTCGGCCGTGCGGCTCACGCAGGCCGTCACGGCCTTCCGCCTGGAAGGCGGCGGGGTGGCGGCCCGGCCGCCGGCGTCCGCGCCGGCGCCCGTCTTGCCGGCGCCACCGGCCGAGGGCGGAGAGGCCTTCGACATGAATGCGGCCATCCGCGCGCATGGGCAATGGAAGCAGAAGCTGCGCCTCGCGCTGAAGCGACACGAGTCCGTGGACGCCGCGACCCTGCGTCGCGACGACCAGTGCGCGATGGGACGCTGGCTGGGCGGCGAGGGCCGGATGCGCTGTGGTGCCCACCCGCTCTTCGCCGAACTCGTCGAGACCCACGCGCAGTTCCACCGCGCCGCGGGCGACGTGGCCGAGGTGGTCAATCGCGGCGACGCGAAGGGAGCCGAAGCCCTCATGGCGGCCGGCACGCCGTTTGCGGAGACTTCCGGAAAGGTGGGCGAGATCGCCATGCGCCTTCGCAAGGAGGAAGGCGGCTGCGGCGCGAAACCCGGAGCCCGGAAGGCCGCGAGGGCCGCGGCCCCGCGTGCGTCAGCCGTGGCGCCCGCCCGGGCGAACGCGGGCGCGGACGACGGCGGGAACTGGGAGGAATTCTGAGGGCTCCCGGGAATGCCGGGCCTCAAGGCCCGGCGCGCCCGGCCGTCAACGAAAGTGGGGGTCCCGCCGGGACGCCCGTCCAACCGATTCCCAGGCCGACCATGCCCCCCGAACCGACTTGCGCTGGCCCCGCCACCGGCTATCCCTTCAACGCGGGCGATTTCGAGCGCGTGAGGAAGCTCATCTACGCGCGCGCCGGCATCAAGCTGAACGACAGCAAGCAGAACATGGTGTACAGCCGCCTCACGCGCCGCATCCGGGCCCTGGGGCTCACGAGCTTCGGCGAGTACCTCGACCGGCTGGAGCGCGACGGCGGGGCGGAGTGGCAGGAATTCGTGAACGCCCTCACGACGAACCTCACCGCGTTCTACCGGGAGCAGCACCACTTCCCGATGCTGGCCGACCTGGTCCGCGCGGGCGGGCCGTCGCCCGCCATCTGGTGCGCGGCCGCCTCGACCGGCGAGGAGCCGTACTCCATCGCGATGACGGTCGCGGACAATGCCCCGAAGGGCGCGCGCGCGCGCATCGTCGCCACCGACATCGACACGAACGTGATCGCCACGGCGAGGCGCGGCGTGTACCCGGACGAGGCCGTCCGCCCCGTGCCGCCCGAGCAGCTGCGCCGGCACTTCCTGCGCGGCAGCGGGCCCAACGGCGGGCTGGTCCGCGCGCGCAAGGAACTGGCCGCGCTGATCGACTTCC
The DNA here is from genome assembly GCA_964587315.1 of uncultured Lysobacter sp. Lineage (GTDB taxonomy): Bacteria > Pseudomonadota > Gammaproteobacteria > Burkholderiales > Usitatibacteraceae > FEB-7. The sequence goes on from CAZPLW010000131.1 coordinate 6,298, forward strand.
GGCCCCTGAACCTCCTCGCCCCGCAGTGGGACGTGAAGGGCCCGTTCGACGCGATCTTCTGCCGCAACGTGCTCATCTATTTCGACAAGCCCACCCAGAAGCGGGTGCTGGAACGCATGGCCGAGCTGCTGCGTCCCGGCGGGCTCCTCTTCATCGGGCACTCCGAGAACCTCACCGACCGCCGCGACCTCTACAAGCTGCGCGGCAAGACGGCCTACGAGCGCGTGGGCGACGCCGTCCGCGCCGCCGCGTAGCCGACAGGAACCGCTCCTCCATGACCATCGCGGGATTCACTCTCGCCACCCGCGGCGCCCAGGAAGTGGGCGTCGCGAGCCACTTCTTCCACGACCGGACCCTCGGCCGCGCCGTGAAGGTGCTGCCGGGGGAGTTCTTCGTCTCCGACGAGGAGATCGCGATCCAGACCGTCCTGGGCTCGTGCATCGCCGCCTGCCTGTGGGACGGCGCCCGCGGCGTGGGCGGGATGAACCACTTCATGCTCCCCGAGGGCGGCGCGGACGACGGCGAGAGCGGCCGCTACGGCGTCTTCGCGATGGAACTGCTCATCAACGCGCTGCTCAAGCGCGGGGCGAGCCGGCCCAACCTGCGCTCCAAGGTCTTCGGCGGCGGCGCGGTGATGCGCGGCTTCACTTCGCTCAACGTGGGCGAGAAGAACGCGCGCTTCGTCGAGAACTTCCTCGCCACGGAGCGCATCCCGGTCGTCTCGCGCGACCTGTGCGACGTCTATCCGCGCAAGGTGGTGTTCTATCCCGCCTCGGGACGCGCGCTGATGAAGAAGCTGCCGGTGACCGACCACACCGTCGAGCAGATGGAACAGAAGTACGGCAAGACCCTCGCCACGGCGCCGAAGGCCGGCGACGTCGAACTCTTCTAGGAAATGGACATGGCCAAGACCCGCGTGGTGGTGGTGGACGACTCGGCGCTCGTGCGGGGAATCCTCTCCCAGATCATCAACGCCCAGCCGGACCTGGAGACCGTCGGCGCGGCGCCCGACCCGATCGCCGCGCGCGAGATGATCCGCGCGCTCGACCCGGACGTGATCACGCTCGACGTCGAGATGCCGCGCATGGACGGGCTCGACTTCCTCGAGCGCCTCATGCGCCTGCGGCCCACCCCGGTGGTGATGGTGTCCACGCTCACCGAGCGCGGCGCCGAGACCACCTTCCGCGCGCTCGAGCTGGGCGCCGTCGACTTCGTCGCGAAGCCCCGCGTGGGCATCGCGCAGGGCCTGGACCAGGCCGCGGCCGAGATCGTCGAGAAGATCCGCGCCGCCTCGAAGGCCCGCGTGCAGAAGCGCGCCGCGTCCCCGGCGCGCCCCGTGGCGATGGCGCCCTGGTCCGGGCGCAAGGGCACGGAGAAGATCATCGCGGTGGGCGCCTCGACGGGCGGCACCGAGGCGGTGCGCACGGTGCTCTCGGGCCTGCCCGCCGACGGCCCGGCCGTCGTGGTCACGCAGCACATGCCGCCCGGTTTCACCAAGAGCTTCTCGCTGCGCCTGGACAGCATCGTGCGGATGGCGGTGAAGGAGGCGGAGGACGGCGAGCGCATCCTGCCCGGCCACGCCTACATCGCCCCCGGCGGGCGCCAGTTCGCCATCGAGAAGAGCGGCGCCAACTACGTGGCCCGCGTCTGGGAAGGCGAGCCCGTGAACCGTCACCGGCCTTCCGTCGACGTGCTCTTCCGCTCCGTGGCGCGCGTGGCCGGCGCCAACGCGCTCGGCGTGATGCTCACCGGCATGGGGCGCGACGGCGCCGACGCGATGCTCGAGATGCGCCGGGCCGGCGCCTTCAACCTCGCGCAGGACGAGGCCTCGTGCGTGGTGTTCGGCATGCCGCGCGAGGCGATCGCGGCCGGCGCGACCGACGAGGTGCTGCCGCTCGAGGCGATCGCCGGCCGCCTGCTGGGATGGCTCGGCGAGCATGCCGGCCACCACGTGCGCGTGTGACCGGCGCCGGCGCGAGCCGTTGACCGCGTGCGCGGCGGCCGGGCGGCGAATGCGCTACCCTTGGCCCGTGCCCCGATTCGCCCCGATTCTCCTCCCGGCCATCGCCGCGGCCCTCGTGCTCGCGGCCGCCCCTGCGGTCCGCGCGCAGGCGCCCGACCGGCTCGCCCGCGTCCGCGAGCACCAGGTGCTGCGCGTGTGCGTGTGGCCGGACTACTACGGCATCAGCTACCGCAATCCCCGGACGGGCGTGCTCGCCGGGCTGGACATCGACCTCGCGAACGCCTTCGCGCGCGACCTGGTCGTGAAGGCGGAATTCGTCGACTCGTCCTTTCCGACCCTCGTGCGCGATCTCGACGCGGACCGCTGCGACGTGGCGATGTTCGCCGTGGGCAAGCTGCCGGCGCGCCTGGCCGCCCTCGACTTCACGCAGGACGTCCTCGCGAGCGACATCTACGGCGTGGCCACGCGCGCGGGCCGCGTCGTGCGCGAGTGGGGCGACATCGACAAGCCCGGCGTGCGCGTCGCCGTGCAGGCCGGCACCTTCATGGAACCGGTCATGCGCGAGCGCCTGCGCCAGGCGACGCTCGTGGTGGTGAGCCCGCCCAGGACGCGCGAGGAGGAACTGGAGTCCGGCCGCGTGGACGTCTTCATGACCGACTACCCGTACAGCCGGCGCCTCATCGACAACGCGGACTGGGCGCGCCTCGTCCCGCCCCCCGCGCCCTTCCACCGCCTGCCCTACGGCTACGCGGTGCAGAAGGGGCAGCGCGCCTGGCTCGAGCGCGTGGACGCCTTCGTGACCGCCGCCAGGGCCGACGGGCGCCTGCGCGAGGCCGCCCGGCGCCACGGCCTCGAGGCGATCCTCGCGACGCCATGAAGGACGCCGAAGGCCGCGGGCTCTTCCAGGGCGTCGCCTCGAGCACGGCGGTGCTGGTGTTCGGCATCGCGCTGGTCGCGCTCTCCATCGCGCTGCCGGCCCTCGAGGCCTGGCGCGACCGCCAGTCGAGCATCGAGGCCATCCGGCACGCCAACGCCTTCACCGCGCGGCTGCTGGAGGACTCGGTCACGCGCACGCTGCAGACGGTCGACCTGTCGCTCGCGGTGATCGAGGACGCGATGCAGGCGCCGAAGGCGGCGCACGGGAGCCTCGCCGACACGCTCGCCGAGGCCACGCGCCGCTCGCCTTTCCTGCGCAGCGTCTCCGTCGTCTCGCCCGCGGGCCACGTCGTCGCGAGCTCGACCGCGCAGAACGTGGGCCAGTCCTGGAAGCCGCCGCCGGCGCACGCCGCGCGGATCGGGGCGGGCCGCAGCACGCTGCTGCCGCCCGAGCCCGGGCGCGATCTCGCGCTCGAGGGCCCGCCCGGCGAGAAGCTGCGCTACCTGCCCATCGTGCGGCCCGTGCGGCTCGCGGACGGCACGCCCGGTTTCGTGGTGGCCGCGGTGAACCCGGACCACTTCGCCAACCAGTTCACCCTCGCCGTGCCCGACGCGGGCTCGGGCGCCATCCTCGCCCGCTACGACGGCCTGCCCATCGCGGGCAGCGGGCTCGTCGCCGCCCCCCCGTCCTCCCCGAAGCTCGTCTCGCCCATCTTCACCGAGTGGCTCCCGGGTCGCGAGAGCGGCGACCTCGTCGGCACCGGCATCGCGGGCGTCGAGGCCTACACCGCGTTCCGGGCCTCGCGCACCTGGCCCGTCGTGGTCGCGGTCGAGGTGGACCAGGCTCGGGCCCTCGCCGGATGGACGGCCAGCGCGCGCACGATGATGCTCTTCGGCTTCGCGCTCGCGACGGTGAGCCTCGTGCTCTCGTGGACCGCCGTGACCGGCCTTCGCGACCGGGAGCGGGGCGAGTCGCGCTACGCCCTGGTGCGCGCGAAGCTCCTGGAGAGCGGGGCGCGCAGCCAGGCGGTGCTCGACACCGCCATCGATCCCGTCCTCGTGCTGGACGGCAAGGGGCGCGTGCTCGAGTGGAACGCCGCCGCCGAGCGCGTCTTCCGCCTGTCGCGCGAGGAGGCCCTGGGCCGCTCGGTGACCGAGCTCATCGTGCCGCCCTTCGCGCGCGACGACGCGCGCGTCTTCATGAACCCCTTCCTCACCCTCGAGCAGGGCTTCGGCCTCGACCGCCACCTCGAGATGTCGGGCCAGCGCGCGGACGGCACCGAGATCCCGCTGCAGGTGGCGGTGACGCGCGTGGCCGCGGGCGACGGGCCGCCGGTCTACACGGCGTTCCTGCAGGACATCTCGATGCGCAAGCGCGCCGAGGAGGCGCTGCGCGAGAGCGAGCGCAAGTACCGCCGCGTGGTCGAGTCGATCCGCGAGGGCATCTACCAGACGAACCTGCGCGGCGAGATCACCTTCGCGAACTCGGCCTTCGCCGAGATCACGGGACTCGCGCTCGAGCAGCTGGTCGGCGCGAAGCTCGATTCCCTCGTCGGCGAGGAGGACCGCGAGACGGTCGCGCAGATGGTGGCGCGCCTGCCGGGGCTGCTCGAGACGGGCCAGCTCCCGCCGCCCGTGGATGCCTCGCTCGTGTCGGCCGGCGGCGAGGAGCGCCGCGTGCGCCTCACCGCGCGCCCGATCATCGACACCCACGGGGAGCAGGTCGGCGTCGCGGGCACGCTCGACGACGTGACCGAGGCGAGGCGCGCCCAGCAGGGCCTCGCCGACCAGCTGCGCTTCACGCGCGAGCTCATCGACGCGGTGCCCACGCCGATCTTCGTGAAGAACCTGGCCGGCGAGTTCCTCTCCGTGAACCGCGCGTGGGAGGACTTCATGAGCCTCGACCGCTCGCAGGTCGTGGGCCGGACCGCGCTCGACCTCGTCCCGCCGGAGGTGGCCGAGCGCTACTTCGCGCAGGAGCGCGAGGTGCTGCAGCGCGGCAAGGCGGTGACGGTGGAGGACTCGGTGGTGAACGCGGCAGGCCATCGCCGGCACACGCTCCTCACCAAGGTGCCCTTCCGCAAGGACGACGGCACGATCGCCGGCCTCATCGGCACCTTCGTCGACATGACGGCCGCGCGCGCGGCGCAGCAGCAGGTGCTGGAGGCCAAGGAGGCCGCCGAGCGCGCCAACGAGGCGAAGAGCACCTTCCTCGCCAACATGAGCCACGAGATCCGCACGCCGATGAACGGCATCATCGGCATGACGGACATCCTGCTCGAGACCGAGCTCGATGCCGAGCAGCGCGAGCTGGCCCACACGATCCGGCGCTGCAACAACGCGCTCCTCGCCGTCGTGAACGACGTCCTGGATTTCTCGAAGATCGAGGCCGGCAAGCTCACCATCGAGCACATCCCGATGAACCTCCGCCATCTGGTGGAGGAGGTGAGCACCCTCTTCGCGCAGCAGGCCCACGAGAAGGAGCTCGAAATCGCCGCGGTGATCCCGCCCGATTTCCCGGAGCACGTGATCGGCGACCCGGGGCGGCTGCGCCAGATCCTGTCGAATCTCGTCGGCAACGCGATCAAGTTCACCGACGAGGGCGAGGTCGGCGTGGCAGTATCGTGCCGCACCCAGCAGGGGGACGGGATGCTGGTGCAGTTCTCCGTCAGCGACACG
>CAZPLW010000131.1:11825-12132 GCA_964587315.1 uncultured Lysobacter sp.
GGGTGGGGGACCCGATGGGCCTCAAGCAGGTGCTGGGGAACCGGCTGGGCAACGCGGTGAAGTTCACGTCGGCCGGCTACGTGGCGCTGTCCCTGCAGCGCGTGAGCGGGACCGAGCCGCTGCTGCGCTTCGCCGTCTCCGACAGCGGCATCGGCATTCCCGAGGACCGCCAGGGCGAGGTCTTCGAGGCCTTCTCGCAGGCGGACCAGTCGATCACGCGCCGCTACGGCGGCACGGGCCTGGGCCTCGCCATCTCCTCGCGCCTGGTCTCGCTCATGGGCGGCTCGATCGGGGTGCGCAGCTCCGT
>CAZPLW010000132.1:0-11628 GCA_964587315.1 uncultured Lysobacter sp.
GTGGCGGGGGTCACGGCATGGGGCCGGCCGGCCGGCCTGCCCGGGGCCGGGAGCCAGCGGCCCGCGGCCGACCGGCTCGTCGTCCCGAAGGCCGACCTCGCGCCGGCCGGCCGCCTCGCGCAGCTCGGGGGGCGCCTCGCCGAGCTCAATCCGGGCGCCCGCCGCGTGCGCGCGGTCGCCGGCGCCGTCGACGCGAGCTGGCTGCTCGAGACGGGGCTCGCGAGGGGCCCCGCCAGGCTGCCCGACCCGGTGTCGTGGCTCAATGCCGGCGCCTACCGTCCCGCGGGGACCGCGCGCGCGCCGCTGCACGACCCGCGCATCCGCGCCTTCGCCTGGTGGGGCGGCACGGCCGCCTCTCAGGACGCGGTGGAAGACGGGCTGGAGACGCTCCTCACGCTCGCGGGCGAACGGATCCTGCGCCTGAAGGGGCTCGTCGCCGTCGCCGGGGTGCCCGGCCCGGTCGCCTTCCACGCCGTGCAGCACACGCTCTACCCGCCCGCCCGCCTCGCCGCCTGGCCCGACGGCGACCGCCGCTCGCGCATCGTGGTCATCGCGCGGGACCTTGAAGACGCCTTCGTCGCCCAGATATTGGACTCCTTCGTCCCGACGCCCGCCCGCGAACCCGCCGGCGCCGCGACCGCCGCCGCATCCACCCCGAGGTAACCATGGCCGAACCCCGTCCCGAGAAGGATCTCATTCCCGTCACCATCCTCACCGGCTTCCTCGGCAGCGGGAAGACGACGCTCCTCAACCGCATCCTGCACGAGCAGCACGGCGAGAAGATCGCGGTGATCGAGAACGAGTTCGGCGAGACCGGCATCGACAACGAGATCCTCGTGCAGGACCGGGAGGAGCAGATCGTCGAGATGAACAACGGATGCCTCTGCTGCACCGTGCGCGGCGACCTCGTGCGCATCCTCGGGGACCTGGCGAAGAGGCGCCGCCAGGGCACGCTCCGGTTCGACCGCGTCATCATCGAGACCACCGGCCTCGCCAATCCCGGCCCGGTGGCGCAGACCTTCTTCATGGACGAGAAGATCCACGGCGAGTACCTGCTCGACGCCGTCGTGACGGTCATCGACGCGGTCCACGGCAACAAGCAGCTCGACGAGCACGACGAGGCGCGCGCGCAGGTGGGTTTCGCCGACCGCCTGCTGCTCTCCAAGACGGACCTCGCGGCCGAGGAGGAGACGAAGGACCTCATGGACCGGCTGCGCGGGATGAACCCGCGGGCCCACCAGAAGAAGGTGCACTTCGGCGAGACCGACATCCGCGAGATCCTCGACATCCGCGGCTTCAACCTCAACGCCGCGCTCGAGCTCGACCCGGCGTTCCTCGAGGACACGCACCACCACCACGACGACGACGTGAAGAGCTTCGTCTGGAAGGACGCGCGCCCGCTGCACATGGAGAAGATCGAGACCTTCCTCTCGCTCATGGTGCAGAACTACGGCGAGGACCTGCTGCGCTACAAGGGCGTGCTCAACATCCAGGGCGAGCCTCGGCGCATGATCTTCCAGGGCGTGCACATGCTGATGGGCGGCACGCCGGGCAAGCCGTGGGCGGCGGGCGAGGCGCGCGAGAGCGTGATGGTCTTCATCGGGCGGCGCATCCCGCGCCGGCTGTTCGAGGAAGGCCTCGCGTACTGCGTGGCCTAACGGGAGGGGCGATGCTCGAGATCCGCGGTCTTCGCCACCAGTACGACGGCCGCACCGTCCTCTCGGTGCCCGGTTGGGACGTGCCGCGCGGCGAGGCGAGCCTGGTGATCGGCCCGTCCGGCAGCGGCAAGAGCACCCTCCTCAATGCCATCGCCGGACTCGCGACGCCCACCGAAGGCTCGATCCGAGTCGACGGCGAGTCGATGACGGGCGCCTCGCCGGCCGCGCGGGACGCGCTGCGCGCGCGCCGCATCGGCCTCGTCCTGCAGACGCTGCACCTCATCGGGGTCGTCACCGTGCGCGAGAACCTGCGCCTCGCCCAGCGCCTGGCCGGCCTTCCCGTCGACGACGCGCGCATCGACGACGTGCTCGCGAGCCTCGGCATCGCCGGGCTCGCCGGCGCCCGGGCCCGGCAGCTTTCCGTGGGAGAGGCCCAGCGCGTGGCCATCGCGCGCGCCGTGGTGAACCGCCCGCCGCTCATCCTGGCGGACGAGCCGACGTCCGCGCTCGACGACGCCAATTGCGGGAAGGCGCTCGCCCTGCTCCTGGAGCAGGCCAAGGCCACCGGCGCCACGCTCGTCGTCGCCACGCACGACAACCGCATCCGGGACCGTTTCGCGAGGAGGCTCGAGCTGTGACGACCCTGCGCCTCGCCTTCGCCTACCTCGCGAACCGACCGCTCGCGACGCTCCTGCACGTCCTCATGCTGGCCCTGGGCGTCGCGACGCTCGCGTTCCTCATGCTCTTCACGAGCCAGGCCGAGGAGCGGCTCGCGCGCGACGCGAAGCCGGTGGACCTCGTGGTGGGCGCCAAGGGCAGCCCCCTGCAGCTCATCCTCTCGGCCGTCTTCCACGTCGACGTGCCCAACGGCAACATCGGCCTCGAGGAATCGAGGACCGTCTCGCGCCACCCGATGGTCGCATCGAGCACGCCCGTCGCGCTGGGCGACTCCTACCGCGGCCATCGCATCGTGGGCACGGACGGGTCCTTCCTCGCGCTCTACGACGCGAAGATCGCCGCGGGCCGCGCCTTCAAGGACGAGATGGAGGTGGTCGTCGGCAGCGAGGTGGCCCGGCGCCACGGGCTCGCGCCGGGCGCGAAGATCGTCGGCTCGCACGGCCTCGCCCAGGCCGGCCCGGGCCACGACGAGGACCCCTTCGAGGTCGTCGGCGTCCTCGCGCCCACGGGCAGCGTGGTCGACCGGCTCGTGCTCACGCCGGTGGAGAGCGTGTGGCACGTCCACGAGCACCACGGCCCCGGGGGCGCCGCGTCCCCGCCGGGCGGGCGCCTCGAGATCACGGCGCTCCTCGTCAGGTACCGCACGCCGCTCGCGGCCGCGATGCTGCCGCGCCTCGTGAACTCGTCGACGTCGATGCAGGCGGCCTCTCCCGCCTACGAGAGCGCGCGCCTGCTCGAACTCGTGGGCGTGGGCGTCCAGACCCTGCAGTGGTTCGCGGCGATCATGATGGCGAGCGCGGCCCTCTCGGTCTTCGTGGCGCTCACCTCCGCGCTCCAGGAACGGCGCTACGACCTCGCCCTCCTGCGCACCCTCGGGGCGCGGCCGCTGGGATTGGCCGCGCTCACGCTGGCCGAAGGCGTGACGCTCCTGGTGGCGGGCGTTATACTCGGCCTTGCTCTCGGGCATGGCGCGGCGCACGCGCTGGGCCTCTGGCTCGCGCAATCCGGCTCGTGGCCGATCTCCGGTCTCGCATGCGCGCCGGGTGAGGCGATCCTGGTGGCGGCCGTGTTCGCCGGAGGCATCGCAACCTGCCTCGTGCCCGCCGTGCAGGCTTACCTGAGCGACCCCGCGAGCCTGCTCGCGAAACGATAGGCGCCTACCATGTCGAACCGACGACTCTTCGCCCTCGCCGCCGCCGCGCTCCTCGTGGCCGGCACCGCGGTTTCCGCCCCGCCGCCGCAGGACCCGAAGCAGGCCCCCGGCCAGCCGGGCTTCTGGGTCGGACCCGACCCCGCGCCCCCCGGCACCATTTCGTGGCAGGTCCTGCAATCGACCAAGACCGTCCAGAAGGCCGACAAGAAGTTCGGCCCCTCCTTCCCGAAGGAAGTGAAGGACCTCGACAAGAAGCAGGTGAAGCTCTACGGCTTCATGATGCCCCTCGACCAGGCCAAGAAGCAGAAGCGCTTCCTGCTCGCCGCCTTCCCGCCGCATTGCTCGTTCTGCCTGCCCGGCGGCGCCGAATCGCTGGTCGAGGTGATCGCGGACCAGCCCATCGAGTTCACCTTCGAGCCCATCGTCGTCGCCGGCCGCATGGCCATCCTGGATGACGACGTGGTGTATTACCGGCTCACCGGCGCCTCGTCGGTCAAGCCCTGACGCGCCGTTCGCCCGTGGCCCCGACTTCCGTCGGCACCACCCCGACCGGCGCCCCGAAGCCCGCCCGCGCGACGGGCCGCACCGGCAACGAGGAGTTCCACTCCGCCCCGCTCACCGTCGCGCAGGAGGCCGCGGTGCTCTACTCGGCCGGCCATGCATCCCCGGCCGAGGCGCTGCTGCGCGCGGAAACGCGCGACCCCGCCGGCCGCACCAACCGGCAGGCGTGGCTCATGCTCTTCGACCTGTTCGAGGTCGCGCAGAACCGCACCGAGTTCGACGCGCTCTCGATGCTCTACACCGTCCGCTTCGAGCAGTCCCCGCCCGTGTGGGCCGGCGGCGCCGAGGCCGCGCTGGACCCCCGGCGCGCCCAGAGTCGCGAGCGCAAGGACTTCTTCGCCCTCAAGCCCTCGGTCACGGGCGAGATGGCCGAGGAGATCGAGAAGTTCCTCGCCTTCGCCGAGGAGATGGGCACGGTCCGCCTGGACGTGGCCAAGGTGGTGTCGATCACCGCGACGGAGGCCGAGCTGCTCACCGTCGCCCTGCAGCGCCTGCGCCGCCTGAAGACGCCCATGTGGTTCAACGCGATGGACAACCTCGAGCGCGTGCTGCGCGGCGCATTCAACGAGCGCGCGTCCCCGGCGACCAAGCCCTTCTGGCTGCTGCTCTTCGAGCTCTTCATCCTGCAGGGCAAGGGCGAGGCCTTCGAGGAGCTGGGCCTGGAATTCGCGGTGGCCTTCGAGGTCTCCCCGCCCAACTGGGAGACCTACGTGAACTCGATCGCACAGTCCGCGGCGAAGGCGGTCCCCGCCGCCGCGCCCGAGCCCGGCTTCTCGCTCAAGGGCGTGATCTCGCTGGCGAGCGCCAACCAGTTCGCGGACCTCGCCGGATTCGCCGCCACGCAGCAGGAAGCCGTGATCGACATGAGCAAGGTCCTGCGCATCGACTTCAATGCGTGCCACCAGTTCTTCGAGGTGGTGAAGGCCATCCAGCTGGGCGGCAAGCGGGTAATCCTTTCCAATCTTTCGGAATTGAACGCCGCGCTCCTCGAGGCCTTCGGGTTCAATCGGCACGCCATCCTCATCCGCCGCAAGGCGAACTAGGACCCCTCCATGGCCGAGGACAGCTTTCACGGCACCACCATCGTCTGCGTGCGCCGTGGCGAACGCGTCGCCATGGGCGGCGACGGCCAGGTCACGCTCGGCAACGTCGTGATCAAGGCGACGGCGCGCAAGGTGCGCCGCCTCTACCAGGACCGCGTCCTGGCCGGCTTCGCGGGGGCGACGGCCGACGCGTTCACCCTCTTCGAGCGCTTCGAGGCGAAGCTCGACAAGCACCAGGGGCACCTGCTGCGCTCGGCCGTGGAGCTCGCCAAGGACTGGCGCACCGACCGCATGCTGCGCCGGCTCGAGGCCATGCTCGCGGTCGCGGACCGCGAGTCCTCGCTGCTCATCACCGGCAACGGCGACGTGCTCGAGCCCGAGCGCGGCATCGTGGCCATGGGCAGCGGCGGCGCCTACGCGCAGGCCGCGGCCATCGCCCTGCTCGCCAACACGGAACTCGGGCCCGCGGAGATCGTGAAGAAGGCGCTCGAGATCGCCGGCGAGATCTGCATCTACACGAACCAGAACCACGTGATCGAGACACTCCCGTCCGAGCTGCCGTGAGCGCAGACCCGATTCCCGCCGCACCGGCACCGCCCGCGTCCATGATGACGCCGCAGGAGATCGTCCACGAGCTGGACAAGCACATCGTCGGGCAGAAGGCGGCCAAGAAGGCCGTGGCGATCGCCCTGCGCAACCGCTGGCGCCGCTCGCAGGTGGCCGAGCCCCTGCGCACCGAGATCACGCCCAAGAACATCCTCATGATCGGCCCCACGGGCGTGGGCAAGACCGAGATCGCCCGCCGCCTGGCGAAGCTGGCGCACGCGCCCTTCGTGAAGGTCGAGGCGACCAAGTTCACCGAGGTGGGCTACGTCGGCCGCGACGTCGACACGATCATCCGCGACCTCGCGGAGGTCGCCATCAAGAACACCCGGGAACACGAGATGCAGAAGGTGCGCGCGCGCGCGGAGGACGCGGCCGAGGAGCGCATTCTCGACGCCCTCCTGCCCGGCGTGCCGGCCGCCGAGCCGGGCGAATCCGGCACCACGCGCCAGCGCTTCCGCAAGATGCTCCGCGAGGGCAAGCTGGACGACAAGGAGATCGAGATCGACGTCGCCCAGGGAGGCAGCGCCGAGATCCTCGCCCCGCCCGGGATGGAAGAGCTCACCCAGCAGCTGCAGGGCCTCTTCGCGAACCTGGGCAACGCCCGCCGCGTGCGCCGCAAGCTGCCCATCCGCGAGGCCATGGCCGCCCTCACGCAGGAGGAGGCCGGCCGTCTGGTGAACGAGGACGAGATCCGGGTGAAGGCCATGCGCGCCGTCGAGCAGAACGGCATCGTGTTCCTCGACGAGATCGACAAGATCGCGAGCCGCGGGGAACTCGCCGGCGCCGACGTCTCGCGCCAGGGCGTGCAGCGCGACCTGCTGCCGCTCGTCGAGGGCACGGCCGTCACCACCAAGCACGGCGTCGTGCGCACCGACCACATCCTCTTCATCGCGAGCGGCGCCTTCCACCTCTCGCGCCCCTCGGACCTCATCCCCGAGTTGCAGGGGCGCCTGCCGATCCGCGTGGAGCTCTCGAGCCTCGCCGTCGAGGACTTCGAGCGCATCCTCACCGCGACGGACGCCTGCCTCATCACGCAATATCGCGCGCTCCTCGCGACGGAGGGCGTCGCGCTCGACTTCGCGCCCGAAGCCGTGCGCCGCATCGCCGAGATCGCGTTCGCCGTGAACGAATCCACGGAGAACATCGGCGCGCGCCGGCTGCACACGGTGATGGAGAAGCTCCTCGAGGAGATCTCCTTCGACGCGGGCGGCGCCACGCGCGAGATCCGCATCGACGCCGCCTACGTGGAGTCGCGCCTCGCCGACCTCGCCCGGCGCGAGGACCTCGCCCGGTACGTGCTCTAGGGAACTCCCCGGCGAGGCGCCCGTGGCGCGAGATACGGTCACGCGCCGGCGATCGGCCGTAACCCGGCGCTCCCCCGGCACGGCGCACAATCCCGGCTCATGAGAATCCCTGCCCTCGCGCTGGCGGCGGTCGCCGGCTGCACGATTCCCCTTCCCCTGCCCTCCGCGGATTCACCCGCCACGCTCGCGGCGGCAGAGACCGCGTTCGCGGCGCAATCGGTCCGAGAAGGCATGCGCGCCGCGTTCCTTGCCTGGCTCGCCCCGGGCTCCACGCTCTTCCGCGCGGGCCCCGTGGACGGGCCCGCGGAGATCTCCCGCAATCCCGATCCGCCGATCGTGCTCGACTGGCGTCCGGCCTTCGTCGAGGTCTCCGCCTCCGGCGAGATGGGGCTCTCGACGGGGCCTTGGCGCATCCGCAGCAAGGCCGATCCGGCAAGGCCGGAGCGCTTCGGGCAATTCGTTTCCGTGTGGAAGCGGCCGCCCGGCGGCCACTGGCGCGTCTGGGTGGACCTCGGCATCTCGCATCCCGGTCCGGTCCTGTGGGATGCCCCGCTCGCCGCGAACTTCACGCCGAAGGCCGGGGCCGCGATCGCCGGATCGATCGCGCAGGCCGAGGCCGAATTCGCGCGACTGGCGCGCACGGCCGGCCATGCCGCCGCCTACGGCGCGTGGGTCTCGCCCACCGTGAGAATCTACCGGGAGGGCCACGCGCCCTTCCTCGGCCGCGAGGCCTCGCTCGCCTCGCCGGCGGCGCAGGGCAGCGCCGAGTGGTCTCTCGAGCGTCAGGAAACCAGCCAGGCGGGCGACTTCGGCTTCGCGATCGGACGCTACGGCGCGCCGGGTGGACCGAAAGCCGGCGACTACGTCCGGATATGGCGCCGCGAAAGCGCCGGCTGGCGCATCGCGCTCGACGTCGTGGACGCGGTCAAGCCGAAATAGGCGTGGGCCCGCGGGGAATTTCGGCGCGGACCGGTCCGAGCACCCCGTGGCTCGCGAGCCGCAGGAGGAAGCCCGGCAGGTCCCAATCGCCCGCGCCCACGGCATCCTCGAGACGGCTTCCCGCCGCGAGCGCCTCGACGAACGCGGCCTCCGCCGGGGCGAGCGCCGCCGCGCGCACCACCCCGTCCTCGCGCCAGACGAGCACGAGGTCCTCGCCGACGCCGCGATCCGGCGTGCCGTCGCGGTCCGGCTGGTTGGCCTCCCAGATCGCGAGGACCGGCCACGCGGAGCGGAACACTCGCACGGACGGATGCAGACCGAACCGAAGGTCACCCTGGTCTTCCGGCGGCACGCGGGCTAGCGCCGCCAGGTCGAGCGCGGCGCCGTCGCCCGCCATCGAAGCCTCGTGGCAGGCCCACTCGAGTCGCGCCACGTCGGCGAGCCAGGGCATCGCCGTCGCCGGCTCGTAGTCGGCCAGGAACTCGCCGAACCCCTCCCCGAATCGGTTCAGGTCACCCGAGCGCGGAGGCCGGCTCCTCGCGAACCGTCTCGCCGCCTCGAAGAAGAACGCGTCGCCCACCAGCCGCACGACGACCGGATGCGCACCGCGCAAGGCGCCGACCAGGTTGGCGGTGACCGCCCGGCGGTAGATGGCGAGGTGCCTCGCGGACTCGTCGCCCCCCGGCACGAGACGCGACGCGAACCCGGCGTCGTCGTCGGCCAGCACGGCCCGCGCGAACGATTCCTGCAGGTCGCGCAGTCCCGCGCCGCTCACGCGAGCGCCTTGGCGCGCTCGCCCTCGCGGGTGATCACCGCCGTCGCCTTCGCGGCCTCGGCGACCAGGACCTCGAGCGCGGGGATGTTCGTGTCCCATTCGACGAGCGTCGGCACCGGCCCCAGGCGGGCGATCGTCTCCTCGTAAAGCGTCCAGACCTCGGGCAGGACCGGCGTGCCGTGGCTGTCGATGAGGCCATCCTCGGTGAGCTCGGGGCCCGCGAGGTGGATCTCGCCGACGCTCGCCGGATCGATGGACGAGAGGAAGGCACGGGCATCGGTGCCGTGGTTGCGCGCGTTCACGTACGCGTTGTTCACGTCGAGCAGGACGCCGCAGCCCGTGCGCCGCGCCACGGCCGCCACGAACTCGCCCTCGGGAATCGTCGACTCGCGGTAGCGCACGTACGCCGACACGTTCTCCACGAGGAGACGCCGCCCGAGCGCTTCCTGGGCCTCGTCCACCCGCGCGCAGACGACGGCGAGGCTCTCTTCGGTGTACGGCAACGGCAGCAATTCGCCCAGGTGGCGGTCGCCGACGCGGGACCAGCACAGGTGTTCGGACACGAGCGCGGGCTCGATGCGGGCGGCCAGCCGCTTCAGGCGGTCGAGGTGGGCGGGATCGAGTCGGTCGACGGAGCCCAGGGAGAGCGCCACGCCGTGCAGGCTCACCGCGTAGTCCTCGCGGAAGCGCTCGAGCCACGCGATCGCCGGACCGCCGTCGGCGAAGAAGTTCTCGCTGTGAACCTCGAGGAAGGAAACCGGCTGGCGGCGGCCGGCCAGGGCCTCGAAATGGGGCGTGCGCAGGCCGATGCCGGCCTGGCGAGGGTCCGGCGCGCGCGGCGCAAGGCGCGCGGAGCCCACCGGCCGCGCTACTTCTTGGGCGCGGCGGGCGCCTTCAGCTGGCCGCCGACCTTCTCGCAGGTGCCCTTGGCGACGTATTTCCACTCGTCGGGCTGGCCGTCCTTCTTGGCGAGGCCCGCGCAGGCATGGGTGGCGGTGCCGCAGTCGTTCTGGCCCTTCTTCGCGATGCCGTAGCACTTCTCCTTGCCGGCCGGGGCCACACCGTCATGGGCCTGGGCGGAAGCCGAGCCGACGCCGAGCGCGAGCACGCCGGCGAGGGCGCCGCGGATGAGGTTTCGCTTCGTGTTCATGGGGGTCTCCGGGGATTTCGGGGCCGCGAGCGGGCGGGAGCTCGCGACGAGCGGCAAATGATAGCACCGCGACCCCCTTTTTCCCGAGGGGGTGGCCGCCTACAATACGTGGCACGCCCCCTTCCCACCGACCCCGCCTCCATGCCCCCGAAAGTCAGCTCCGCCCAGAAAGCCGAAGTGCTCATCGAAGCGCTTCCGTACATCCAGCGCTTCTACGACAAGACGATCGTGGTGAAGTACGGCGGCAACGCGATGACCGACATCGCCCTGCAGGAGGACTTCGCCGAGGACATCGTCCTGCTCAAGCTGATCGGCATGAACGTGGTGGTGGTGCACGGCGCGGGGCCGCAGATCGGCGCGCTCCTGCAGAAGCTCGGCAAGCAGAGCGAATTCATCCAGGGCATGCGCGTCACGGACGACGAGACGCTCGACGTCGTGGAGATGGTGCTCGGCGGCCTCATCAACCAGGAGATCGTCACGCTGATCAACAAGGCCGGCGGCAAGGCCGTGGGCCTCACGGGCAAGGACGGCCACTTCATCCACGCGAGGAAGCTCAAGATCCCGAGCAAGGAAGACAAGAAGAAGAAGATCGACGTGGGCCTGGTGGGCGAGGTGGTGCGCATCGACCCGGAGATCATCCAGCTCCTCGACGAGCGCGACTTCATCCCGGTGATCGCCCCGATCGGCGCCGACGAGAACGGCACGGCCTACAACATCAACGCCGACGTGGCCGCCGGCAAGCTCGCGATCACGCTGCAGGCCGAGAAGCTCATCCTGCTCACGAACACCACGGGCGTGCTCGACAAGGAAGGCAAGGTGATCACCGGGCTCACCTCCAAGAAGGTGAAGGACATGATCGACGACGGCACGATCTCCGGTGGCATGCTGCCCAAGGTGGAGTGCGCGCTCGATGCGGTGAAGAGCGGCGTGAAGTCCGCGCACATCATCGACGGCCGCGTCTCGCACGCGCTGCTGCTCGAGGTGCTCACCAGCTCCGGCGTGGGCACGCTCATCCGCGGCGCCGCCGCGAACCGCGCGGACCATCGCTAGGGACGCCGCTAGGACCAGCGGCTCCCGATCCCGGCGATGCCCATCGCCAGGCGCGCGTAGCCGTACGCGAGCCAGCCCACGAAGCGCCCGGCGAGCGGGCGCCTCTTCCACAGCAGCCGCGGCACGGCCTTCGCGCCGTGACGGATCTCGTGGTCGATCGAGTCGCGCAGCTCCCGCGCGAACGACTCGTTCATCACCGCCACGTTGGCCTCGCGGGCCAGGAGCAGGCTGAACGGGTCCAGGTTCGACGAGCCGACGGTCGCCCAGCGGCCGTCCACGCAGGCCGCCTTCGCGTGCAGCTCGCTCTTGCCGTACTCGTAGATCTCGATGCCGTGGTCCAGCAGCGTGCCGTAGAGGACGCGGCTCGCCTGCTGGAAGACGCGGTGGTCCGACCACCCCTGCACGACGATCGCCACGCGCACGCCGCGCTGCGCGGCTTCCATGAGGGCGTGACGCACGCGCCAGCCGGGCATGAAGTAGGCGCAGGCGATGAAGATCTCGCGCCGCGCCGCGCGGATACCGTCCAGGTAGCGCGTCTCGATGTCGTGCCGATGGCGGAAATTGTCCCGGTGGACGAAGGCCGCGTTCGTTTCCCCGACCGGCCCCGGTTGCACCGGCGGCAGGCCCGAACCGGGCCCGCGCCCCTTTGGCGAAAGGGCCGCCCCCAGCCCCCACAGGCGATGGACCACGGGGAAAGTGTGCGCGCGCAGC
>CAZPLW010000132.1:11638-11972 GCA_964587315.1 uncultured Lysobacter sp.
AGAGCGATCTTGCGATGCAGCCGGCGCAGCCGATTGCGGCGGAAGCGCAACCAGCCCCGCTCGGGACGGAAACGCAGCACGATCACGCCGGCCGACTCCAGGCGCGCGATGAACGGCGCCGGCAGTTCGCGGGAGCCGAAACCGTCGATGAGCAGCCTCACCCGCGCGCCGCGCGTGGCGGCACGCGAAAGCGCGTCGGCAACGGCGCGGCCGGCACTGTCGTCCTCGAAGATGTACGTCTCGACGCGCACGTCCGCCATGGCCGAGTCGATCGCCGCGACGAGCGCAGGGAAGAACTCCGCCCCGTTGCGAAGGAGCGTGAGTCGGTTGCCGG
>CAZPLW010000133.1:0-11797 GCA_964587315.1 uncultured Lysobacter sp.
TACGGCATGGAGTGCGTCGTGTACATGGGCACAGAGGACGTGCAGCGCCAGGCGCAGAACGTCTACCGCATGAAGCTGCTGGGCGCGACGGTGGTGCCCGTCTCGAGCGGCTCGCGCACCCTCAAGGACGCGCTCAACGAGGCGATGCGCGACTGGGTGACGAACGTCTCGAACACCTTCTACATCATCGGCACCGTCGCCGGCCCGCATCCCTACCCGATGATGGTGCGCGACTTCAATTCGGTGGTCGGCAAGGAATGCCTCACGCAGATGCCGGCGCTCGCCGGCCGCCAGCCCGACGTGGTGCTCGCCTGCGTGGGCGGCGGCTCGAACGCGATGGGGATCTTCCACGCGTACATTCCGCAGGCCGGCGTTCGTCTCATGGGCGTGGAGGCCGGCGGACTGGGCATCGAGTCCGGCAAGCACGCGGCGACGCTCTCGGCGGGCTCCCCGGGCGTGCTGCACGGCAATCGCACCTACCTCATGCAGGACGAGAACGGCCAGATCACGGAGACGCATTCCATTTCCGCGGGCCTCGACTACCCGGGCGTGGGTCCCGAGCACGCGTGGCTCAAGGACACGGGCCGCGCGGAGTACGTGTCGATCACGGACGACGAGGCGCTCGCCGCGTTCCATCGCCTGTGCCGCACGGAAGGCATCATTCCCGCCCTCGAATCGAGCCATGCGCTCGCCCAGGCGATGAAGATGGCGCCGACGCTCGCGAAGGACCGCATCCTCCTCGTGAACCTCTCGGGCCGCGGCGACAAGGACATGCACACGGTCGCGACCGCCTCGGGGCTCTCCCTTTGAGCCGGATCGCCAGCGCGTTCGCGAAGCTCTCCGCCGAAGGTCGCGCGGCCCTCATCCCGTTCGTCACGGCGGGCGATCCGTCGCCGGAATCGACGGTGCCCATGCTGCGCGCCCTGGTGAAGGGCGGTGCGGACGTCGTGGAGCTCGGGGTGCCGTTCTCCGATCCCATGGCGGACGGCCCGACGATCCAGCGCTCTTCCGAGCGCGCGCTCGCCGCGGGCATGACCCTCGCGAAGGTGCTCGACGCCGTCGCGGAGTATCGCCGCGAGGACGACCGGACCCCCATCGTGCTCATGGGCTACGCCAACCCGATCGAGCGCATGGGCCCGGAGGCGTTCGCGAAGCGCGCCCGGGCGGCCGGCGTCGACGGCGTGCTGGTCGTCGACTACCCGCCGGAGGAGTGCGAGAGCTGGGCCGCCGCGCTCTCGGGCGCGGGCATCGACCCCATCTTCCTGCTCTCGCCGACCTCGTCGGCCGGGCGCATCGAGGACGTGAGCCGCATCGCGAAGGGCTACATCTACTACGTCTCGCTCAAGGGCGTGAGCGGCGCCTCGCACATCGACACGGCGGACGTCGAGGCGATGCTCGCCCGCATCCGCGCGCGGGCGAAGGTGCCCGTGGGCGTGGGTTTCGGCATCCGCGACGGCGAGACGGCCGCGCGCATCGCCGCCTTCGCCGACGCGGTCGTGGTCGGCAGCCGCCTCGTCGAGGAGATCGAACGCTCGGCGCCCCTCGAGGCGCCCGCGCGTGCCGGGGCCGTGCTCGCCGGGTTCCGCGCCGCCATCGCCGCGGTGCCGAAGAAGGTGCCGGTCGCATGAGCTGGTTCAGGAAGCTCCTTCCGCCCAAGATCAAGCGCGAGGAAGGCCAGCACCGCAAGGCCGTCCCCGAGGGCCTGTGGAGCAAGTGCCCCTCGTGCGAGGCGGTGCTCTATTTCACGGACCTCGAGAACAACCTGCACGTCTGCCCGAAGTGCGGCTTCCACAACCGGCTCTCCTCGCGCCAGCGCCTCGACGCCTTCCTCGACGCCGAGGGCCGCGCGGAGTTCGCGAGCGAGGTGCATCCCCTCGACCCGCTCAAGTTCCGCGACAGCCGCAAGTATTCCGAGCGGCTCGTCGAGGCCGAGCGCGAGACGGGCGAGACGGACGCGCTGGTGGTGATGCAGGGCGCGGTGAAGTCGGTGCCGGTCGTGGTCGCCGCTTTCGAGTTCGGTTTTCTCGGAGGATCGATGGGCTCGGTGGTGGGCGAGCGCTTCGTGCGTGGCGTGCAGGCCTGCTGCGACGAGAAGCTGCCGTTCATCTGTTTTTCCGCCACGGGCGGCGCGCGCATGCAGGAGGGCCTCCTGTCCCTCATGCAGATGGCCAAGACGACCGCGGCGCTGCACCAACTCGCGGCCGCGCGCCAGCCCTTCGTCTCGGTCCTCACCGATCCCACGATGGGCGGCGTCTCCGCGAGCTTCGCGATGATCGGCGACGTCGTCATCGCGGAGCCGGGCGCGCTCGTGGGTTTCGCCGGTCCGCGCGTCATCGAGCAGACCGTGCGCGAGACGCTGCCCGAGGGCTTCCAGCGCGCCGAGTTCCTCCTCGAGAAGGGCGCCATCGACATGATCGTCGACCGGCGCGAGCTGCGCGACAAGGTCTCGCGGCTGGTGGCGCTCCTCAAGCGCGAAAGCGCGCCCGAGGCGTGAGCGGCGCGGCGCCGGCCCCCGGCTCGCCGCTCGAGGCCTGGCTCGACTTCATCGGCCGGCAGCATCCTTCCGCGATCGACCTGGGCCTCGAACGGCCCCGCGAGGTCCTGGGGCGAATGGGCCTAACGCGTCCCCCCGTCGTCGTCACGGTCGGCGGCACGAACGGCAAGGGCTCCACCACCGCGATGCTCGAGAGCATCCTGCGCGCGGCGGGGTACCGGACCGGGCTCTACACGTCGCCCCACCTCGTGCGCTACGGTGAGCGCGTGCGCCTCGACGGCGAGGAGGCCACCGACGCCGACCTCGTCGCGGGGTTCGAGGCCGTGGAGCGCGCGCGGGGGGCGACCTCGCTCACCTACTTCGAATACGGAACGCTGGCGGCCTTCGAGATCTTCGCGCGCCGCCGGGTCGAGGTGGCCATCCTCGAGGTCGGCCTGGGCGGGCGCCTCGACTGCGTGAACCTCGTCGATCCCGACGCGGCCGTCGTGGTGAGCGTGGATCTCGACCACCAGGACTGGCTCGGCGACACGCGCGAAGCCATCGGCCTCGAGAAGGCGCACATCTACCGCGCCGGCCGGCCCGCGATCTACGGGGAAGCGTCGGTGCCCGCGTCGGTGGAAGCGCACGCGAGGGCGATCGGCGCGCCCCTGCAGGTGCTCGGGCGCGACTACCGGTTCGTGCGCCACGAGGGGCAATGGGATTTCGAGGGGCGCCGCGGCGCCCGGCGCGCGCTCCCGATGCCGGCGCTGCGCGGCCCGTGGCAACTCGGCAACGCGAGCGCGGCCCTCGCGGCGCTGGACGAACTCGCGGACCGCCTGCCCGTGTCGATCGGCGAGGTGAAGCGCGGCCTCACGGGGGTGCGCCTGGCGGGGCGTCTCCAGGTGCTGCCCGGCCGCCCCGCCGTGGTGCTCGACGTCGCCCACAATCCGCACGCCGCACGCGCCCTGTCGGAGGGGCTCGCCGGCATGGGCTACGCGCGCGAGACCATCGCGGTCTTCGCGATGCTGGGCGACAAGGACATCGATGGCGTCATCGCGGCGATGGCCTCGCGCGTGGACCGCTGGCACGTGGCCACCGTGGCGAGCGAGCGGGCGGCCCCGGTCGACCGGGTCGCGGGCCTGCTGGCGTCGCGCGGGCTCGGCGAGCGCGTGCGCCGCTTCGCGAACGTGCCGCTCGCCTACGAGGCCGCGCTTCGGGAGGCCGCCCCCGATGATAGAATTCTGGTTTTCGGCTCCTTTCTCACCGTCGCGGACGTGCTCAGGCTGCCGCGATGAACCCGTCCCCCGATGCCGAGCGAACCCACCGCCGAGCAGTCTGACCTCCGACGCAAGGGCCGCCAGCGCTTGGTCGGCGCGGTGGTCCTCGCGCTGCTCGCCGTCGTGTTCGTGCCGATGGCGCTCGATCCCGAGCCGCGTCGCGAGCGTCCCGAGCCCGCGCTCGCCATTCCCCCGAAATCGTCGCCGCCCGTCATCGCCGCCCCCGCGCCGGCCGTCGCGGAGCCCGCCCGGGCCCCGGAGCCCGTCGCCGAGGCCAAGCCGGCGGATCCGCCGGCCAAGCCGCCCGCAACGGCCGCGGTGAAGACGGTCGAGCCCAAGGCGCCGGAATTCAAGGCGACGCCGAAACCCGCTCCGGCGGAGGCGAAACCGGCCCCGGCGCCCAAGGCCGAGCCGGCCGCCGCGCCGAAGCTCGAGGGGTTCGCCGTGCAGGTCGGGGCCTTCCGCGAGGACGCGAAGCTGCAGCAGGCGCGCGAGAGGCTCAAGGCGGCCCGCGTGCCGCATTACACCGAACGCATCGACGCCGAAGGCGGCGCCCTCACGCGCCTGCGCGCGGGGCCGTATCCGACGCGGGAGGCGGCCGAGAAGGCTGCCGCCGCCATCAAGAAGGCCGGGGTGGAAGGCCGCGTGGTGCCGCTGCCTTGAGGGCTTGCGCGCGTCGGGTTTCGCCCCCATCTGACGAGTCGCGCCGCCGCCACGCATTCCGCCAAAGCGCATACACTTATCGCGGGCCCGTGCCCGCCGCCTGAAGGACGATCGAAAGCCATGTGCGGAATCGTCGGAGTCGTCGCCCGAAGCCCCGTGAACCAGCTGCTGTACGACGCGCTCACGGTGCTCCAGCACCGCGGCCAGGACGCGGCGGGCATCTGCACGGCCGAGGGTCACAGCTTCCACATGCACAAGGGCCGGGGCCTGGTGCGCGACGTGTTCCGCACGCGCGACATGCGCGGCCTCGCCGGCACGCTCGGCATCGGCCATTGCCGCTATCCCACGGCGGGCTCGGCTTCCTCGGAAGCGGAGTCGCAGCCGTTCTACGTGAATTCCCCCTTCGGCATCGTGCTCGGCCACAACGGCAATCTCGTGAACGCCGACGAGCTGCGCCAGATCCTCTTCCAGGAGGATCGCCGGCACGTCAACACGAATTCCGATTCCGAGGTCCTGCTCAATGTCCTCGCGCACGAGCTGTCGGATGCCTGCGACGGGGGAATCCGGCTCACGCCCGATGCGATATTCAAGGCCGTGGCGGGCGTGCACCGCCGGGTGAAGGGCGCCTACGCGGTGGTCGCGATGATCTCGGGCTACGGGCTCCTCGCCTTCCGCGATCCCAAGGGCATCCGCCCCCTCATCATCGGGCGGGCGGACACGGAGAAGGGCGTGGAATTCATCGTCGCCTCCGAGAGCGTGGCGCTCGACTCCCTGGGCTTCAAGGCGATGCGCGACGTGGCGCCCGGAGAAGCGATCCTCGTCGACCAGAGCGGCAACCTGTACAGCCGGCAGTGCGCCGACTCGCCCTCGCTCAATCCCTGCATCTTCGAGTACGTCTACCTCGCGCGGCCGGACTCCGTGATCGACGGCATCTCCGTCTACGAGAGCCGCCGGAACATGGGCAAGAGCCTCGCGGACCGCATCCTCGCCTCGGGTCACGCGCCGGAGATCGACGTGGTGATTCCCATCCCCGACTCGAGCCGCCCGAGCGCGCTCGAGGTGGCGGCGAAGCTGAAGAAGCCCTACCGCGAGGGCTTCATCAAGAACCGCTACATCGGCCGCACGTTCATCATGCCCGGGCAGGAGCTGCGCAAGAAGAGCGTGCGCCAGAAGCTGAACGCCATGGCCGTGGAGTTCAAGGACAAGAACGTCCTGCTCGTCGACGACTCCATCGTGCGCGGCACCACCAGCCGCGAGATCGTGCAGATGGCGCGCGAGTGCGGCGCGAGGAAGGTCTTCTTCGCCTCGGCGGCGCCGCCCGTGCGCTTCCCGAACGTGTACGGCATCGACATGCCCACGCGCAGCGAGCTGATCGCGACGGGCCGCAGCGAGGACGAGATCGCCCAGGCCATCGGCGCGGACGCGGTCTTCTACCAGGACCTCGCCTCGCTCGTGGCCGACGTGCGCGAGTGCAACCCGTCCATCCACGGCTTCGACAGTTCCTGCTTCGACGGCGTCTACATCACCGGCGACGTCTCGAGCGACTACCTGGCCGGCATCGAGGCCGCTCGCCACGACGGCGAGTCGAACTCCGGCACGCGGCTGTCCAGCTACCAGCTCGATCTCGGCCTCCAGGCCGTCGACTGAGGGCGCCATGAGCGACGACTGGCGTCCGGACACCCTGGGCGTGAGGGCCGGCGGCCTTCGCAGCAGCTTCGGCGAGCATTCCGAGCACCTCTCGCTCACCGCGAGCTTCGTCTTCGGCAGCGCGGGCGAGGCGGCGCGCAAGTTCGCGAACGAGGAGCCGGGCAACATCTACTCGCGCTTCACGAACCCGACGGTCGCGATGTTCCAGTCGCGCCTGGCGGCGCTCGAGGGAGCCGAGGCCTGCGTGGCCGCCTCGACGGGCATGGCGGCCGTCTCGACCGTCGCCTTCGGACTGCTCAAGTCGGGCGACCACATCGTGTCGGCGCGCGGCGTCTTCGGCACCGTCGTCCCGCTCTTCAACCAGGTGATGGCGAAGTTCGGCGTGGCGACGACCTGGGTCGATCCCACGGACCTCGACGCGTGGCGGGCGGCGATCCGCCCGCAGACGAAGCTCCTGTTCGTCGAGACGCCGTCCAACCCGGTCTGCGAGATCGCCGACATCGCCGCGCTCGCGGAGATCTCGCGCAAGGCCGGCGCGGTGCTCGCGGTCGACAACTGCATGGCCACGCCGGCGCTCCAGCAGCCCGCCCGGCTGGGCGCGGACCTCGTGATCCATTCGGCGACGAAGTATCTCGACGGCCAGGGCCGGGTGCTGGGCGGCGCGATCGCCGGACGAAAGGATCTCGTCGAGGGCCCGCTCTTCGGCTTCGTGCGCACGGCCGGCTGCGCGCTGTCGCCCTTCAACGCGTGGATCTGCCTGAAGGGCATGGAAACGCTGCGCCTGCGCGTGAAGGCCGAATCGGAGACGGCCCTCGCCCTCGCGCGCTGGCTCGAGGCGCACCCCGCGGTGGAGCGCGTGAACTATCCCGGCCTCGAGTCGCACCCGCAGCACGCGCTCGCGATGCGGCAGCAGGCGGCGGGCGGGCCCGTGCTCTCGTTCGTGGTGAAGGGCGGGCGCGAGGCGGCCTGGCGCGTCGTCGACGCGACGAAGCTGCTGTCGATCACCGCCAACTTCGGCGACACGAAGTCCACGATCTGCCATCCCGCGACGACCACGCACGGCCGCCTCACGCCGGCGGAGCGCGAGGAGGCGGGCGTCGTCGACGGGCTGCTCCGCTTGGCAGCCGGCCTCGAGGATGTGGAGGACCTGCGCGCCGACCTCGAGCGCGGTCTCTCCGCCCGCTGACCCGCAACGCCGACCGGTGCGCCTGCCGCGCTTCGCCGCAGCCCTCGTCGTGGCGTTGGCCGTGGCGGCGATGTGCGCCGGCTGCCTCGGGGATTCCGATGCGCTCGACGGGCCGGACGCCCCGCATTTCGTGAAGCCCCCCGCGGCGCCCCGCGTGGCGCTCGCCCTGGGCTCCGGCGGGCCCCGCGGCTTCGCGCACATCGGCGCGCTCCTCGCGCTCGAGGAGGCGGGCATCCGGCCGGATCTCGTCGTGGGCTCGAGCGTGGGCGCTCTCGTGGGCGCGCTCTACGCCTCCGGCATGCCGCCGCGCGAGCTCGAGAGGCTCGCGAAGGACGTGAACGTGCTGGAGTTCTTCGAGGTGCGCATGGTCACCGGGGGACTCGCGACGGGACGCGCGGTGCAGGATTTCGTGAACCGCCACGTGGACGGGCGTCGCATCGAGTCGTTCCCCGCCGCGTTCGCTGCGCTCGCCGCTCGCGAGGGCACGAGGGAGGCCGTCATCCTCAACGCGGGCGACGCGGGCGGGGCCGTTCGCGCCTCGAGCGCGAGCCCGGGCCAGTTCGCGCCGGTGAGGATCCGGGGCGTGTCGCTGGTGGACGGGGACGAGGCGAGCCCGGTGCCGATCCGCGCCGCCCGGCAGCTGGGCGCGGCGGTGGTGATCGCCTTCGACGTCTCCGCGCAGCTCGAAGGCACGCCGCCTGGCGTGCCGGCCGAGTGGGTTCGGAAGGACGAGCGCCGCGCGGCGCAGGTGCGCGCCGAAGCGCCGCTCGCCGACGTGCTCGTGCATCCCGACCTCGGCTACTACGCGGGGCACACGGCGGAGTACCGCCAGCGCGTGATCGAGATCGCGGCGCGCGAGACGCGCGCGAGGCTGCCCGAGATCCGCGCCGCCATCGCGCGCGCGGGCGGCGCTCAGTCGAACCGGACGGCCTCGATGCCGCCGGGGCCCGCGGCGAGGTAGCCGCCGCCTTCGTACCAGTCGGGCAGCACCCAGCGCACGCAGTCGCGGCCGTCCACGCGGTGCTCGTGGCGCGCGGGGCGATGGGTATGGCCGTGGATCATGAGGTCGCAGCCGGATGCCCGGAAGGCGGCCTCCACGGCCTCGGGCGAGACATCCATGATCGCCCCGGCCTTGCCACCCTTGGCCGTCTCGCTGCCCAGGCGCATGTCGCGCGCGAGCGCGAGCCGCTCGGCGAGGGGGCGGGCGAGGGCGGCCGCCTGCCAGCGCGGGTCGCGGACCTGCGCACGGAAGGCCTGGTAGGCCGTGTCGCCGGTGCAGAGGGTGTCGCCGTGCAGCAGCACCGCGCGCGTTCCGGGGAGGTCGACGACCGTGGGATCGTCGATGAGGCGGATGCCCGTCGCCTCGCCGAAGCGCCGGCCCACCACGAAATCCCGGTTGCCGTGCAGGAAGGCCGTGGGCACCGCGCGGGTGGCCTCGCGCAGGAGGCCGGCCACGCGGGACTCGAAGGGCAGGTCGATCGTGTCGTCGCCCGCCCAGTACTCGAACAGGTCGCCGAGGATGTAGAGCCCGGAGGCTCCCGGAACCACCCCGGCGAGGAACCGCGCGAAGCGCTCGGTCGTCTCCGGCCGGTCTTGCGCGAGGTGCAGGTCGGAAACGAAGAGCGTGCGGCTCAGAGGCACTCGGCCTTCTCGATCACGACGGGCTCGAGCGGCACGTTCTGGTGCATGCCGGCGTTGCCGGTGGCGACCTTGCGCATCTTGTCGACGACGTCCGTGCCCTCGACCACCTTGCCGAACACGGCGTAGCCCCAGCCCTGCGGGTTCTCGCCGGTGTAGTTGAGGAAGTCGTTGGCCTTCACGTTGATGAAGAACTGGCTCGTGGCGGAATCGCGCACGCCGGTGCGGGCCATCGCGAGCGTGTACATCTCGTTCTTCAGGCCGTTGGCGGCCTCGTTCTTGATCGGGTCCTTGGTCGGCTTCTGCTTCATGTCCTTCGTGAAGCCGCCGCCCTGGATCATGAAGCCGTCGATCACGCGGTGGAAGATCGTGCCGTCGTAGTGGCCGGATTGCACGTAGCTCACGAAATTCTCGGCCGAGATCGGCGCCTTGGCCTTGTCCAGCTCCACGGTGATGGCGCCGAGGCTGGTGGTGAGTTTCACTTTCATGGGAGCGGGTCCTTTCAGTTTGTCGAGGCACGCGGCGGGCTTCGCCGCGTCGGTCTTGGATTGGGCGCCGGCCGGGAAGGCGAGCGGGGCGAGGCAGGCGAGGGCGAGGGCGGCGAGGCGCCGGCGGTTCATGGTCATGGCGGTGGGCGGGAGGGTCAGGAGACGACGGTTTCGAAAAGGATGCGCCAGCGGCCGCCTTCGCGGGTCCAGTACTGGCGCTTCTGCGTGCGGTTGGCGAGGTTGGAGGAGCGGTAGTCCTGCTCGAAGGTGACCACGAGCGTGTCCTCGCCTTCGGCCAGGCCGAAGAGGCTCACGTTCGAGACGCCGACCTTCACCCAGGACTTGGCCGCGTTCACCTTGCGCTTCTGCGCGCCCCAGGCGGCGAGGTCCTTGCCGTCCACCCGGAAGGCGCGGGCGTAGTGGGCGAGGTACCGGTCGGTGTCGAGGCTTTCCCAGTCGGACCGCCACTGCTCGAACGCGGCGAGGAAGTCGCGGCGGTTCTCGGCCCAGCGGCCCGGCTCGACCCATTCGACGCCCGAGGCCAGCACGACCGGCGTGCGGCCGACGTCGACGTACCTGGCCAGTCGCTGGAGGTCCTCGTTGGCGAGCACGATGCAGCCGTCGGTCGCGCGAGGCGGGCGGCTGTAGGTCTCCGAAGGCGTGCCGTGTAGCCAGATGCCGTAGCCGCCGCGCCCGTGCTGCCGGTCCCACTCGTTGGGATAGCTGATGGGGAAGGCGCCGGGACCGTAGAAGTCCGGCAGCTTCTCCTTCGAGGAGACGATCGTGTACACGCCGAGCGGCGTCTTCTGGTCGCCCTCGCGCTGCTTCTCGACGCCGTTCTTGCCGACGCTCACGTAGAAGTCCGTCACCAGGCGCGGCGTGCCGCCGGCGTTCGCGAACACGAAGAGGCGCGAGCGCGTCGTGTCCACGAGGATCGCGTGCCCGTGCGAGGGCGCGAGCTGCAGCACCGGCAGGGGCAGGTAGTTCGCGGGCGGCGCCTCGAGGAAGCGCTTGAGGCGCACGCGCGCCTCGTCCTGCAGGGGCGCCGAGCGCGCCGCGACGCCGACGCTCGCGGTGGGCCCGAAGGCGACCGGGTTGCCCGCGCGCGCCATCAGCAGGTCGCCGCGGATGAGGTGGCCGAGCCGGAAGTTGGGCGCGCGGGCGAGGATGTGGTCGATCTCGCCGAGCGCGTGGACCAGGCCGTACTGGCCGAGCCCGGTGATGGCCCGCACGAGCGCGGCCTCGACCTCGTTGGGAAAGACGGCGGCGGGCGCCTCGCTCGCGTCGTCGTCGGCGCGGGCGAGGGGCGCGGCGAACGCGAGAGCGAGGAGGGCGGCGGCCGCGAAACGCGGCCCGTGGCGTCGGGTAGGCGCGCGCGCGATCACCCGCCCACGCGCTCCTGCTTGATGAGCCAGCGATCGCCGGCCTTCACGAGCTTCATCGTCTTGGTGGTGTTGGACTTGAGCGCGTCCGAGCGATAGGCCTGGCGCACGACGGCGACGGCCTCGTTGCCGCTCACCTTGAGGGACTTGACGGTGAGCGCGACCTCGATCGTCTTGGGACGCTCGATGCGTTCGGCGCGCTGCTTCTCCCACGAAGCGCGCGCTTCGCCGCCGGGCACCTCGAAATCGGGCGCGTAGGCGCCGAGATAGCCGGGCACGTCCTTCGCGCTCCACGCCCTGGCCCAGGCCTCGAGGGCTGCCGTGACCGCCTGCTTGTCGTCGCGTGCGGCAGCGGGCTTCGCCGGATCCACCTTCGCCGGCTCCACCTTGGCGGGCTCAGGTTTCGCGGGCTCGACCTTCGCCGGTTCGGCCTTGGGCGGCGCCGGCTCGACCTTGCCCGACGCCTTGGGCGGCTCGGCCTTGGCCGGGGCCTTGCCGGACTCGGGCTTCGCGGTGCCGCGCTTCTCCGCGACGAAGATGTCCTTCACCATCGCGAGCTTCACCTGCGCGGTGGCGTTGTTCTTGTCCAGCTGCAGCGCGCGGTCGTAGGCGCGGCTCGCGAGCTGCGCGTAGATGTCGCCCAGGTTCTCGTGCGCCGTCGCGTAGCTCGGGTGCGTGTGGATCGCGAGCTCGAGGGCCGACTTGGCCTTGTCGTAGTTGCCGAGCGAGGCATACAGGACCGCGAGGTTGTTGTACGGCTCGGGCAGCTCGGGGAAGTCCTCGGTGAGGCCGGTGAAGACCTGGATGGCCTCGGGGGTCTTCTTCTGCTCGGTGAGGATCAGGCCCTTCAGGAAGCGCCCCTGGGGTTCGCGCGGCTGGACCTTGAGGTAGGCGTCCACCTTTTCCAGGGCCGGCGCGAGCTTGCCCGCCTGGTAGAGCTTCTGCGCCTCGCGCAGGTCGTCGGCCGGCGCGCCCACGGCGGTGCCGGCGAACGCGAACGCGAGGATCGCGGCGACGAGGGGGAGGCGCAGGGCACGGAGGAG
>CAZPLW010000134.1:0-11766 GCA_964587315.1 uncultured Lysobacter sp.
GGATGAACGAGGTGTAGTAGCCGCGCTTGCCGGGAGGCGAGTGCTCGGCGACGTAGGTGGCGGCGCCGCCGTATTCGCCGCCGAGTGCGAGGCCCTGCAGCAGGCGAAGCGACACGAGGAGGATCGGCGCCCACCAGCCGATCGTCTCGTAGGTGGGCAGCAGGCCGACCGCGGCCGTCGTGAAGCCCATCACGAGGATGGTCACGAGGAACGTGTACTTGCGGCCGACCAGGTCGCCGATGCGGCCGAACACGACCGCGCCGAACGGGCGGATCAGGAAGCCGGCGGCGTACGTGGCGAAGGCCGAGAGCAGCGCCGCGGTCTCGTTGCCCTTGGGGAAGAAGAGGGCCGCGAAGAACGGGGCGAGCGTCGCGTAAAGGTAGAAGTCGTACCACTCGAACACGGTGCCGAGCGACGAAGCGAATATGACCCGCTTCTCTTCGGACGGCGCGGTGCCGTGGGCGGTGGCGGCGTGGCTGGACATGGGGTCCTCCTCCTCGATGTCGGTTTTTCGGTGCGCTTCGCGCGGGCGGCCCCAAGGGGGGCTTCTTCCCGCGTCACACACCTTCGCGGGCGGCGCTGACGTGAATCTGACGGATCGGGAGGTCCCCGTCAGGGTTTACCCGGGGGCGCGAACGTGACCACGACGCGCGCGCCGCCGCCCGGCCGGTCCTCGATGGCGATCGCCGCGCCATGCGCCAGGACGATCTCCCTGGCGATCGCGAGGCCCAGCCCGCTGCCGGTCTCGTCGGTGCCCAGGACGCGATAGAAGCGCTCGAACACCGTCTCGCGCTCCGCGAGGGGGATGCCGGGCCCCGCGTCCTCGACGGCCACGGACGGCGTGCGGCCGCCGGTCACGCGCACGGTCACCTCCTCGCCGGCGCGCGAATAGCGGATGGCGTTGTCGATGAGGTTCGCGAAGAGCTCGCGCAGCAGGTCGGGAACCGCTTCCACGCGCGCCCCGCCGGGCGAGGGCTCGAGCGCGATCGTCTTGCCCCGCGCCAGCGCCTCGTCGGCGTACTGCCCGCACACGCCGCGAAGCAGCGCGTCCAGGTCCACCGGCTCGCTCGCCGCCAGCCGGTTGGGGAGATCGTCCGCGCGCGCGAGCGCGAGCAGCTGCGTGGCCAGGTGCCGCATGCGCTCCGCGCTCTCCTCGATGCGGCCCAGGCGCTGGCGGACCGTCGGCGCCGGCCACTCGCGAAGCGCCATCTGCGCCTGCGACTTGAGGCCCGCGAGCGGCGTGCGCAGCTGGTGCGCCGCGTCCCCGACGAAGCGGCGCTGCGCCTCGAGGTTGCGCTGCACGCGCGCGAGCTGGACGTTCAGGCTCTCGACCAGGGGCGCGATCTCCTCGGGCGCGTCGCCGGCGGGAACCGGGCTCAGGTCGTTGGGCGCGCGCGCGCGGATGCGCGCGCTCAGCAGGCGCAGCGGCGCGAGGCCCCGGTACAGCCCGTACCAGACGAGGCCCACCATCACGGGCACGACGACGATCATCACCACCATCACGACGTTCGTGACGGAGGAGGCGAGGGCCCGGCGACGGCTGATGGTCTCGGCGACCTGGACGACGCGCCGCGGCCCGCCCTCGGCTTCGTCCACGCCGACCCAGGCCACGCGATAGCGCTGGTCCCCGACGAGCTCCTCGCGGAAGGCCACCGCGGTGTCCGGCGGGGCGCCGGCCGGCGGCAGCGGCAGGTCGCGATCGCCGGCGACGAACGCGCCCGAGCGGTCGGTCACCTGCACCAGCAGCCGGTCGCCGGGCACCGCGCGAAGCGCCGACAGGGCGGGATAGGCGTCGTCCCCGGGGGCGCCCGCCCGCGGGAGCCGCGCCTCCTCGGCGACGGCGAGCACGATCGAGCCCAGCTCGCGGTCGAAGGGCTCGTCCGCGAGCGTGAGGGCCGCGAGATAGGACGCGATCACCACCACGGGCCACACCACGACCAGCGGCGCGAGCATCCAGTCGACCAGCTGCAGGAAGAGCCCGCCCGGCGGTTTCGCCTGCGCGTCGCTCATCGCGCCCTAGCCCGCCGGCGTCGCCTGGAGCGTGTAGCCCAGGCCCCGGAGCGTGGTGATGCGCACCCCGCCCGACTCGATCTTCCGGCGCAGCCGGTACACGTAGACCTCCACCGCGTTCGACGTGATCTCCTCGCCCCACTGGCAGAGGTGGTCCACGATCTGGTCCTTGCTCACGAACCGCCCGGCGCGCGCGAGCAGGATCTCGAAGACGGCCAGCTCCCGTGCCGAGAGCTCGATGGGCTGCGACGCGATGGTGACGGCCCTCACCGTCGGGTCGTACGCGAGGGAGCCGAGCTCGACGATGGCCTTGCCGGCGTGCCCGGCCCGCCGCGTCAGCGCGCGGACCCGCGCCTCGAGCTCCGGCAGGTCGAAGGGCTTGGCGAGATAGTCGTCCGCGCCCGCGTCGAGGCCGCGCACGCGATCGTCGACATTGTCGTGGACCGTGAGGATGAGCACCGGCACCGTCGACTTGCGCGCGCGCAGTCGCCGGAGCACCTGCAGGCCGCTCATGCGCGGCAGGCCGATGTCGAGGATCACGAGGTCGAAGCTCATCGCGGCGAGCGCCGCGTCGGCCTCCGCGCCGTCCGCGACGCGATCGACGGCGTAGCCGGAGGCGCGAAGCGACTCGACGAGCGCCTCGGCCAGGATCGGATCGTCTTCCGCGATGAGCAGGTGCAAGGTGTCCTGTCGGGACGGGTCGGCCTTCCCCGAGTCTAGCAAGGACGCGCGGATCCCCGGTGCGACCCTAGCGCGGCGCGACCCCCAGCAGGGCGCGCAGCTCGGCTTCGTGGACCGCCGCCGACTCGGGGCCGGCGTGCTTCTGCATGAATTCCCGGTAGGCGGGCAGCAGCTCGACGAGGCCCTGCGCGTCGGCACACTTCTGCACCTTCAGCTGGAAGAAGAACGCCTTGAGGCCGGCCTCGTTCGCGACCGACTGCTCGATGAACCGGGAGGCCGCGATGAAGCGCTCGGCCGCCGTCTGCGGCTTGAGCGTCGCCGGGGGCTGCGCCCTCGGGCCGCCCAGCGCCTCGACGAGGCCCATCGCGAGCAATTGCTCGAGGAAGTCCTCGGGCGCGCCGATGGCCGTGCCCTGGTCGCGAAGCTGCGACTCGGTCTTGGAGGCGAAGACGAGCAGCAGCGCGGAGCGCAGCTTGCGCGGCAGCGTGGAGGACTGGTTGCGCACTTCCTCCACCCCGCGGTCCGTCTTGGCGTAGCGTTTCTCGTCGTCGCTCATGGCATGGGCGGAGCGCGCCATGAGGGCGGGTCCGCACCCCATCGTCGAATCGCTTGCTGACGCGAGACTGACGGCGGCCCGGGGAGCCGCTCGGCTCCCGGCCTCAGCCCTGGGTGGGCTCGCGCGAGAAAGCCGTCTCGCGCTGGTCGAGTTCCTCCTCGAGCCTGAGGAACGCCTCGTCGTTCACGAGGTTCTTCTCCGCCAGGCCGCGAAGGCACGCGCGCTCGGCCTCGATGCCCGCGAGCCGCAGGCTGCGCGCGTTGGCCACGCGCTGCGTCTCGTGCCACACGTGTTGCGGCACGCCCTCGTTGATCGCCACCCGGCCGGCGTAGCGCGCGACGAGGCTCTCGGCGTACTCGCGGTCCTGCGAGTCCGCCAGGCGCGCCATGGCCGGGGTGAGGGCCTCGAGGGCCGCGCGCGCCATCTCGGCGCGGGCGAGCTGCTCCTCGATCTCGCCGCCGTCGCCCGGCGCGTCCAGGCGCCGGATGATCCACGGAAAGGTGATGCCGTTGAGTCCCAGCGTGAGGATGATCGTCGCGGCCGCGAGGAAGACGACGAGCCCTCGCTCGGGCAGCGGCGTCCCGGCCTGCGTGAGCAGCGGCACCGAGAGCGCCGTCGCGAGCGTGATCGACCCGCGCACCGCCGCCCAGGAGAGCAGGAACATGCGCTTCGGATCGGGGCCGAGGTGCCCGCCCGTCCACCCCCAGTCGAACTTGAAGCGCGCCCAGGCCGAGCCCCAGACCCAGCCGAAGCGAAGCGCCATCAGCAGCGCCCAGAGCGCGACCGCGAGGAAGGCGAGGTGCGCGGCGCCGTACGTCTCGACCCCCGCCACCATGTGCCGCAGTTGCAGCCCCAGCAGCACGAAGACGAGGCCGTTGAAGACGTAGCTCACCAGCTTCCAGAACTCGCGCGCGTGGCGGCGGCCCTCGACCGAGAGGCCCTTCACCTCCTGCCCGCCGGCCCACAGGCCCGAGGTGACCACGGCGAGGATGCCCGAGACGTGCAGCGATTCGGCGACGAGATAGGCGGCGTAGGGCAGGAGCACGGTAAGGAGCGCGTAGAGGACCGGGTCGTCGGCGCCCAGCGCGATCAGCTTCTCGCGCAGCTTCCGGCCCAGCCATTCCACGACGATGCCCACGAGCACGCCGCCGCCGGAGAGCAGGACGAACTGCGTGCCCACTTCCCCGAAGGTGACCGTTCCCGCGGCGGCCGCGGCGGCCACGGCGAGCTTGAAGGCGACCAGGCCCGTGGCGTCGTTGAGCAGGCTCTCGGCGTTCACGATGTTCGTCACGCGCGCGGGCAACGGCAGCGTGGCGGTCGTCGCGACCGTCGCGACGGCGTCGGTCGGCGAGACGATCGCGCCCAGCGTGAAGGCGACCGCGAGCGGCACGGCCGGCACGAGCCAGTGGATGAAGTAGCCCACGGCGACCACCGTCACGACCACGAGCCCGAGCGCGAGGCCCATCACCGGCTTCATGACGCGCAGCAGGTCGCGGCGGGGCAGGATGCGCGCGTCGGCGAACAGCAGGGGCGGGATGAAGAGCAGGAGGAAGACTTCCGGATCGACGTCGACGTGCGAGAGGCCCGGCACGAACGAGGCGCCGGCTCCCACGATCACCAGGAAGATCGGCAGCGGGATGGCGGTGAGGCGCACGAGGGCGCCGCCCACGGCGACGATGAGCAGGAGGACGAGCGCGAGATCGATGACTTGCATGGAGGGACCCGGTGACGGCTCGGCAGGCAGCCGTCATCTTCGCCCGATCCCGCGCCGGGCCCTTTGTGCAAGGACAAGTCGCCCCGCCCCGGCATGGGGCGCGCCGCCTAGGGACTGCGGACCGGGTTGCCGGCGCGCGTGCGGCCGAAGAAGGGGTATTGCGGGTCCGAGTAGCCCGGCGTGGACGGATGGCCCGGCCGCACGAGCGAATCCACGAAGGCCTCGTCCTCGGGTGTCCAGCGGTAGGCGAGCGCGCCCAGGTACTCCTCCCACTGGGCCAGCGTGCGCGGGCCCGCCAGGACGGACGTGACGATCTCGCTCGCGAGCACCCAGGCCGTGGCGAACTGGCCGGAGGTGATGCCGCGCGACTTCGCGTGCTCCGCGAAGCGGCGCGCGTGCTCCATCGATTCGGCGCGGAATTCCGTCTCCATCAGGCGGCGGTCCTTCACGCCGGCGCGCGTGCCTTCCGGCGGCGCGGCCCCGGGCACGTACTTGCCCGTGAGCACGCCTCGCGCGAGCGGGCTGTAGGGCACGACGCCCAGCCCGTAGTAGGCGCAGGCCGGCAGCACCTCGACTTCCGGCATGCGGTTCATGGCGTTGTAGTACGGCTGCACGCACACCGGGCGCGGCATGCCGAGCTGGTCGGCGATGCGGATGGCCTCGGCGATGCGCCAGCCGCGGAAGTTGGAGATGCCCCAGTGGCGCACCGTGCCCTCGGCGAGGAACTCGTCGAGCGTGCGCAGCGTCTCCGCGAGCGGCGTCGTGACGTCGTCCTTGTGCAGGTAGTAGACGTCGATGTAGTCGGTGTCGAGCCGCCCGAGGCTCGCCTCCAGGGCCTCGATCAGGTGCCCGCGCGAGAGGCCCTTCTCGTTGGGGCCGGGGCCGGTCGGGTTCGCGACCTTCGTGGCGAGCACCCAGTGCGAGCGGTCGGCCTTGACGAGCTCGCCCACGATGCGCTCCGAGGCGCCCTTCGCGTACATGTTGGCGGTGTCGATGAAGTTCACGCCCGCGGCCTTCGCGTGCGCGACGATGCGCGCGGCCTCCTCGCGATCGGTGCGGTCGCCGAACATCATCGTGCCCAGGCAGATGGGGGAGACGGCGACGCCGTTCTCGCCGAGCTTGCGGTACTCCATGGTGGCTCCTTGGAAATGAAGGGCCCCGCCGAAGCGGGGCCGCGCTGTCGCTTTGGGACGATCCTACCGCATGCCGCCCCCCGGGTGTTCGCCCGCGGGACGCGTCCCGCGGGCGTCAGGCCGCGGCGAGCGCCGGCCTCGGCTCGTAGCGCAGCAGGCAGCGCTTGCCGTGCTGCTTGCCCTCGTACATCGCCTGGTCCGCCAGGTGCAGCACCTTCGTGGCATCCCGGCCGTCCTGGGGCGAGAGCGCATAGCCGATCGTCGCGCCCACGCGGCAGGCCTGGGCCGCCGGCAGCACGAACGGATCGCGGAATGCCGCCAGCAATTCTTCCCCGAACGCGCCCGCCGCGGCCTGACCGTCGAACCCTTCCGCCACGACGACGAACTCGTCGCCCCCCAGGCGCGCCACGACGTCGGCATCGCGCACGGTCCCCCGCAACCGCGCGGCCACCGCGGCCAGGAGCTGGTCGCCCACGGCATGCCCGTGGAGATCGTTCACGGGCTTGAAGCCGTCGAGGTCGAGCATGAAGACCGCGGCGATGGCGTTGGGCCGGCTCCGGCGCAGCGCGCCCTCGACGATCGGGCCCAGGCCACGCCGGTTGGGCAACCCGGTGAGCGCATCGGTGAGCGCCAGCGAGCGCAGCGCGTCGTTCTCGTGCCGGCTCGTCTCGGCGCTGCGGCGGATCTGCTCCACGCGCTGGCCCAGCAGCACGAGCCACAGGGCCATCTCGGATATCGAGCCGAACTGGAACGCGTGCATCGTGAACCGGTCGGCGGGCAGGTAGCCGCGCAGCAGCAAGGCCATGATGACGATGCCCACCGCGTACAGCGCCCAGCCGAGGAGAAAATAGACCATCAACCGGTCGCCCTGCCGCATGCGCAGCCAGGCGACCGGCAGGCCGAGCAGGATCGGCGTCGGGCCCAGGATCGTGCCCGCGAGCTGGGCCGCCCGGTAGTCGATGAAGTCCAGCGCGAAGGCCGTCGCCGCGGCCAGCGCGAGCCAGGCCAGCGCCGACATGACGCGCGAGGCCGCCGCGCTCAGCTCCTCCACGCGCAGGATGCGATCGAGGAAGAGCAGCCCTCCCCAGAGCGCGACCAGCACCGCCGTGGGCGCCGCGTTCTGCGTGAGCCAGGGCGAGCCGGGCCAGAGGTGCTCGTGCGCGAGCCCGGCATACGCGAGGAAGAAGGCGCTCGTGCCCCCCGCCGCCACCGCGTAGTAGAAGAAGATGCGGTCGCGAAGGGCGATCCAGTGCGCGAGGCTGTAGATGAGCAGGCTCAGGCCGATTCCGGCGCACAGGCCCTGCAGCGCTTCCGCACGGGCCTCGCCGGCCTGGTGCTCGGCGGGCCGCGCGAGCGCCATCGGCAGGATCATCGCGCTCGAGGTCCGCACGCGCATCAGCAAGCGCGTGCGTTCACCGGGCGCGAGGGCGAGCTCGACCGCGTGCGTGCGCCCCGGGAACGGCCGTGCGCCGAAGGGCATCTCGTCGCCGAGGCGGGTTTCGCGGACGATGGCACCCCCGACGATCTCGAAGAGGTCGATGCGGTCGATCGACGGGTAATTCACGTCGAGGATCCAGCGCTCCGGGGCGTCGGTGGCGACTTCCAATTCGGCGGACACCCAGACCGCCTGCTGGCGCGGCCCCAGGTTGGCCCAGGGCGTGGCCGGGCTCCGGAAATCATCGATGCGCGCCAGGGCCTCCGGCGCGCCCAACGCGCGGGTCGTCTCCTCGAGCACGCGCACGCCGGTCCAGAGCTCGACGCGCTGTGTTTGCGCATCGAGCCGCAGCGGGATTCCGGCATCCCCGGCCGGGCTCGCGCCCGCCCCGTCCGACCCGGCGAGGCCGAGCGCGAGCGTCACGCTCGCGAGGGCGCAAGGCAGGGCGCGGCGGAAGGCGGCGAGCACGGACATCGGGACCGAGGAAACGGGTTTCGTTCCACGGTCATCGGCACGCCGGGAGGAAAGTTGAGCGCGCCACCGGGGGCGATCGATCCGCAAGCCCCGTCCGCGAAAAAAAGCCCCGCCGAAGCGGGGCCGCCCTGTCGCGCGGCGACGATCCTACCGGGTGCCGTCCATCCAGTGTTCGTCGTGAGGGAAGCGGGAAGCCACGACGGCCACCACGACGGCGATCAGGAAGAACGTGACGGAAGGTCTATCGGCGATCCAGAGGAGCAGTGCGTTCACGGAAGTTCCCTTGAAGAGGTCCAGTCTTCGCGGGCGGCTTTCGTCGTCGTCGCCCACACCGTCATCCTCGGCTTCCCCGCGGTCGGACGGCGGGCGGAAAAGCGGCCGATTCCCGTCCCAGTTCCCGGTCCGCCGCCCGGCCGCCGCGCCTTCCCGGAATGACGAAGGGCGCGGCTTTCGCCGCGCCCTTCCTGCTGCATCGATTCCGTCCGGCAGGTTCCCCACGAACGGGGGGCTGCAGGGGATCGCTTTCCTTCCGCATCAGGTACACCCGCTTATCGGGGCGCGCACAACAGCGGCTTCTGGGGTCGGCGATCGGATGGGCTTGCCTTGGTTCTCGAGTGATTCCTGTCCGTTTCGGTTTCGATGAATGCATTCTGCGGGCGGCCGTCCCGTGCCGATGGCGGGATAAGACGGGCCGGAACCCGCCTTATCGGGCTAAGGATTCGCGCAGGACTGCCGCTCAGGCCACGCCGATCTTCCCGCCGTCGTTGCGCGTGATCACGACCGTCGCCGAGCGCGGGCGGGAGGTCGCCGTGGCCGTGGGCCAGGTGCTCTCGAAGGTGCCGGCCGCGAGCTGCGCGGCCGTCGTGTTCTCGCCCGGGTGCTGGATGTTCACGAAGAGCGCCTTGCCGTCGCCGGACTCCGCCACGCCGGTGATCTCGGCGCCCTTGGGGCCGACGAGGAAGCGGCGCAGCGTCGCTTCCGTCTGCTTCCTGCCCATTTTCGTGGTGACGCTCACGTCGACGGTGGCGCCGCCCGAGCCCTGCGGCACGGCCTTGTTGGCGATCGTCACGTTCGCGCCGTCGTTCACCGAGCCGGGAATGGCGGCGAGCAGCATGCAGTTGGTGACGTCCGTGTAGGCGCCGTCATCCGTCTCGATCCAGAGCAGGCCGGGCGTCGCGCGGCTGAACCACAGGCCGTCCGGGCTCGACAGGTCGTTTCCGGCGGTGAGGCCCGACACGTTCACGTTGGCCTGGTAGTCCGCATCGGCCGCGGCGGAGTCGGCGGTGGCCTGGGCCGCGAACAGGTAGATGTCCCAGTTGAACGCGTTCGAGGCGTGGTCGCCGCTCGCCGGGGCCCAGCGGATGATGTGGCCGTTGCTGTTGCCGCGCTGCGTGGTGGCGCCACGCGTGTCGCTGTAGTAGCGCGGATTGGCGGCGTCCAGCGGCACGGCGGCTCCCCCGCGCTGGCTGTTGTTGGTCATCGTGAAGTAGACCTCGCCGTTCCTCGGGTTCACGCCGCCCCACTCGGGCCGGTCCATCTTCGTGGCGCCGGCCACGTCGGCCGCCAGGCGCGCGTGCACCAGCACGTCGGCCGCGTCGGCGAAGGGGTACACCGTGCTCGTGCCCGTGATGCCGTTCACGCCCAGGGCGAGCTCGAGCCACGCGCCGGTGCCGTCGGCGTTGAATTTCGCGACGTAGAGCTTGCCCGAGTCGAGGTACTTGTCGCCGGCCGAAAGCCCGCGCGTGGCGTCGGCCGGATCCCACACGGCCGTGGAGACGTACTTGTAGATGTACTCGTTGCGCGAGTCGCAACCCGAATAGAACACGATCGGGCGGCCGGCCACCACCGGTCCCGGCCAGGCGCCCTCGTGGAAGAAGCGGCCCATGGCCGTGCGCTTCTTCAGCGCGGCCGTCCCGTTGAACGGGTCGATCTCCACGTTCCAGCCGTAGGTGTTGGGCACGTTGCGGAAGTCGTCGGTGCCGTCCGCGGACGCGCCGAGCTTGGTGGCGTCCCAGCGCGAGAAGCTCGTGTCGTTGGGGTCGGAAACCGCGACCGAGGTCCAGGCGTAGTTGCCCGCCGAGCCCTGGGTGATGCCGTAGCGGTTGAGGGCCGTCACTTCCGCCGCGGTGCGGTTCGCGTTGTCGCCCGCGGCGCGCCGGAAGTAGAAGGACCAGTTCTCCTCGCACGTGAGGTAGGTGCCCCAGGGCGTGTAGCCGTTGGCGCAGTTGTTGATGGTGCCGCGCGTCTTCGTGCCGTCCGGCGAGAACTTCGTCCGGAGGTAACGCGAGCCGGCGGCCGGGCCGGACATCGTCATCTCGGTGAACGGCGTGATGCGGCGGTTGTAGGCGGACGTCTTGCTGTAGTTCCACGTGCTGCCCGTGCGCGAGACCTCGACCACGCTCACGCCGTGGCAGTTCATCTCCTTGAGCACCTCGTCGGCCACCGTGCGCACGCCGTTCACGACCGTCGGCCCGTTCGCGTGCAGCAGCAGCTGCGTGATGTTCTCGTGGTTCATCACGAGCAGGCCGCGGTCGGAGGCGTTGGCGTCGTAGGCGCCCGAGGAGCCGATGCCGAAGAAGTGCATGCCGTCGTGGTGGTCGCCCGCGCGCGTGGCGTAGGACGTGCCCGTGTCGCCCGCGATGTTGGCCGAATCCGGCGTCGCGGCGTTGATCGGGTCGCCGAGGCGGTAGAGCACCGTGGCCGTGTAGCCGGCGGGAACGATGAGGGCGTCGGCAAGGCCCTTGGGGACCGCGGTGAAGCCCAGGGAGAGCTCGTCACTGCCCGAATCGCCGTTGCTGCAGCCCAGGAGGCTGCCGCCGAAGATGGCCGTGCCCGCGAAGCCCGCGGCGCCCTTGAGCAGGGACCTGCGCGAGAGGCGCGCGGACAGCACGTTCGCGAAGGTGTCGTTCGTCGAGTCGTTGAAGCAGGCGTTCTCGGGGTTCTCGGCGAGGTCGTGCGCGGGGCGGTCGTTCATGGGGGGTCTCGGGGGAACGCAGGGATTGAGGGAGACCCACGATAGGGCGGCAACGTGACAGCGTGCTTTCGGGAATGTGACGCTCCCGCAGTACGATGCGGGCTCGACCGCCCATCCCGCCGGCGGAAGAGGAGCCCGGACATGACCGCCTCACGCACCCTCGCCGGATTCGCCGCGATCGCCCTCGCCGGTTGCGCCTGGCTCGCGGAGCCGCCCGGATCGGCCGCCCCGGCTTCCGTCGACGCGCCCCGTCTCGGGAATTTCTCCGTGAGCCTCGCCGTGAAGGACCTCGGCGCCTCGCGCGCGTTCTACGAGAAGCTCGGCTTCCGCGCGATCACGGGCGATCCCGCGAAAGGCTGGCTGATCCTGCAGAACGACACGGCCACGCTCGGGCTGTTCCAGGGGATGTTTCCGCGCAACACGCTGACCTTCAACCCGGGATGGGACCGGGCCATGCGCACGCTGCCGGCCTACGACGACGTGCGCGACATCCAGAAGGCATTGAAGGCCCGCGGCCTCGTCCCCGTCTCGGCCGCGGACGAATCGACGACGGGGCCCGCGAGCCTCATGCTCGTCGACCCGGACGGCAATCCGGTGCTCATCGACCAGCACGTGCCGCGGCCGAAGTAGGCGGCGGCACAAAAGAAGAAGCCCCGCCGAGGCGGGGCTTCTTCGTGATGCTGGCTGGATTCCCGCCTTCGCGGGAATGACGGCCGGCGGGACTTACATGTCCATTCCGTCCCTGCCGCCCATGCCCCCCATCCCCCCCCGCATGCCGCCGGCCCTGCC
>CAZPLW010000135.1:0-11685 GCA_964587315.1 uncultured Lysobacter sp.
CGGCCTCGCCGGCCCTGGGCGGATCCTTCGGCGGCTCGGCGGGCTGCTGTGCGAGCGCGGCGGCCGCGACGAGGAGGCCTCCGGCGGCGGCGAGGCGTGCGAGGTGACGGGGCATGGTGTCGTTATTGGAACCCGCGGCGTGGGGCGGGCCGTCCCGGCGCCGGGCACTGGCTCCGGCAGGCCCGGAGTTTAACTGCCCGCCCGGGCCGCCGGCGTAACCAATCGTAATGACCGCCCGCCCGTCAGAGCCGGCCGCGGCAGCTCGCGGAACCGCAGCGGCAGGCGAGGCGCCCCTCGTGGTGGTTGTCGCCGTAGTCGAGCGTGAGCTCCTCGCCGGCTCGGATGTCCCGAAGGGCGTAGAACTCCGCGCGCTCGTCGGTGCGCCGCATGAACGTGTTGGGCTCGCACGAGTGGTTGATGAAGCGAAAGCCCGTCCGCATGCCGTTCGCGTCGATGGCCTTCGTCACGAGCTCGACGATGGCGATCACCCGGCGCGCCTTCGCGCGGCGCCTCGCCTCGCGGATGGAAATCACCTCGCCCTCGAACTCGCCGATCTTCGCGCGCCTCGAGATGGGACCACCCGCGAAGAGGCCCCGGCCCACGATGGGGCTCGGCCCGACGACGAGCGAGTCGTGGCAGGGCGAGGAAAACGTCACGCGTTTCATGGGCCCGAAGTCTAGCATCGCCCTCCGGCGGGCCGAACCAACCGCCGTTCTCGCGGTCGATACATCCTGCGCCCTCGAGTCCACGCCCCATGAAAAGCACCGCCACCGTCGCCATCTCGGCCGCCCTCGCCTCCCTGCCCGCCGCGGCCTCCATCGAGGAGCCCGCGTTCGAGATCGTGAAATCGAGCGGCGACTACGAGATCCGGCGCTACGCGCCCCGGATCGTCGCGCAGGCCGAGGTCGAGGGCGACCTCTGGGGCGCCTCGAACGCCGGCTTCCGCGTCATCGCGGGCTACATCTTCGGCAACAACGTGTCGTCGGAGAAGGGCGAATCGGCGAAGATCCCCATGACGGCGCCCGTCACGGCGGAGCCCGTCTCCGAGCGGATCGCGATGACCTCCCCGGTCACCGTGGAGAACGCGGGCGCCCGCTACCGCATCCACTTCGTGATGCCGGCGCAGTACACGATGGCGACGCTGCCGCGCCCCACGGACGATCGCGTGAAGCTGCGCGAACTGCCCGCGCAGCGCATGGCCGTCCTCCGGTTCACTGGACTCTCGGGCGAGGGGAAGGTGAAGGAGAAGACCGCGGACCTCCTGGGCTGGATGAAGGCCGAGGATCTCGAGGCCGCCGGCGCTCCGCAGCTCGCGCGCTACGACCCGCCCTGGACGCTGCCCTTCCTGCGCCGCAACGAGATCATGGTGCCGCTGCGCTAGCGGCGCGATCCGCCGTCGCGCGCCAGGCGAGCGCGCCCGCCACGGCGAGCATCCCGGCGGCCAGCAGGAACGGCAGTCCCGGCGGCGCCCC
Organism: uncultured Lysobacter sp.; assembly: GCA_964587315.1. Taxonomy (GTDB): domain Bacteria; phylum Pseudomonadota; class Gammaproteobacteria; order Burkholderiales; family Usitatibacteraceae; genus FEB-7. Next base: position 1,473 of record CAZPLW010000135.1, read on the forward strand.
GCTGCCGGCGGCGATGGCGAACGCGAACGCCTGGGTGAAGAGCCCGGGGCCCACCAGCCCCGAGATGGCCTGCAGGCTCGAGCAAGCCCCCTGCAATTGCCCCTGCTCCGACGGGCTCACGTGCCGGCTCATGATGGCCTGCACCGACGGGCCGGCCAGCCCCCACAGGGCCATCACGGGAATTCCCGCGAGGAACGCCCAGCCGGTGCTCGCGAGGCCGTAGGTCGCCATGCCGCACGCGCCGCAGGCGAGGCCCAGCCCCATCGCGCGCCGCTCGCCCAGCCGCTTCACCGCGGGACGGATCAGGCCGCCCTGCACGACCATCGAGCAGATGCCCACGCCGGCCAGCACGAGGCCCACGGCCATCTCGCCCCAGCCGTAGCGAAAGCCCATGTAGAGCACCGTCACGGCCGGGAACACCACGTGCGAGAGCTGCATGAGGAAGAGCGCCGAGGCGAGCCCGAGCAGCTCCGGGTGCGACGAGAGGAGCCTGAGCGAACCCACGGGATTGGCCCGCTTCCACGAGAAGGGCGCGCGCTTCTCCTTCGGCAGCGACTCCGGCAGCACGAAGAAGCCGTAGGCCGCGTTGGCGCACGCGAGGCCGCCGGCCACCCAGAACGGCAGGCGCGGATCGACGCCCCCCAGCACGCCTCCGAGGGCGGGCCCGAGGGTGAACCCCAGGCCGAAGCCGGCGCCCACCATCCCGAAGGCGGCGGCGCGCTTCTCCGGCGGCGTCACGTCCGCGAGGTACGCGAAGGCCGTGGCGAAGCTGGCGGCGGTGATGCCCGAGATCACGCGCCCCGCGAAGAGCCATCCCAGGTTGGGCGCGAGCGCCATGAGGAAGTAGTCGAGCCCGAGGCCCAGGCACGAGAGCAGGATCACGGGCCGGCGGCCGAAGCGGTCCGAGGCCGCGCCCAGCACCGGCATGAAGATGAACTGCATGAGCGCCCAGGCCGTGCCGAAGACGCCGTACACCTCGGCCGCGCGCGCGGTGTCGCCGCCCTCGAAGGATTCGACGAGCTTGGGCAGCACGGGGATCACGATGCCCATGGCGATCACGTCGACGACGACGAGCGCGAAGATGAACGCGAGGGCGGGACGGCGGGCCACGGGGCGCCTCGGGCGGGAGGAGAGGAGCGGCGATTCTATCGGAGCGCGCCGTCGGGCCGGGGCGACGAGCCGCCGAAATGCTTCCGCGAGCGCTCTCGGCTATCGCGCCCTTCCCCCGCTTCCCTTAAGCTTTGGTCTCCAGATCACGAGAAAAGGGGAATCCCATGGGCTTCGCGACCGAATTCAAGGCCTTCGCGCTGAAGGGCAACGTGATGGACCTCGCCGTCGGCGTCATCATCGGCGCGGCGTTCGGCAAGATCGTCGACTCCGTGGTCGGCGACCTGATCATGCCGATCGTGAGCAGGATCTTCGGCGGGCTCGACTTCACCAGCCACTTCATCAAGCTGGCCGACGGGCCGCCCGGCATCCCGCAGACCCTGGTGGAGCTCAAGAAGGCCGGCGTGCCGGTCTTCGCCTATGGCAGCTTCATCACGGTGGCGCTCAACTTCGCGATCCTCGCCTTCATCATCTTCCTCATGGTGAAGCAGGTGAACCGGATGAAGTCCGAGGCCCCGCCGCCGGCGCCCCCCGCCACGCCCGAGGACGTCCTGCTCCTGCGCGAGATCCGCGACCAACTCAAGGCCGGGAAGTAACCGCGCCCGTCCCATTCCCCGGGGAGTACCGGATCCCCTCCGGGCGACTTGCCCGGCGTTTGACCTGCGGCAAACCCTTTCGGCAAGGGCGCGTTAGCTTGGGGGCGAAGAAACCCCCCGAAGCGGAGAGACGCGCCATGAAACGCCAGGTCCGGCACCAGACGACACTGAGGCACGAGTTGCGTGCCGAGATGACCCTGGGCGACCCGTACGTCGAGGCGGAACGCCCCCTGCATCCGGCGGTCTGCACCGATTGCGGCGCCATCTTCCGCGAAGGGCGCTGGTCGTGGAGCAGCCATCCACCCCGCGACGCCGTCCGCACCCTGTGCGCGGCCTGCCTGCGCATCCGCGACCAGTTCCCGGCCGGCCACGTGAGCCTGCGCGGTCCCTGGGTCGACTCGCACAAGGCCGAGCTGTGCAAGCTGGTGGCCGACTACGAGGCCGAGACGAACCGCGAGCGCCCGCTCGAGCGCGTCATCGGCATCGATTCCGGGCAGCACACGGGCCTCACCATCACGACGACGGGCCGGCACCTCGCCCGCACGCTGGCGCACGCGGTGCACGATCACTACGAGGGGCGGCTGCGCGTTCGCTACGAGGCGGACGACAACCTCGTGCAGGCCGTCTGGTCGCGCTAGCGCCGGTTCACTTCCGCCGGAAGACCTGCCGGAACTTCCCGCTCACCGGGTGGGCGGAGAGCTTTCCGGCCTGCGCGGCGATCGCGATGCCGGGCAATCCCTGGGCCGCGAGCCAGGCCGAGAGGCCCTGGCGCACCTTCGCGAGCACCTTGTCGCCGGCGCCCTCGACCCGCACGTGGAGCTTTCGAACCCCCGTCTGCTCCACCTGGAAGCGGTGCACGCCCGCGCTTTCCTCGATCGCCGTGCTGATCGCCATCGGCAGGACCGCGACGTGCCGGCCCTTCGCGTCCAGCAGGCGCAGGATCTCGTCGCGCCGCCCGTCCACGCGGATGCGCGGGAACGGCCGGCCGCAGCCGCATTCGCCCGGCACGAGCGTCACGCTGTCGCCCAATTCGTAGCGGATGAAGGGCTGCACGCGGTTGGCCAGGTTCGTGAGCAGGACGTTGGCCGAGGGCTGCCCCGGCGGCACGGCGTGCCCGTGCTCGTCCACCGGCTCGAGGATCACCCAGTCCGAATTCACGTGCAGCTCTCCCCGCTCGCATTCGAAGGCGATGTTGAGGAACTCCGAGGCGCCGTAGTCGCCCGCCACCTTGCCGCCGAAGGCGCGCGCGATGTGGCGGCGGCAGTCGGGGGCCATCCACTCGCCGCCGTACCAGAGCGTGCGCGGCGCGCATAGCAGCTCTCCGGCCTCCTTGCGCTCGGCCAGGGCCCTGAGGACCGTCGAGTACGACGCGAGCACCGTGGGACGGAAGCTCTCCAGCGCGCGCACGATCTCGTCCATCGGGTCGGTGACCGCGATCACCCGGCCGTTCTTGGCGAACCAGGGATGCAGGGCGCGAAGGCGCTCCCACATCACCACGCCCGCGAAATGCCCTCCGGTGGCGGCGATGAGCGCGAAGCGGTGCCCGCCCACGGAGGAGCGCCAGTCCCACAGCGGCGCGAGGGCGCCCATGCGCGCGGTGCCCAGGGCGTCGTACACGGAGAGCGCGTCGGCGTCCTGCACGAAGAGGCCGGGGATGCCGGTCGTCCCGGAGCTCGAGAAGATCGCGTACTTGTCGCGGAAGGGATGGCCCACGTGGCGCGGATCGGCGACGAACGCCTGCACGCGCTCGAGAGTCACCTCGCGGTCGGTGACCCAGTCGTCGAAGCGGTCCATGAGATCGGCGCGCCTCACGGGCGGCAGGTCCGCCAGGCGAACCGGGCGGCTCGCGGGCAGGTGCGCGTAGCGCTCGGCGTAGAAGGGCGAGGCGCGGCGGGCGCCTTGCACCAGGCGGCGCAGCCGGTCCTTCTGCAGGCGCTCGACGACCGAGGGACCGCCGTTGCCGGCGAGCATGGCGTCCGCGACCACGTTTCCCCAGCGCCACCAGGCGTCCATGAAGGACCATTGGCCTGGGGCCTTGCGCACGGGATCGCCTAGCGGGCGGGGCCCATGCGGGCGAGGATCCGCTCGAAGCGCTCGCGGTCGCGGCGCTCGGCGATGCCGGGAGCGGCGCACCACGCGAGCAGGCGCTCGGGCGGCTCGTCGGCCGGCGTCGAGCCGGCGCTCTTGAAGCGCTCGCGCAGCTTCGCCACCTGGAGCGCGAGGCGCTGCTGCTGGAATTCCGGCGGCGACTCGATGCCGAGCGCCATCTCGAGCTCGAGCAGGCCGAGCGCGCGCGCGGCGGCCGCCTTGTCCACGAGCGCGCGGTGCCGGTCCGCCTCTCCGTCGGCCAGCGCCTTGAGCGCGGCGTCGCGGCGCGCGGCCATGCGCTTCTCCCACGGCGCGGGCACTTCGGCGAAGCCCGTCCACTGCTCGCGCACGAGCGTCTCCTCGGCGACGCCGCCGCCCGCGGCCAGCGCGTCCAGCTCGTCGCTCAGGCGTTCCCTCGTCGCGAGGGCCTGCCAGATCGCGCTCTCGCGCACGCGCGCCTTTTCCTTGAGCAGCGACTCGACGGCCGTGCGCGCGTTGCGGAAGCGCGACTCCACGCCCTTCATCGCCGGGTCCGGACGGCCGAAGGCCTTCCTCCAGGCGTCGTCGACCTCGCGCATCTCCTTGCGCAGGTCGTTCTCGGCCTTCTCGGTCTCGCGCGCGAGCTGGTCCATGCGCTGCGCGATCTCCTCGAGCGCCTTGCGGCCCTCGCCCTTCTTCTCGTCGATCTCCTTGCGCTTGGCGTTCCTCGCCTCGAACACGTTGTCGCACGCGGCGCGGAACTGCTCCCACAGCAGCCGCTCGTCGCGATGGCCCACCGGGTGCGCCTTGGCCTCGGCCTGCCAGCGCTGCTGGATGGCCTTCACCTTGGCGGGCGCCTCGCGGTCGTGCGCCGCCGACTCGGCGAGCGCCTTCACCTCCGCGATGAGCGCCTCGCGCCCGGCCTTGCCCTCGCCGCGGGCCGTGACGAGCGCCTGGCGCACGAGGCCCACGGTCTCGCGGAACTTCGCGTCCAGCTTCTTCCACGCGCCGGGGTCGACACTGCCCAGGCCCCCCTCGCGCCAGTTCTTCTCGGTGTCGCGCACCCACTGTTCCATGAGGCGCAGGTCGCGCGGCTCGATCGCGAGGAGCGCGCCGCCTTCCTGCCCGGCCTTCTCGATGAAGTCGTCGCGCGTCTTGCGCGCGGCCTTGCGGATAGCGGCCTGCTCGGCGAAGTGGCGCGCGGCCGGCGCGTAGGCCTTCTCGCACGCGCCGTCGAAGCGCTCCCACAGGCTCTTCGGGACGCCCGCGTGCTGCACGTCGAGCGCCTTCCACTCGTCGCGCAGCTTCTTCACCTCCTGCGCGACCTTCGCCGGGTCGTTGCCCGGGGCGAGCAGGGCCTCGGCGCGCTCGATCAGGCGGATGCGCGCGTCGTGCTGGCCGAAGGCTTCCCAGCGCTCCAGCTCCACCAGCTGCTGCACCACGCGGCTGATGCGCTGGTGCGTGGGCTTGGGCAGGTTGCCGGCCTCGGGCTTGAGGGCCTTGATGGCTTCGGCGGCGGCGCGCGCGGCCTGCATCTGGCCGGCGGCGAGCGCCTCCTCGGCCGCGTGCAGGTAGCCGTGCACCTTCTGGCGGGCGACGCTCGCCTCCTGCTCGGCCACCGCCACCTGCGCGAGACGGCGCTGCTCGACCACGATGAGCGCGGCCTCGAAGCGGCGCGTGAGGTCGGCGGTGCGGATGGCGCGATCGAGCGCCTGCCACCGCGCGGGCAGGTTGGCGTCGTCGATCGACGTGTCGGCCGCGAGTCGCTCGGCCTCGATCACCAGCGCCTCGGCGCCGGCGACGGCCTCGCGTTCGAGCGCCCACTGCACCAGCTTCGCCTCGGCCATGGCGAGCATCTCGAGCGCGGGGGCGTCGCTCGCCTCCTGCGCCGTGGCCTTCAGGCGCTCCAGCTCCGCGCGGCGGCCTTCCATCTCCTCGGCGCTCGCGGGCGCGGTGAGCGTCGCCGTCCAGTCGCGCACCTCCCGCTCCAGGCGGGCGCGGGCGAGCTGCTCGCCCTGCTCGCGCTCGAAACGGGCGTGCAGCGCGGCGCGCGCGGCGTCGATGCGCGCGAGGCGCGTCTCGTCGGCGGCCATGTCGAGCGCCTGCCAGCGGCGATTGAGCTCCACGACGGCGGTGAGCACCGGCCCGGGCGTGGTCGAGAGCGACTCGAGCTTCGCGAGGATGTCGTCGGCGGCCGTCTCCTGCGCCGCGCGGTCCTTCATGGCCTCGAGGCGGCGCTGGGCGAGCTTCGCCACGCCGCGGTCCTTGTTGTTCGCCGCGTGCTGGAGCTTCTCCAGCGCTTCCTTCGTGACGACGCGCTCGGCGGCGGCGAGGCGGGCCTCGGCCTGGGGCGCGTTCACCGCGAGATCGACGAGCTTCTCCTCGTCGCGCAGGCCGGCCAGGGCGAGCGCGCGACGCTCCGGGTCGCGGGCGCGGCGGGCCACCTCGGCGCGCAGGCCGTCCGTGGTGTGTTCGGCTTCCAGGAGCGAGCGGGCCGCGGCGGCATCGGCGGTGTCGGCCACGAGCGGGGCGAGCGAGGATTCCAGCGCCTCGCGCGCCACGGCCTCCTTCTCGGCGTTCCAGCCGGCGGCGAGGGCCGCGAATTGCGTCGAGCGCCGGGCCGCCGCGGCGCGCACGCCGGGATCGGGATCCTGCGTCACGAGCTTCGCGAGCTCGTCGGAATCCGGTGGGAGTTCCGCGACGCCCAGGATGCGCTGGGCGGGATCGGCGTGCTCGTGGAGGGGCGTGCGGAAGAGGCGGGTCGAAATCATGGAGGCGGAGCGAGAACGGGAAGGGACTCGCCGGTCGGATTCTTCGGACGGGGATACCGCCATGCTACACCGTGTCCGAGAGGGCGCCATGCCCGTCGGGCCCCCGAGGCGAAAAGCTCGGGGCCCTAGAAGGTGAACCGCCGCCCGACGGCCGAGGGGAAAAGCACGCCCGCCTCGCACGCCTGCGAGAGCGCCGCGAACGCCCGGAAGCCCGTGCAGTGGGCCGGCACGATGCGCTTCAGGCCGAACTTCATCAGGTCGAGCACGGTATCCGCGATGGCCGGCTCGACGGTCGGCCCCGAGAGGTGGAAGCCGCCCATCACGGCGTGCAGCGGCGTGCCGGAGAAGACCCGTCCCGCATCCTTCAGCACGTTCACCACGCCGGCGTGGGAGCACATGGAGAAGACGACGAGGCCCTTCCCCCGCACCTTCACCGCGAGATATCGCTCGTCGAGGAGCCAGGGGTCGTCCTCCCAGCCGCTGTCGTCCGCGGCGCGGCGCAGGTGTCCCGGGTAGCCCTTCTCGTAGGCCGTGACGCGCGGGATCTCGCCGCTCAGGTAGAAGTGGCCGTCGACGAGCAGGCGCGCGCCGGGATCGCTCACCACGGTGGCGCCCGCGGCCTCGAGCTCGGCCGCGGACGGGACGCTCCGGTAGGGCAGGACCTTCCCGCCCGGCTGCGTGTTGCCGCGCCGGACGAACATGCCCTCGTTCACGTGGAAGGGCACGGGCCGGCCGCCGCGGGCCTTCGCGATGAGGCGCACCGCCTCGGCGAGGCCGCCGCCGTGGTCCCAGTGGCCGTGGGAGAGCGCCACGGCCTCGATGCGCTCGAAGGGCACGCCCAGGAGCGCGGCGTTGCGCCCGATCGTGTAGGCCTCGGGACCGGCGTCGAACATCATGCAGCGCGCGTCGTCGCCCACGCGCGCGGCGAGCAGGAGCGACAGGCCGTGGTGGGCGCAGCACTTGGCCTCGCCCGACATCTCCGTGAGCCCCGCCGCGAGGAGCGCCGCCGTCTCGTTGGCGACGCCCGCCGGAACCGTCGACAGCGCATCGGTCACGTTGTCGACGAGGACTAGCGCCTCGAGCGCGTCGACCTCGACGAGCTGACCGGCGGGATTCGTGCGGGGGAACGGGTCGATGGGCATGGGCGACAAGATCGCGGAAGGACGGGTGCGATCATCGTACCCGCCCGTCGCGCCGCGCGCCCGGGTTGCCGCAGGAGCGGTGCTAGGCCTTGTCGCCCAGGGCGTAGTCGATCATGCCCTGGAAGTCGACCACCACCGCCGCCTCGTCGCCGACCGTCCAGGCGTCATGTCCCGAGGGCAGCAGCGAGACGTCTCCCGGCCCGCAGTCGAACTCGCTGCCGTCGTCCATCTGCACGTGCAGCACGCCGGCGACGTGATACTGGAAGTGCGGCGCCTCGCAGCTGCGGGTCTTCGCGAGCGGCTGCACGGAGGTGGACCAGCGCCAGCCCGGCTCGAAGATCGCCCGGCCGATGGTCGCGCCGCCGATGGTGACCAGCTCGACGCGGCCGAGCGGAAACTCGCGCACCGTGTCGGCCTTGCCGAAATTCCTGAGTTCGGCGGCGTGTGAATGGGCGTGTCCCATGGCGGCCTCCTCAGAGCTTCTCGGCCGCGACGACCCAGTTCTCGATCGGCGACTTGCCGGCGCGCTCCATCATCACCGTCGCGTCCAGCTTGCCGCCGCGCACCTGGCCGCTCCAGAGGAGCTTGCCGTACTTCGGGCTCTGCGTCTCGGCCTCGAAGCGCATGCCGCCCTCCGCGGGCGTGGCCTTGTAGGGCGCGTCGGAATAGCCATAGCGGTCGCAGGCGCTCGAGCGGAACCGGCCGTCCTTGAAGGTGATCGTGTCGGCGTCGCCCGAGGTCTTGCCGCGTTCGATGAAGACGCCGTGAAAGCTGCGCCCGTCGAGGGCCTGCGCCTGCGCGCCGGCCGACAGCAGCGCGGCGACCGTGAGCGCCGCTGCGGTGGTCCTGTTCGTCATGGGGGGCTCCCTGGGGTGAGGAGCCTCGAGCGTGCCGCGGCCGGTCGATCCCCGCCATGGGGAAGATTGCGTACTAGGCGCCCAGGTCGGCCAGCAGCCGGTCGCTCACGGCCTGGAAGCGCGCGGGCTCGCCGTACGAGCGCGCGATCATCATCGCGCCTTCCAGCGACCCGACGAGCGCGCGGGCCGCTTCCGACGGCGTGCCCTTGAACGTGAGGACCTTCGCCCGCCGGCCCTCCTTCAGGACGCCCACCAGCCAGCGCTCGTTCTCGTCGAAGAAATGGCGCATCTCGTCGCGCATGGCCTCGGGCAGTGTTCCGTACTCCGCGGCGAGCATCCCGCACAGGCACATCCGGTTCTCGCGCACCACGCCGGCGTAGATGGCGACGTAGCGGCGCAGCTTCTCGCGCAGGTCGTCCGTCTCTCCCTCGATGCGGGCGAGCGCGGCGAGGAAGTTGCTCTCGTAGCGCTCGATGAGGCGCTCGCCCAGGTCCGACTTGGCCGGGAAGTGGTAGTGCAGGCTCGCCTTGGTGACGTGCATCGCCTCCGCGATGTCCGCGTAGCTGAAGCCGTTGAAGCCGCGCGTCTGCACCAGGCGCTCGGCGATGTCCAGGATGCGCTGGGCGGTGTCGGTGGGGGCAGCCATGGCGCCAACATACCGCCTTACCTACTAGTTGACAAGTACTTTACCTACTGGTAAATAGGGATCGATCGGAGGGGCGGCCATGATGCGATCGCTCGGTAGCGCGGACCTGCGGAGTGCACTGGACGCCCTGGGCGCCATCGCCGAGGGGATCGCGGCCGACGGGGCCTTCGCGCGCCACGGCCTCGCGAGCCTGCCGCGCCTGGTGCCGAGCGAGCTCACCACCCTGTCCGTCTGCGACCTCGACACCGGGCGCCGCCGCGTGACCTGCGACGTGCCCGGCGCCATCCCGGCGCGCGAGAGCGCGGCGTTCGACCGCCACTTCCACGCCCACCCGCTGCTGCGCGCCCACGGCCGCAACCCGCTCGCGCCCGCGCAGCGGATCAGCGACGTCGTTCCCGCGAAGGACTTCCGGCGTTCCGCCCTCTACCACGACTACTACCGGCCGATCCGGATCGAGCACGCCGTCGCGGTGCCGATCCACGTGCAGCGCAACGTGCTGGTCGGATTCGTGCTCAACCGCAGCGGGCGGGATTTCAGCGATCGCGACCGGGATTGCCTCGAGGCGATCCGGCCGCACCTGGGCAACCTGTACCGGCTCACGATCGGCGCCGGGTGCGCGAAGGCCGCGTGGGAAGCGCCTTGCCCCGTCCCGCCGGACCGCGAAGGGCACCTGACGGCCCGGGAGCGCGAGGTCCTGCGATGGCTCTCCGGCGGCAAGACCGACCGCGACATCGCCTGCATCCTCGGCATCAGCCCGCGGACCGTGCACAAGCACCTGCAGCGCATGTACGAGAAGCTGGGCGTGGAGACCCGGACGGCGGCGGTGACGCGGGGCCTGGGCTACCTGCGGGCGTAGTCCCGGCCGGGTGCCCGACGGCGACGCGCGGCGCGGCCGCCCCGGCGCGTGGCCGGCGCAGCCGCCCGGGGCGAAGGCGGGCTACTTCTGCCAGCCGCCCTTCACCGCCTGCCCGCCCGTGGTGTCGAAGACGGTGCCGTGGGCGAAATTGACGCGGTAAAACTGACGGGG
>CAZPLW010000136.1:0-11618 GCA_964587315.1 uncultured Lysobacter sp.
CCGAGAGCCAGGTCGACGAAGGGGGCGCGGCGCACGTGGGCCTGGCCCTCCTGGGTCGCGACGCATCCGCCCACGCCGATGAGCAGGCCCGGCCTGTCGCGCTTGAGCGGCCGCAGCCTCCCGAGGTCCGCGAACACCTTCTCCTGTGCCTTCTCGCGCACGGAGCACGTGTTGTAGAGGATGAGGTCGGCGTCCTCGGGCCGGTCGGTCTTCTCGTAGCCCTCGGCGGCGGCGAGCACGTCGGCCATCTTGTCGGAGTCGTATTCGTTCATCTGGCACCCGAAGGTGCGGATGAAGACTTTCTTGGCGGGGTCGGCCATGGACGGGTCCTGGGTCGCGGAGGTTGAATCCGGGCAGGCGGAAAAAGGAACGCAATTGTAGCCGAACGCCCCGTCCCGGACCCTTGGCCGAAGGGTCCCCTGCGCTTGGCCGGGACGGCGATGCGCATGCTAGATTCAGTGCGCCGAGACGAAAAGCCCGCCATGCCCTCCCCGACCGAATCCGACATCCGCCGCGACCTCGCGGCCGCCTATCGCCTGTCCGCCCGTCGCGGATGGGACGACACGGTCTGGACGCACATCTCGGCTTCGGTCCCCGGCGAGCCCGGCCATTACCTGATCAATCGCTTCGGCCTGCGATTCGCGGAGATCACGCCGGGGAATCTCGTGAAGGTGGACGTGTCCGGCCGGGTCGCCGACGGCAGCAGCGCGCCCGTGAATCCCAGCGGCTTCGCGATACACGGCGCCGTGCACGCGGCGCGCGCGGATGCCCTGTGCGTGCTCCACCTTCACACGCCGTGGGGCCAGGCGCTCGCAGCGGTCCCGGGTGGCCTGCTGCCGTGCTCGCAGCCGGCCATGCGGCTCTTCCGGCGGCTGGGGCGGCACCCCTACGAGGGACTCGCGTTCGGCCCGGACGAGCAGCGCCGTCTCGTGGCCGCCCTCGCGAACCTCGACGGCGTGATCCTCGAGAACCACGGCATCCTCACCGTCGGGCGCACGGTGGGCGAGGCCTTCGTGCTCATGATGCTCATCGAGCGCGCCGCGCAGGTGCAGCTCGCCGCGATGGCCGCGACCGGCGGCCGACCGCTCACGGCCCCGGACGAGGTGGCCGAAATGACGTACCGGCAGTGGATCGGCGACGGCCGGACGCCCGAGGGCGTCGATGAATGGCCCGCCTTGCTGCGCTCGCTGGACGAACCGATTTCACCGACACCCTGACCCTCCCGAAGGAGAAGCCATGCCCATCATCCACGTCCAACTCTTCGAAGGCCGCACGACCGACCAGAAGCGGGCCTACGCGAAGGCGCTCACCGACGCTTCGGTGCAGGTGCTGGGCATCGATCCCGGCGCCGTCGACGTGGTCTTCAGCGACGTGAAGAAGAGCGACTGGGCGACGGCCGGCGTGCTCTGGAGCGACAAGGGCGCGGGCTGATCGCGCCGCCAGCGGGCGTCAGGGCCCCGACGCCAGCAACGGGGCGATCAGGCGCCGGAACGCGGCGACGGGATGCACGCCCTCGAGGCGCACCGCCTCGAGGGCGCCATCGGCGCCGCTCCTGCCGATGAAGAAGGTCGGTGTGGCCACGACGCCGAGGCGCCTGGCGTCATCGAGATCCGAGCGCACGGACGTCGCGTAGGTTCGATCGGCCAGGCACGCGTCGAATTCCGCCTGGTCGAGGGGCAGGCTGCGCGCGAGCCGTTTCAATTCGCCCATTCCCGCCGCTTGCCTCGCGGTGAACAGCGCCCCATGCATTTCCCAGAATCGGCCCTGCTCGCCCGCGCATTTCGCCGCCTCCGCCGCCCGGCTCTCCCCCGGCGCCTGCAGTCCCGCCGAAGCATCGCGGTAGACGTACCGGACCAGGCCCGCCTCGACGTAGTCGCGGCGGATCTGCGCGAATGCCTGTTGGAAGTGCAGGCGGCAAAACGGACAGCCGAAGTCGGAGAACTCGACGAGGGTCACGGGTGCCTGGGGACTTCCGAGCGATGCGCCGTCGCCGATCGGCACCCGCGCGACGGGAGCCGCCGGAGAACGCGGGCGACGCTCCGGGGGCACGGCAGCCGTTCCGCTGTCCGCCGCCGACGCCGGCATGGGCATGGCCGCCAGCGCGAATGCGAGCAGCCACGCGTACCGTGGAACGGTCCGGCCACGGCCTCCGGAAATGGGAGAGGGCCGGCAGTCGAGCCGGCCCTCTGCGTCCATCCGAATCACGACCGGCAGCCGACGATCGTCAGTCGGTTCCGGGCCCCTCTCAGTAGCAGGAGACCGCGTGGGCGACCACCCAGATGCCGTCGCCGTTGGTGTCGGAGACAGGCCGGGTCACCGTGTAGCTGGTCGTGCCGCTCGTGAGGTACGCGGTGCTTCCGTACTGGCCGGGCGCGAGGGTGGTCGGGCTCCTGTCGCCGGCATACACGTGCACTTCCTTGAGGTCCCCGGTCGTCGCCAGATAGGTGACGGTCACGCTGCTTCCGCTCCAGTTGACGGTCACCGTGCCGACCAGCTTGCCCTTGGACGTCGTGTTCAGTCCCGCGCCCGCGTAAAGCGGCGTGGTGAGCGAGCCCGGTGTCTTGAGATTGATGGCCCAGCCCCAGCGGTTCTTCGTGAGATTGAGCGAGGGCAGGCCTTCAGGGTTGCTCTTCGGATCGGTCGTCCAAACGTAGCCGCCCTTGCCGAAGGCCGTCGAGCACTGCTCGACCGGCGGCGGACCGAAGTCGCAGCACACGACGTAGGTGCCCACGCCGTACCAGTGGTACGGGTTCCACTGGGTGAAGGATTCCCCGCCCCAGCCGATCTTGCGCACGCCATCGACATCGATGCTGGCGTAGAGGTTGAAGTAGAGCTTCATGCCGCAGGCCGACCCGGCGTCCTGGATGGCCAGTTCGGTGAACGGAACGGTCAGCGTGTAGGCCGCCTGGGCGTCCGACGCGGTCGCGCTGATCGGAAAGCTCTGCTCCAGCGGAAGTCCCTGGAAGTTCGGCACGTTGGCGGGATCGTTTCCGACCCAGAGCCTCAGGTTCGGAATGCCCGTGTTGGCGAAATTGACTCCCGCGGACAGGGCCACGGTCACGTAGAGATTCGCGTTGTCGTTGCTGACCGTCACCGTGCCGGCCGCGACTTCCGGCGTGAAGCCGCCGGACATGAGGGTCATGACCTTCGTTCCGCAGGTCTGCGCACGCGCCGCCCCGGAACCGACCATCATCATCGATGCGAGCAGGATCAGGAAGGCGAATCCGACCCTTCCCAGCGCCTTGTGAAATCCGTTGTTCATGGTGTCGACCCCCAGTTGGAATGGCTTGCCCGTGCGCCCGTTCGGAACTCGGGCCCAAGCCGCGCCAGTACACAAGAAAAGCGCGCGGCTGCCTATCCGACCTTCCTACTGGCCAGGCGCGGGCAGGGGCAGTAGGAACCTCCTGCCTGCACCGGGACAAACCTCCCGCCCCGGGCACACGAGATCCCTGGACTTGCGGTGGGGTATGGGAGGGGCCGCCGAGGGAACGATGGGCGTGCGGCCGGGTCGTCGCCCGTGAGGACCGCCTCAGTTCAAGCGGTCCGGGTGCGCAAACCCGTTGCGGTGGGCGACGGCGAACATCTCGACCCGGCCCGATACGCCGAGCTTCCCGTAGATCGACGTGAGATGGTTGCGCAACGTGCTTTCGCTGATGCCCAGCTTTTCGGCGATGCGCTTCGCGCCCAGTTGCGAGCTCGAGTTCATCGCGATGAGGATGTCCCTTTCGCGTTGCGTCAGCTTCACCGCCGACGGCTCGCCACGCGCGTCGTCGGAGTCCGGACGCGCCATCCGTCCGAGGATCCGGCGGGTTGCGACGCGGTCCAGCCAGATTTCGCCCTCGTGCACCTTGCGGATGGCCCGCGCGAGCAATTCGGCGTCGTCGCAAAGGCTGGCCGCGCCCTGCGCCCCGGCCAGGATGGCGCTCTCCTGCAGTTCCGGGGTCGGGCAGTCCAGCAAGACGAGCACGCGCGCGCGTGCCGAGAGCTTCGGCAATGCGGCCTCGATATTCGCCGCGGAGGGTGCGCCGACCAGGACCACGTCCGCCGGCGTTGCCTGCGTCCTGACGCAGGCCTCGTCCGCCGATGTCTCGGACCAGACCAGCGACATGTCGGCCCCGTGAACTTCCATGAGGCGCTCCACGCCCAGGCTCACGAGCGGGCGAGCCTCCACGAGCGCAACACGGATCCTTCTGGCGTTCAACATGCCCATCGCAATCGCCCTCGGTTGGTAGGCCTACGCGAACACGGCACTCGGCCCTGGATGGCGGATTATCGCCGCGAAGCCCCCATGCACATGTGACGCATTTGACGGTTCACCCTCCTCGCGGATTTCAGCTGTAATGGCGGGAGACGCCGTGGCCCGAGCGGCACGTGCGTCACCCTCGCGTTCGCGCCACCCGGTGAAGCGTGCGCTACTGGCAGGCCGGCACCGGCGTCGCGAAGACCTGCCGGATGATCCATTTCGTGACGCTGGCGTTCCCGACGGTGTAGCTGAGCCATCCCGTCTGCCCGTCCGTGAAGGTGAGCCGCATCGTGCCGACCTTCGTCACGTTGGCGCTGTCGATGGGCGTGAAGGGGTTCGCGTCGAAGGCGGGGCCGGTCGTCCGGTAGAGATCGCCGAGATACGAGCCGTCCGCCTGCCGCTCGCCGCGCGTCATCACCAGCCAGAGCCCCTTGCCGGCGGCATCGTAGGAGAACAGGGCGGCGAAGAGCAGGTCGCCTTGGTGCGCGACATTCAGGCCCCAGCCGGATTCGCTCGGGTTCCACCAGAGGTCCTGGTAATTCGTGAGCGCGGTGCGGGTCGTGCCCGGTACCGACTGGCAGACGGCCGCCGCCGGCCCGAAGACCTGCTTGCGGATCGCCTTCGTGACCGTCCTTCCGTTGTAGGTGTAGGCGAGGGTGCCAGAGTCCGGGTCCGGGAACGTGAGCGACATCGTGCCCACCTTGGTGACGTTTCCGGGCCCGATCGGCGTGAACGGATGCGCGTCGAAGGGCGGCCCGGTCGTCTGGTACAGGTCGCCGAGGAAGGTCTTGCCGTCGGGCTGCTGGTTGCCGGAGGACAGCATGAGCCACATCGGGTTGCCGGACGCGTCGTAGGTGAACAGCGTGGCGAAGACGATGCTGCCCTGGTGGTTGAGGTTGATGCCCCACCCGGACTCGTTCGGATTCCACCAGAGCGACGTGTAATTGACCGACGCCGGCGCGGACGAGGGAGCGATCGACACGATGATCGCGCCCTGGTCCGTGGTTCCGACGATCGCCGTCTGTTCGTCGCGCCAGGCCGCCTCGGTGGCGACGAGATATCGCGCGTCGTTGACCTGCAGGCGCCCCCACGACCTGCCCGCGTCGTCGGAGGCGAAGATGTCGTTGCCGTAGGCGAGGACCACGTTGGGTCGCGTCGGGTGGAACGCGAAGCCCTGGAGGTCGCTGAACCGGCCCATCGACACCGACGACCACGTGCGCCCTCCATCCTCCGACCGCAGGGCGGTGCCGTCCCCGAGCCCCAGAAGCACGAGACCCTGCACCAGCGGCGACAGGCCGATGACCTTGGGGAAGTAGGCCGGCGTGCTGTTCCCGAACTGGTACCGGAAAGCATAGGGCGGGTACGGGAACGGGTAGGCCGGCCCGTAGAGCAGCGGGTATGTGATCCTCTCCCACGCGGGCTCCGCCGGCGCGATGTTGGCCGTCCGGAGCAACGTCGGCCCGGCGCTGCCGCCCAGGGCGAGCACCCACGCCTCGTTGGGGGCCAGCGGCGAGAATTCGAGGGCGTCGGCGGGCGACGCGTTCGCGACGGCCGGAGGCAGCTTGTTGGTCCAGGTCGGCGGCGAGGCGCGCGGGCCGTCGGTGACCCACAGGCCGCTGCCGGCGGGGTTGGCGGGGCTGAAGTGCAGCCTCGCGGCGCCGGCCCGGTCGACTTTCAGCAACCGCATCCTTTCCGGGACGGCCGCCGTGCGCGCCGGAATGCTCGCGGCGATGTCGTCGAAGGCCGTCTGGGGAAAGCGATGGCGCGCGACGCCATCGGGGATGGTGCGGCAGTAGTAGGTGGCGGGGTCCGACGGGTCGATCCGGGCCGCGTAGGCGGCCCCGCAGCGCCGGCTCCAGAGCCGCGTCGTGAACGCGTAGTAGTCGTTGGTCCCCGTGAGCGACGCGAAGAGCACGTTGCCGGTGCCGCGCTCGACGGACACGGTGTTGAAACTCTCGAAGCCGACGAGCCCGGTGCCCAGGGTCTGCAGGCCCCGGGTGCGCCACGTGTCGATGCCGTCGATGTACTTCAGGCCCTGGGCGACGAAGTAGATGCGGTCGCTGCCGCGCGCGTAATCGGCGTCGGTCGCGATGTCCGTCGCCCCCTCGAGCATCCCCGTGTCGCTCCACGTCGCGCCGCCGTCCGTCGAGCGGAACAGGGCGCCGGCGGCGAGCAACAGCTGTCTCGGATCCCGCGGGTCGATCCACAGCGCCATGCGTTCGGACGGGCCTCCCGCGAGGCTGGAGAGGCGCGTCCACGTCGCGCCGCTGTCCGCCGACCGGTAGACGCGGACCTTGCCGTTCGCCGCGTCGCGGGTGCAGGCGTAGGCGACACCGCGCTCGGAAGGTGAAAAGCCCAGGCATTTGGCGTCGTCCAGGCTCTCGGTCGCGGACTCGGTGGCGAGGGGAACGACGCCCCAGGTATCCCCCGCGTCGATCGACCGGACGATCCCGGTCGGATACGCGTTGTTGCCGATGTTCGACCGGATCTGCGACGTGAGCAGCACGCGGGCGTCGAAGGGATCCCGGCGCACGAGCGCATCCGGTCCGGACATTCCGCACGAAGCCGCGGGTGGGCCGCAGCCCAGGACCGTGCGCCACGACTTGCCGCCGTCGAGCGATCGGTCGATCTGCAGGCCCGCGCGGCCGACGATGTCGCCGGCATTCGTCGGGTTGATCGAAAGGCCGCCGTAGCCGTGCAGGTTCGAGTAGCCGGACGGCTTGGCGATGGCGCGCCACGTCGCGCCGCTGTCGAGGGATTCGAAGGGGCCGTCGTGGGGATTGGGCCCGGTCCGCGTCGCCGCCACGACCCGCTCGGGATTCGCCGGATCCTGCGCGAGCTGCGCGGGGTAGCCGAAGTAGTCGTTGCCGTCAAGTTGCGCGGGCCTCCAGGCCGTGGCGCCCCTGTCGAGGTACCAGATGCCGCCGTTCTGGCCGTACAACAGCGTGCGGCGGCCCGACGCCACGAAGAGCACCGACTGCACGTTGGCGACCTCGGGCGACGACGTGATGCGCGACCACGTGGCGCCCAGCATCTGCTCGGCCGTTCGCGCCTGGGCGAAGGCAAGCGCGGGCGCGAACGCGAGGGCCAGGCAGGCCAGCGATCCGATGCCTGCAGCCCGGGGCCTCGCGTCGCTCAAATGTCGCCCCCTCGTACGTGTCATCGGCGGAATCCGTTTCGTGGATTCTAGTCGTTCGCGACGCGGGGGCGACGGGAGGTCATCCCGGCCGGCGGTATCCCGATCGCGCCGGCGGCGCCACGAATGAAAACGCCCTGCCGGCGGCCGGCAGGGCGTCTGTCGATTGGTGGCGAGTCAGGGATTTGAACCCCGGACCAACGGATTATGATTCCGCTGCTCTAACCACTGAGCTAACTCGCCGGAGAATCAGGCATTTTCCGGGTTTAGACCACCCCGGTCAAGGAATGACCCCGGTCAACGAATGGCGATGGGCTCGTCGATCGCGCGCGTCGCCGCGTCCACGAAGAGGTCCCGGCGATCGGGATCCATCTCCAGCGAACGGGCGATCTTCGTGACGAAGGCATCGTCGAACTCCTGCGGGCCGGCGGGGAACAGGGACAGGTAGATCGTGAGCGCGGCCAGGTCGCTGCCGAGCGACGAGGGGTGGATGCCGTCGGCGTAAAGACGCGTGCGCGGCGCCTGCGAGAGCACGCGGAACCACGCCTCGCCCGCCGGCAGCAGGGTCGCGTCGATCGCCTTCGCCGCGAGCCGGTAGGACTGGATGGTGGCCGGAAAGTCCCGCGGCCGGTCCGCGAGGGGCCAGACCATGTAGAGGGCCGGCTTCGCGCCGGCGGCGCGGATGGGGACCGCAAATTTGCGCGCGAACTCGATGAGCTGCTCGCGCCCCTCGTCGTGGGCCGACGTGCCCTGCTGGAGCACCACGACGTCCCAGCCGCCCTTGCGGATCGCCTCGAGCGCGCGGCCGTCGTGCCAGTGGTCCTCGAGGCTGAAGGACGGGAAGGCCACCGAATCCACCTGGACCGCGCGACCCGTCGCCTTCGCCACGCCGGCGATGCGCGTGGGCAGTTCCGTCCAGTAGGTGAGGCTGTTGCCGACGAAGAGGATCCGCGCGGGCTTCGCGGCGGGCTTGTCCTGCGCGCACGCCGGGGGCGCGACGCACGCCGCCAGGATCGCTGCGATGAGGACGGCTGCCCGGAACATGGGGCGAGTCTAGTCGCCGCCCCGTTCCCTCGCGTTACCGATTGTTTGGCGCCGCGCCTCCCGCGGCGCTCAGACGTTGAACCGGAAATGCATCACGTCGCCGTCCTTCACGACGTATTCCTTGCCCTCCAGGCGCATCTTCCCGGCCTCCTTCGCGCCCTGCTCGCCCTTGCACGCGATGAAGTCGTCGTACGCGATCACCTCGGCGCGGATGAAGCCCTTCTCGAAATCCGTGTGGATGGCGGCGGCCGCGCGCGGGGCGGTGTCGCCCTTGTGGATGGTCCAGGCGCGCACTTCCTTCTCGCCCGCGGTGAAGTAGGTCTGCAGGCCCAGCAGGCCGAAGGTGGCGCGCACCAGGCGGTCGAGGCCCGGCTCCTTCATGCCCATGTCGGCGAGGAACATCTCCTTCTCCTCGCCGGTGAGGTCGGCGATCTCGCTCTCGAGCTTGGCGCAGATGGCGACGACGGGCGCGCCCTCCTTCGCCGCGTAGGCCTTCACCTTCTCGAGCAGCGGGTTGTTCTCGAACCCGTGCTCCTCGACGTTGGCCACGTAGAGGGCGGGCTTCGCGGTGAGCAGCTGCAGCGGCTGCAGCAGCGCCATTTCCTCGGCCGAGAGCCCGAGCGCGCGCACCGGGTGCAGGCCGTCGAGCGACTTGTGGACCTTCTCCAGCACCGCCACCAGCTTCGCGTCTTCCTTGTTGCCCGATCGCGCGCTGCCGAGCTTCCTTTCGCGGATGCGGTCCACGGTGGCCATGTCGGCGAGCGCGAGTTCCGTGTGGATCACCTCGATGTCCGAGATGGGGTCGACCCTGCCCGCCACGTGCACGACGTTCTCGTCCTCGAAGCAGCGCACGACGTTCGCGATGGCCTCCGTCTCGCGGATGTTCGCGAGGAACTGGTTGCCCAGGCCCTCGCCCTTGGAGGCGCCGGCCACGAGTCCCGCGATGTCGACGAACTCGACGATGGCCGGGAGCACCTTCAGCGGCTTCGCGATGGCGGCGATGGCCGCGAGGCGCGGGTCGGGCACTTCCACGACGCCGACGTTCGGCTCGATCGTGCAGAACGGGTAGTTCTCGGCCGCGATGCCGGCCTTCGTGAGCGCGTTGAAGAGGGTGGACTTGCCGACGTTGGGCAGGCCGACGATGCCGCATTGCAGGGTCATTTCGGGTCTTTCCTGGGCTGGGTTCCCGCCTTCGCGGGAATGACGGAGTTCGGCTTGGCGCTCTCCACGGGAATCTCGACTTCCTTCTTGGGGGGCGTGTGCAGCCAGGTCATGGCGTCCTGCATTCGGCCCGAGGCCATGCGCGGCAGGAGCCCGAGGCTGCGCTCGAGCGCCTCGTCGATGGCGAGCTGCTCGTCGCGGCGCGCCTCGTGCAGCACGAAATCGGCGACGGCATCCTTGTGCCCGGGGTGCCCGATGCCGAAGCGCAGGCGCAGGAAATCGCGCGTGCCCAGCACCTCGTCGATGTCGCGCAGGCCGTTGTGGCCGCCGGTGCCGCCGCCCGACTTGAGCTTCACGGTGCCCGGCGGCAGGTCGAGTTCGTCGTGCACCACCAGCATCTCGGCCGGCTCGATGCGGTGGAAGCGAAGGAACGCGCCGACGCTCCGGCCGCTTTCGTTCATGTACGTGGCGGGCTTGAGCAGCCAGAAGTCGCGGCCGCCTTCGGACACGCGCGCCACCCACCCCGAGAACTTCGATTCCTTCGCCCACCGCACGCCGGCCGCGGACGCGATGGCGTCCACCCACCAGTACCCGGCGTTGTGGCGGGTGCGCTCGTACTCGCGACCGGGGTTGCCGAGGCCGACGATGAGGCGGGGAATGTGCATGGGTTCGGGGGGCCGGAAAGAAAACGCCCGCCAAGAGGGGCGGGCGTCGTCCGCGGAACGGGGCGAAGGGGCTCCGTGCCGGGGTTACTTCTTCTTTTCTTCCTTCTTGCCCGCGTCCTTGGCCGGCTCGTCTTCCTTGGCCTTCTGGGCCGTGGTGGGGATGTCCGCCGCCGAGGGCGCCGCGGCCGCCGTGACGAGTTCCTCTTCCGCCGTGGCCTGGCGCGGGATCACGACGGTGGCGACCGTGAGGTCGTCGCCCTTCGCGAGCGCGGTCGACTCGACGCCCGCCGGCAGCTTGATGCCGGAGACGTGCAGCGAGTGGCCGGCCTGCAGCCCGGCGAGGTCGACCTCGACGAACTCCGGGAGGTCCTTCGGCAGGCAGGTGATGTCCAGGTCGTTCACGATGTGCTGCACCGCGCCGCCGGCGAGCTTCACGCCCGGGGCGATGTCGGCGTTCACGAAGTGGATCGGCACGCGCATGTGGATCTTCTTGTTCGCGTCCACGCGCTGGAAGTCGGCGTGCAGGATCAGGTCCTTGAACGGGTGCATCTGGTAGTCGCGCAGGAGCACCTGCGCCTTCTCGGTACCGATCTCCAGGTCGAGCACGGAGGCGTGGAAGGCCTCGAGCTTCAGCTTGAAGTAGAGCTCCTTGTGGTCGAGCTGGATGGGCTGCGCGTCCTTGCCGGCGCCGTAGAGGATGCCCGGCACCTTGGACTCGCGGCGCAGGCGGCGGCTCGCACCCGTTCCCTGCAGGCTTCGCGGTTCGGCTTTGATTTCGATCTTCATGTTCACTCCAATTTTGGCGGGAGCCCGCGACCAGGCATCCCGCCCTTCGAGGGGGAAACGGCCCCCTCACCCCGTCGCCGGCGCCCCGCGAGGGGCCTCCGGCCTGGAAAAAAGCTATTCCACGAAGAGGGAGCTCACCGAGCTCTCCTCGCAGATCCTTCGCATCGTCTCCGCCAGCAGTTCCGAGACGCTGATCTGGCGGATCTTCGTGCACGCCTCGGCGTCCGCCCGGAGCGGAATCGTGTCGGTGACGACGAGCTCGTCAATCACCGAGTTCTCGAGCCGGCTCACCGCCGGGCCCGAGAGCACCGGGTGCGTGCAATACGCCCCGACGCGCTCGGCGCCGTGCTCCTTCAGGGCCCGCGCGGCCGCGCGCAGACTGTCGACCATGCTTTCGTCGAATTCGACCGCGTGGATCTTGACCGATTTGGGTGCCGCGCTCGCCAGGCTGAACGTGAACGTGCCGCAGCCCGCGTATAAATCCGCGATACGCTGGGAGCCGGCGCAGGCTTCGATGACGACCTTGGCCAATGCCGCCTCGCCATCGCGCGTGGCTTGGAGAAAAGTCGCCGGCGGCACGGCG
>CAZPLW010000137.1:0-11570 GCA_964587315.1 uncultured Lysobacter sp.
TGAGCCTCGCCCGGAAGCCGTGCCGGCTTCGGAGCCCCGCGCCGATTCGCCGGCGCCGCGCGAACCCCGCCCGGATGCCCGGCCGCCCCGTGAACCGAGGGCCGAAGGATCCCCGCCGCGCGAGCCGCGCGCCGATTCGGGCCGTTCCCGCCCGCCGCGGGAAGAGCGGCGGCCGGCACCGTCCTCGGCGCCTTCGATGGACTTCTCGAAGCCCTACGAGCCCTCGCCGGACGCGAAGCCGATCGAGCAGCCCGACGAGCCGGCGACGCGCCGGCGCACCCACGCCGCCGTGCCCGTGCTCTTCCGCCGCAAGAATTCCTGAGACTCCATGGATCCGAGAGACGCCGCCCCGAACCTCGTCCGCCGCCAGGACTACGCCCCGCCCGCCTACCTCGTCGACGAGGTCTTCCTCGACGTCGACATCGCGCGGCCGTGGGCCACCATCCGGGCCACGCTGCGGATGCGCCGCAACCCCGAGGGCGCGGGCGGGCCTCTCGTCCTCTCGGGCGAGCACCTCGAGTTCCTCGGCGCCTCGATCGACGGCCGCCCGCTGGGCGAGGGCGACATGCGACGCGACGACGAGTCGCTCGTGATCGCCGCGGTGCCCGAATCGTTCACGCTCGAGACCGCCGGCCGCCTCGACCCGTGGAAGAACACGCGCCTCATCGGCTTCTACGCCACCCGCGACGGCCTCTTCACGCAGTGCGAGGCCGAGGGGTTCCGCTCGATCACCTGGTTCCCGGACCGCCCGGACGTGATGGCGAAGTACCGCGTGAAGCTGCACGCGCCGCGCGAGGAATTCCCGCAGCTGCTCGCCAACGGCAACCTCGTGGCCTCGGGCGACGAGGACGGCGGCCGCCACTGGGCCGAGTGGGAGGATCCGTTCCCGAAGCCGTGCTACCTCTTCGCGATGGTGGCGGCGAAGCTCGACCGGCTCGAGGACCATTTCGTCACGATGTCGGGCAGGAAGGCCCTGCTGCAGGTGTACGTCGAGCCGGGAAAGCTCGACCAGGCCGGCTTCACGCTGCAGAGCCTCAAGAGCTCCATGCATTGGGACGAGGAGCGCTTCGGGCTCGAGCTCGACCTCGACCGCTTCATGATCGTCGCCGTGGGCGACTACAACATGGGCGCGATGGAGAACAAGGGCCTCAACATCTTCAACACGAAGTACGTGCTGGCCCGCGCCGACACCGCGACCGACCACGACTTCATGATGATCGACCGCGTGGTCGCGCACGAGTACTTCCACAACTGGACGGGCAACCGCGTCACCTGCCGCGACTGGTTCCAGCTGTCCCTGAAGGAGGGCCTCACCGTCTTCCGCGACCAGGAATACGGCATGGACGAGTACTCGCGCGCCGTCTCGCGCATCCAGGACGTGCGCGACCTGCGCGAGCGGCAGTTCCCGGAGGACGCGGGCCCGATGTCGCACCCCGTGCGGCCCGATGCCTATGCCGAGATCAACAATTTCTACACCGCGACCGTCTACGACAAGGGCGCGGAGGTGGTGCGGATGTACCAGGCGTTCCTCGGGCGCGAGGGCTTCCGCAAGGGGATGGATCTCTACTTCCAGCGCCACGACGGCCAGGCGGTGACGTGCGACGACTTCCGCGCGGCCATGGCGGACGCGAACGGCGCCGATCTCGCGCAGTTCGAGCGCTGGTACTCGCAGGCCGGCACGCCGGTGCTCGAGACGCGCGGCACGCACGACGCGCAGGCGCGCACCTACACGCTCGAACTGCGGCAATCCTGCCCGCCGTCACCCGGCCAGCCCGTGAAGCTGCCGTTCCACATGCCGGTCGCGGTGGGCCTCGTCGACTCCCAGGGCCACGACCTCCCGCTGCGACTCGCCGGCGAGGACGCCGCCTTCGACCGCCCGGACCCGAAGACGGGCGAGATCACGCGCGTGCTGGCGCTTCGCGACGCGGCGCACACGTTCGTGTTCGAGGACGTCGAGGAGCCGCCGGTGCCCTCGATCCTGCGCGGCTTTTCCGCCCCGGTGATCCTGAGGCACGACTACAGCGACGACGAACTCACGCACCTCATGGCGTACGACGCGGACCCGTTCAACCGCTGGGAAGCCGGGCAGGTGCTCGCCACGCGCATCCTGCTCGCGGGCATCGAGTCGATCCGCGCGGGACGCGAGATGGCCATCCCGACGGCGTTCGTCGAGGCGATGGGCCGCGTCCTCACGAACGGCTCCCGCGACCCGGCCTTCGCGGCCGAGTGCCTCGAGCTGCCGGGAGAGAACATGCTGGCCGAGCAGATGGCGATGGCCGACCCCGACGCGATCCACGCGGCCCGCAAGACGCTGGTGCTCGAGATCGCCAAGCGCTACCGCACGCGGTTCGAGGGGGCCTTCCGCCACTTCACCGTGCCGGGCGCCTATTCGCCGGACGCCGCGGCGGCCGGGCGCCGCGCGCTGCGCAACGCGGCCCTCGCCTACATCATGGCCGTGGACGACTCGACGGCTCGCGCGCTCACCTTCCTCGAGTTCCGGCGCGCCGAGAACATGACCGACGCGATGGCCGCGCTCGCGTGCCTCGCGAATTCCGCCGGGGCGGAGCGCGAGCGCGCCCTCTCGATGTTCCACGACAAGTGGAAGGACGAGGCGCTGGTGGTGGACAAGTGGTTCCGCGTGCAGGCCGCGTCCGACCTTCCCGGCGCGCTGGCGCGCGTCGAGAAGCTGGTCGCGCACCCGGCCTTCGACCTGAAGAATCCGAATCGCGCGCGCTCGGTGCTGCAGGCGTTCGCGACGGAGAATCCGGTGCACTTCCACGCGGCGGACGGGTCGGGCTACCGCTTCATCGCGAACCACGTGATCGCGCTCGACCGGATCAATCCGCAGGTGGCGTCGCGGCTGGCGCGCGCCTTCGACCGGTGGCGCAAGTTCGACTCGGGGCGCCAGGCGCACGCGCGCGAGGCGCTCACGGCCGTGTCCCAGACCCGCGGCCTGTCGGCCGACGTCGGCGAGGTGGTGAATCGCGCGCTGGCCTGAGCGCTAGCGCATCGGGCCCCCGGTGCCGCCGCCCGTCCCGTGCAGCGGCGGCAGGAAGGCGGCCGCGAGTCCCCTTCCCGTTTCCTCGACGAGGCGCGCGGGCGTCCATGGCGAGAACAGGCGCCAGCGCTCGAATCCGACGCGCGCCTTGAACGCGCGCCCCAGCGTCTTCTGCGCAGTCATCGCGCCCAGATACCAGGCCCTGCGCAACGCTCCCGCCCTTCGCGCCGCGCGCTCGTGGGCCGGCGCGATCTCGTCGTCGAACAGTGCCAGCCAGCGGGTGCGGATGGCCTCGACATCGAACTCGCGGGCGCGCGCCCGCCCGTTGGCCACCATCGCCTCGTGGAGTCCCGGCACCGCCTTCAGCCGGTCGATCGCGGCGAGGACGTCCTGCGGCGTGGCGATCTCGAGGTAGTCGAGAGCGGAGCGCCGCACTTCCCGGTAGGCCGGCTCGGACTTCGCCAGCATCGGCGCGCCGGCCAGCCAGGCGTTGTAGATCTTCGTCGCCGGCTTGGTGGCCAGCATGGCGGGCGAATCGTCCCGGGCCGCGATCGCGAGGTCCGTGCGGCGGAAATCCCCCCAGCCCGACCGCCGGGCCTCGAACGAGACTCCCCGGTCCGCGAGACCCGAAAGGAAGGCGCGCTCCGAGAGCCAGGCCGGCAGCCGTTCGCAACGGCCATGGTAGGCGAGCCGGGTGATGTGGGCTCCGCGCCCGTCCTGCCGCGGAAGCAGCCCGGGCTGGGGCCAGAGTGGCACGAAGCGCTCGTTGCGGCGCAGCGCGACGCCGTTCTGCGCGATGGCGAGATCGCAGGCCACGACAGGGGCCCGGTCGGCTCGCACGACGACCAGGAATGCGCCAGCCCGCTCCAGGCGGCAGTCGTTGGCATCGTCCCGGTGGACGAAGGCGATGCCGTCGGAAGGCACGCGGGAGGCGACGCCCACGCGGTGACCGCGCCGCTGGAGCCCGTCCCGCAGCCTGAGATAGCCCTGCGCGATCCACGAATTGCGACCGCCCTGGAAGCGCTCGGGCGATCGCTCGATGTCGCGCTCGTCCAGGCCCGCGATGTCGCTCCAGTCGCGATCGAGGTGGCCCAGCACGAACGTGACGCGCGGCAATTGGCGAGGAGACATGGGCGGCTTCGGCATCCGGACAAGACGCCGAAACTACGCCGACGATTCCCCGATGCTGTTTCCGGCGGGGCCGAATCTGTAACGAACGGTAAGCGGGACCGGCGGGACGCCGCCTAGATGCGACGAAGGCCGCTTTCGCGGCCTCCGGTCGGGTGCTGCAGGCCTCGGGCAGGCCTCAGTTCTTCTTGATCTGCTCCAGCACCTTGAAGGTGCTCTTGGAGGCGCCGTGGAAAAGACGCTTGAACGCCTTCGACAGGCAGCGGCGCTCGAGAGTGTTGCGGCGGGTGCGTTTGCGTTCGGCCATGGTCGGCTCCGTGATGAGGCGAAAGGGTCGATTATACCGGAGCCGGGGGGCCGCCGCACCGATACCGGCCGATCAGCCGCCCAGGTTGCGAACCAGCCCGTCCACCAGTTCGGCCGGAACCCTCTTGCCGTCCGGCGCCACGGACTCGCCGCGGGCCCTCGACATGCCGTTCTCGAAGAGGCCCTCGAACCGCGAACCGTCGGGGAACCAGAACGTCCCCTTGCCCTTGAGGACGCCGGCCACGAACTCGCCTTCGTATTTCGACCCGCTGGAGTAGTAGTACGCGCCGACGCCGGACATGATGCCGTCCTTGAGGTCACCCTCGTAGCGGTCGCCGTTGGCGAAGTGGTAGGCGCCCTTGCCCTGCGCGAGCCCGTTCACGAAGACGCCTTCGATGCGGTCACCGGATTTCATGTAGTAGCGGCCCTTGCCCTGGAGCCTGCCTCCGGCCATCTCGCCCTCGTAGCGATCGCCGCTCGTGAAACGATAGTTGCCCGTACCGGTGGCCTTGCCGTCGACGAAGGTCCCCTCGATGCGGTCGCCGCCCTTCGTGACATAGATGCCACGGCCGTTGATGACGCCCGCCTTCACTTCGCCCTCGTAGCTGTCCCCGTTTCCGAACTGGTAGCGGCCCTTGCCGTTCGGGCGATCCGTGGCGAATTCGCCTTCGTACCGATCGCCGTTCTCCCAGTTCGAGACGCCCTGCCCGTGCATCATGCCGTCCTTGTACTCGCCCTCGTACTTGAAGGCCTTCGAGGAGTACGTGCCCTTGCCGTGCAGCTGGAGGCCGCGCATCGCGCCGGTGTAGACGGAACCGTCGTTGAACTTGACCTCGCGCACGCCCGGCGCGATCTCGCGGCCGGGCTGCTCATCCCGGCGGGGCGGGGCGATCACGGGCGTCTCCGCCGTGCCCGACGTGGGTCCCGGCCCTGGCTCCGGCGCCGGCGGCCTGGAGGCCGGGGGCGCGGATGCCGGTGCCGCGGCAACCTTGGCCGGGGATTCGGCGGCACGAGCGGGCGTCTCGCGCGGTCCCTCGGCGGCGCGCTTGGGGGGATCCGTCGGCACCGCGGCCGCGGCAACGGTCGCCGGCGGCCTTGCGCCCGAGCCGGCCGGCGCCGCGGAGGATGCGGCGGGCAGACCGTTCGAGGGCGCCGAAGCCGGCGGCATGGCGGGCGCGGGGGATGCCGCGGCCATCGTCGAGGCCGGAGCAGGGCGCGTGCGGCCGGTCATCGCATCGAGTCGATTGCGCGCGATGGCGGCGAAGTTCCCGTTCGGGTACTTGTCGAGGTAGGCCTGGACGTCATCGGGCCGCGACGATTCCTGCACGCTCTTCCAGAACAGCAGTTCCATCTGCGCCGACGTTTCCGCCGAGGGGCTGCTCGAGGCCGTGGAGGTTCCCGCGGCGCCACGGCCGGAAGGATTGAAGGTGAACTCGCCCTTGATCGAGGAAAGTTCCCAGGGCGTCTGCGTGCGCTTGGTCTCGCGCTCCACGCCCTCCCGCACCTTGCGGAAGAGCACCTCGACCGGCATGTCGGGAATCTTGATGTTCTGCAGGATGTGGCTGGTGTAGGTGCCGTTGCGGTTGTACCCGTCCTGCGCCGTCGCGCCCGGCGCCGTGGCGTAGGCGATGAGCGTGCCCGACGGGCCGCCCATCTGCGCGAGGCCGGTGGCGGACACGCGGAAGACGTCGCGGAACGGGTTGTCGCGGCAGGCGTCGAGGACGACGAAATTGAATCGCGTCTTCGCGCGCTCCATGCGGTCGAATACCTGCGTGACGTCGATCGAGAAGAACGTCACGTCGTCCTCCGAACCCATGACGGCGTCGATCGGGATCAGGTAGTTGCGGTCCTTGAACTGCATCGCGTGGCCCGCGTAGAAGAACAGGGCCGCGTCGGCTCCCTCGATGGCCTTGCCGAATTCCTGGATGGCCGCGAACATCTCGACGCGCGTGACGTTCTCCTTCACGATCGTCTTGAAGCCCAGCTCGCGCAGCGCGGCGCTCAGGTCGCGCACGTCGTTGATCGAGTTGCGAAGCGGCGAGCTCGGGTACTGGATGTTGCCGATGAGCAAGGCCACGCGGCCGTTCGCGTTCGCGAAGGTCGCGGCAAGAAGCAGCCACGCGGCCGCGAATGCGGCCAGCCAGCGTGGGAGGGTCGAGGTTGCCCTGTTCGTCATCGGAATGCAGCGGTTGGGGCGGTGTGCGCCGGCCCGGAGAGGAATTATCGCCCAACTGGTGCCCGGTCGGGCACCGTTGCGCTAGGGACGGCCGAGACCGGCGAGCTCCGGGATGTCCGGGCGTTCGGCGGCGAGCTGGCTCCAGACCTCCCTCGCATCCTGCGGGGCGCCAAGCCCCTGGAGCACGAGGGCGAGCTGGACCCGGTCGTTGAAGGACTTCGCCGCGGTGCGCGCCTTGTCCGCGGCCGACACCGCGTCGGCGGGCAGCACTTCGAAACGGGCGTCGGCCGGCGCGCCATCCCTGGCGGCGACGGACCACGTGTAGGCCTGGCCGGGAACGAGCTTCACGGGCAGCTTGAGCGTCGTTCCCCTGGCCGGGCCGGCATGGACCTGCTTGCCGCTCGCCGCGGTGACCACGATCTCGTAGGTGGACGAGGCATCGCCGCCCCAGCGCAGCACCGGCTGAAGCTGCGCGATCTTCCCCGTCGGGTACTGCGGTCCGGTCGCCCCCGGCCTGGGCGCCGGGGCGCTTCTCATGCGCAGGCTGGCGGTGCCCGCCTTGGAGGCCTGCACGATGACGGCGGAATCGGCGTGCGAGACGAGCTTTCGCTTGGTCGGCGCCGCGCCAGTGGCGGCCGAGATGGAGTCCTTGCCGACGACGTACTCGCCGGGCCCCTTCAGGGTGTACTCCTCGCCACTCACCACGAACATCACGGCCGCCTGGGCGCCGGCGGCCAGCTTGAGCCGCGAACCGGGAATCAGCTCGCCGAGAAAAGGCGGTCGCCCCCCCTCATTGAGCGAGACATCGCCTTTCACGTCGCAGATGAAGGCCGTCGGGTCCGCAGCCCAGGCGGGCACGGCGGCAAGCGCGATCGCCGTGAGCGCAGCGCGAAGCAGCGGGCTCGCGCAGCTGCTCACTTCGCGAGGGCGGCGAGTTCGGGAAGGTCGCCGCGCTCCTGGGCGAGTCGGCCCCAGAGCTCGGCCGCCTCCTGCTCGGCCCCCAGCTCCTGCAGCAGGAGCGCGAAGAGCACGCGATCGGAGAACTCCGCCTTGTCGGTCGGACGGCGCTTGTCGGCCTTGTCGATCGACGCGGCCGGGAGCGTGCGGAACGAGGCCCTGCCGAGCTCGATGCCGGCGACGGTCACGCTCCAGGTGTATTCGGCATCCGGCTTGAGGCGCGGGGACACCTTGAACGCGCCTCCCGTGGCCTTCGCCTTGACGACGGGCTTGCCTTCCGCGCCGGCGGGCGCGACGACGACATCCGCCGGTGCCTTCGCATCGACGGCGGCCCAGCGCAGCACCGGCTGCAGCGTCGACACCGCGCCGCGCACCGGATACTCGAGCGCGGCGGGAGCGGCGGCTCTTGCCGGCGCGATCGACCGCATCCGGATGCTCGCCGACTGCGTCTGCGCGACCTTCACGAGCACGTCGCCGCTGGCGCGCCACGGCGTTTCGCGCGCCGAAGGCGGCGCGCCGCCGCCCGCCGTGATCTCGCGATCGCCCACGGCGTAGTCCGCGGGGCCTTTCAGCACGTATTCCTTGCCCGACTGGATGTACATCACCGAGACCATCGCTTCCTTGCCCACGGTGATTCTCTGGCCTTTCGCGAGCTCCGACATGAGAAGCGGACGCGAGCCGCTGTCGATGGCCACTTCGCCTTTCAGGTTGGTGACGAACGCGACGGCGTCGGCCGCGAGGGCGCCAGGGGCCGCGACGAGGAAGGAGATCGTGAGGAGCGTGCGCAGCATCGTTTTCATTGTGGTCCCTCGTGTGTGCCGGAGTCCTGCGGCGCGGCCGTGCGGATGCCCCAGACCTCGACAGGACTGTGCCCCTTGACTTCGTGCGTGCCCAGAGGCTCGAAACGGAACCGGTCCCCGAGACGCCTCGCCACGGCGCCGGTGACCAGGATCTTGCGGTGGAGGTCCTTCGTGAGACCTTCGATCCGCGCGGCGACGTTCACGGCGTCGCCAATGGCCGAGTAATTGTGCCTTTCCGAGGATCCGATGTTGCCCACCGTGACCGACCCGAAGTTGATGCCGATGCCGATGGTGAGCGTAGGCAGGCCTTCGCGTTCGAAGTCGCCGTTCAGGTCGTCGAGTTCCGTCATCATCGCCAGCGCGCACTGCACCGCGTCGCCGCACGGATCGGACGATTTGCGAGGCGCCCCGAACAGAACCATCATGCCATCGCCGATGAACTTGTCAACGGTGCCATCGTGGCGATGGACCGCTTTCACCATGCGGTCAAAATACCGTTGCAACACGGCGGTGACGACGGGTGGCGGCATGCGCTCCGACAGCGTCGTGAAGCCCCGGATGTCGCTGAAAAGCACGCAGACATCCGCCAGCTGGCCGCTCACGCCGGGCGTGAGCCCGCCGGCGAGCATCTCGTTCATCACGGCCGGGCTCACCTGGCCGGCGAAGGTGCGCTTGAGCCTCCCGCGCTCCACGATGCTGTCGATGCCGTCCACGATGGCCCTCGTGATGAAGCCCGTCCATAGCGTGAAGGTGATCCACGCGACCGGGATGAGGACCTGGTGCTCGCGAATCATGTAGGCCCCGCCCGCGAGCGCGATGGCGGTGAGCCCCAGGGCGCCGGCGAGGGCGGTCACCAGGCCGAAGTGGAGGAAGACGAGCACGCCCGCGAGCAGGCAAATGCCCCAGCGCACCGGATCGGAGACCGGGTGCACGAGCCCGCCGGCCAGGTGGCTTCGCAAGGCCTGCAGGTGCGTGATCACGCCGGGCTGGTTGAACCTCTCGGGGCCCGTGGCGTGATCGATGTCGATGAGCTGGACGGGAAGCTGCCAGCGATCCGCGCGCTTGTTCACGTAGCCCACCAGCACCATCCGCCCGGCAAAGGCACGCTGCAGCTGCGCAATGTCGCCCGCGTCGTTCCACGCGATCACGTCCTGCATCGGCACGTAATCCACCCAGCCACCGACGCTGTAATCGATGTAGCCCGAGTCGACCGGACGGCCGACCGCGCGCAGCAACTGGCCCACGATCGTGTTCGCGGCGCGTGCCTGGCCCAACTCGGATTCGTTGAAGCGGCGGGAGACGGTGTCGGGGTCTCTCAGTTGCTGGTCGAGGCCCAGCCCGGCTTCGCCGAGCACGCGCGCGAAAGTCGGGTGCATCCTGGCCGCGCGACCTTCGCGATCGACCGTGAGCGCAAAGACGACCGGGGCGACCTGCCGGGTCTCGCGGATGGCCCGGAAGAGCTTGAGGTCGAGGCCGGGAACGATGTCGTCGTACGAGCGCTCCGGCGGCACGACGTCGATGCCGATGGCCGTGGGGCCGGCTTCCTTCAGGGCGAGGAGCAGGCGCGCGAAGTGGGCGTGCCAGAGCGCGAGCGGTTCCGTGAAGACGGCCTCGCTTCCTTCGTCGATGCCGATGAGAACGACGTCGTTGGCCAGCGGCCGGGGGAAGCGGTTGCGAAGGAACCGCATCTGCGTGTCGATGGCCGCGCGCTCGAACGCGGCGAGGGGCGATTCCTCGGCGTCCGGGAGGCGGCTGGCGAGCAGCAGCAACAGGATGACGAGGACGTAAAGGAGGAGGTTGCGCGCGAATGGCACCGTCCACAGCCGGCCTGCAAGGCGGGCGAGGCGGCCTTGGGCCGCGGGGGTCGATTCGGTTCCCGCCGTCGTGGCCATCGGGGGCGCTTCGCGTGTCCGTCCTAGGGCATCACGACTTGCCGGACGACATGTCCGCTCGCCAGGCGGTCGAATCCGACGTTGATGTCCTCGAGCTTCAGGTGGTCGCTCATCAGCTTGTCCACCGGCAGCTTGCCTTCGCGATAGAGGGCGATGTAGCGAGGGATGTCACGCAGCGGCACGCAAGAGCCCACATAGCTGCCCTTCACCGTGCGCTCCTCGGCGGTGAGGTTGACGTGCTGGACCGGCCAGCGGTGCTCGGGATGCGGGAGGCCCGCGGTGACGGTGGTGCCGCCGCGTCGGGTGACCCGGTAGGCGAGTTCCATCGCCTGCACGGAGCCCGCCATCTCGAAGGCGAAATCCACTCCGCCGCCACTGGCCGCCCGGACCTGCTCGATCGCG
The DNA here is from genome assembly GCA_964587315.1 of uncultured Lysobacter sp. Lineage (GTDB taxonomy): Bacteria > Pseudomonadota > Gammaproteobacteria > Burkholderiales > Usitatibacteraceae > FEB-7. The sequence goes on from CAZPLW010000137.1 coordinate 10,660, forward strand.
TCCGGCGCGCGCGCGTTGACCGTGTGGGTGGCGCCCAGGGAGCGCGCGAGCTGGAGCTTGTCGTCGAAGAGATCGACGGCCACCACGACGCGTGCGCCGGAGAGCACGGCCGCGAGCACGCTGTTCATTCCGACCCCGCCCAGGCCCACGACCGCCGCCGTGGTGCCGGGACTCAACCTGGCCGTGTTCACCACGGCGCCAACTCCGGTGAGGACGGCGCATCCGAAGAGCGCCGCCTCGTCGAACGGCAGCGCGGGATCGATCTTCACGAGCGACCGGCGCGAGACGACGGCGTAATTGGCGAATGCGGAGACGCCCATGTGGTGATGGACCGGCCTGCCTCCCATCGACAGGCGACGCGCTCCTCCCAGGAGCGTGCCGGCGGTGTTCGATGCGGCGCCGGGCTCGCACAGCGCGGGACGTCCTTCCATGCACGGGATGCAGTGCCCGCAACTCGGTACGAAGACCATGACGACGTGGTCACCGGGCGCGAGATCGGCCACCAGGGGTCCGCATTCGATGACCTCGCCCGCGGCCTCGTGCCCGAGCGCCATCGGAACCGGGCGGGGCCGATCACCGTTGATGACGGACAGGTCGGAATGGCAGAGCCCTGCCGCATGGACCCGTACGAGCACTTCGCCCGGCCCGGGAGGGTCGATCTCGATCTCCTCGATGCGCAGGGGCTGGCTCTTCTCGTAGGGCGGCGTTGCCCCCACGACGTGAAGGACGGCGGCGCGGGCTTTCACGGCTCTCTCCTGGGCGGTTGGAGCCGTTGAGCGTATCGCCCGGTGCACCCGAGACGCAAGGCGGGGGTGCAGAAAGCCGAAAGCCCAACCTTTTGGAGGTTGGGCTTTCGGGGGGTAAGGCCCTGGCGATGACCTACTTTCTCACGGGCAATCCGCAATATCATC